>NZ_JAGINT010000001.1:1580320-1896384 GCF_017876295.1 Kribbella aluminosa | reverse complement strand
ATCAGCGGGGCCCAGACGGTTTCCATGTCGGCTTCTTCGGCTTCGCGTTCGAACGTCTCGTCGGCAGGTGAGAGGTCGCGGGCCAGGAAGATGCGGACGGCCTCGTTCGTCAGGCCGGGTGAGGTGAACGCGTCTACAAGGACGCGCCAGTCGGCAGCCTTGGTCGCGGTTTCCTCCCACAGTTCGCGTTCGGCGCCCAGGCGGTACTGCTCACCCTGTACGTCGAGCAGCCCGGCGGGCGCCTCCAGCAGCTTGTGGCCGACCGGGTGCCGGTACTGGCGGACCAGGAGCATCCGGTTGTTCTCGTCGAGCGCCACCACGCCGACGGCTCCGGGATGTACGACGACATCCCGGACGAACGACGTACCGCCCGGAGGCTCGATGGTGTCCCGGCGTACCGAGATCACCCGGCCGGTCTGGTGCACCACCTCGGAGGCGGAGACCGGCCAGTGCTCCGGCCGGTCGGCGAGGCCCGCGCCGAACCGGAGCTCGGGGTAGTCCTTCATCACGCCTTGACCGTCTCGGCCTTGTCAGCAGGCTTGGCGGCCTTCTTCGCGGCGGCCGGCTTGGGGTCCTCCACCGGGAGCCGGGACTCGCGCTGCCGGTCGAGTGCGGCCGCGACCAGGCCGGAGAACAACGGGTGCGGCTTGGTCGGCCGCGACCGCAGCTCCGGGTGCGCCTGGGTGGCCACGAAGTACGGGTGGACGGCCCTTTCCAGCTCGATGAACTCGACCAGCTCGTGGTCCGGCGACAGCCCGCTGAACACCAGGCCGGCGGCCTCCAGCTTGTCCCGGTACGCGTTGTTCACCTCGTACCGGTGCCGGTGCCGTTCCTGGATCGACGGAGCGCCGTACACCTCGCGGACGATCGAGCCCTCGGCCAGGTTCGCCGGGTACAGACCGAGCCGCATGGTGCCGCCCAGGTCGCCGGCGCCGTCGACGATGTGCTTCTGCTCCTCCATGGTCGCGATCACCGGCTGCTCGGCGTCCGGGTCGAACTCGCTGGAGTTCGCCTGGTCGAGCCCGGCCAGGTCGCGGGCCACCTCGATCACCATGCACTGCAGGCCGAGGCAGAGCCCGAGGATCGGCACGCCCTGCTCGCGGGCGTACCGGATCGCGCCGATCTTGCCCTCGATGCCGCGCACCCCGAAGCCGCCTGGGACGCAGATCGCGTCCGCGTCCCCGAGCAGCCGGGCCGCGGCCTCCGGGGTGGCGCACTCGTCGGAGGCGATCCAGCGCAGGTTCACCCGGGCGTCGTTGTGGAACCCGCCCGCGCGCAGCGCCTCGGCGACCGACAGGTACGCGTCCGGCAGGTCGATGTACTTACCGACCAGCGCGACCGTGACCTCGTCCTTCGGGTGGTGCACGACCCGGAGCAGCTCGTCCCAGCGGGTCCAGTCGACGTCCCGGAACGGCAGGTTCAGCCGGCGGACGACGTACGCGTCCAGGCCCTCGGCGTGCACCACCTTCGGGATGTCGTAGATCGACGGCGCGTCGACGGCGGCCACCACGGCCTCGACGTCGACATCGCACATCAGCGAGATCTTGCGCTTCACGTTGTCCGGGATCGGCCGGTCCGCCCGGCAGACGATCGCGTCCGGCTGGATACCGATCGAGCGCAGCGCGGCGACCGAGTGCTGGGTCGGCTTGGTCTTCAGCTCGCCGCTCGGCGCCATGTACGGCACCAGCGAGATGTGCAGGAAGAACACGTTGTCGCGGCCGACGTCGTGCCGGACCTGCCGGGCCGCCTCGAGGAACGGCAGCGACTCGATGTCGCCGACCGTACCGCCGATCTCGTGCAGTACGACGTCCACGTCCGGGCCGGCCATCGCCAGCATCCGTTCCTTGATCTCGTTGGTGATGTGCGGGATGACCTGCACGGTGTCGCCGAGGTACTCGCCGCGGCGCTCCTTGGCGATCACGCTCGAGTACACCTGGCCGGTGGTCACGTTCGCGACCTGGGAGAGGTCCCGGTCCAGGAAGCGCTCGTAGTGGCCGATGTCCAGGTCGGTCTCGGCGCCGTCGTTGGTGACGAACACCTCGCCGTGCTGGAACGGGTTCATCGTGCCGGGATCCACGTTCAGATACGGATCCAGCTTCTGCATCGTGACGCGGATGCCCCGAGCCGTCAGCAGACTGCCGAGGCTGGACGCTGTCAGTCCCTTACCGAGACTGGATGCCACGCCACCGGTGACGAATACGTGCTTGGTCTGCTGGGAAGTCGAAGCCCTGTCCACGGGTCTCCAGCCTACCTCGTGTCAAGCACCGGTCGCGACGAGACCCGCGTAGATGTCGATGAGATTCTTTGCCACGGCGTCCTCGTCCATCCATCTGGCGGCCAGTTCCCGGCCTCGTGTCCGCATAGCGTTCGCCGTCTCGGGCTCCGCCAGGACCGCCCGTACGCCGTCGGCCAGACCGTCCGCATCGCCGGGAAACGCCAGTACTGCGCTGTCGCCGACCAGTTCGGGTACGCCGCCGACCGCGGTCGCGACCACCGGTACGCCGACCTGCATCGCCTCCTGGAGGACCAGCGCGCGGGCCTCCCAGTGCGACGTGAGCAGAAACACGTCCGCGGCACCCAGAAGGTCCGCGACGTCGTTGCGGTGCCCGAGCAGCCGCACGGGCAGGTGCTCCGCGTCGATCCGCGCCTGCAGGTTGTCCCGCAACGGCCCGTCACCGACGACTACGAACACTGCGTCCGGGGTGGACTCGTGCACGCGTGAAGCTACGGACAGGAGCGTCGGGTAGTCCTTCTGCGGCGCCAGCCGGCCCACCGTGAGCACGACGGGCTGGTCGCGGAGGCCCAGCTCACGACGGACCGCTGCACGCGACATACGGACCGTGGGCATCGCAGGAGCCGCTACAGGTGCCAGCTGGGCGTTGCGGGCGCCAAGGCTCTTGGCCAGCTCCACGAGGTCGCTGGAGGCGCCTAGCGTCAGGTCGGCGCCGCGGGCAACCAGCCGCTGCCCCATGCGCATCACCAGCCCCCGTGGCCCCGCAGCGATCACCGCGTTGTGCCAGGTGACGACCAGTGGGCGCAGCCGAGACCTGTCCCGCAGCGCAGCCATACCGGCGCGGTACCCGTGCGCGTGGATGACATCACAGCCGCGCAGCCCGACAGCCTGGGTCACGACGGTTGCGGGAGCGAAGTCGAAGTGCTCAGCGGTGCCAGGCGGGGCGCACACCACCACCTCGTGCCCGGCACTGACGAACCGCGGCACCAGCGAGGCAACGTGCTGCCCGATCCCGCCGCGCGACTCCGCGAGCAGCAGCCCGATCCTCATGCTTTCTCCCGTCGTACGAGTGCGCGAGCATCCGCGCGATCCAATGCAAGCACGACAAGGGCGTACACGACGACAACGGCGAGCCCGGACAGGAGCGCGAACAGGACCGCCTTGCCCACTCCACCGTGTCCTGCGGGCAGGGCGACCACCCACCCGGCAGCACCCGCCAGTACAGCGCCTGCGAGGCCTGTGAGGTACGCACGTGGTACTCCGGCCAGCACACCAGGCCCTGCCTCACGACGCAGTACCAGCAGCAGGACGAACGCTCCGACGACCATACCGATCGACATGGCGGCTGCCAGCGCCGGTACTGCGTCCCAGTGGGCTGTGAGCACCACACCGGCTACCGCTACGAGCACCCAGGCGCCTGAGGTCACAACAGCGACCTCACGCCCCGAGTGCCGCGCGTAGAGCACACGGCCGAGGTGCATGAGTACGGCGAACCCGATGGCGGCAGGGGCGAACGCGAGCAGGCCGTTGGCCAAGGAGGCCGCCTGACCCGCCTGCACCGCGCCGTCGTTGTACGCGAAGATGCGGGCGACCGGTACCGCCGTACCGATCAGCAGGGCCGCACCCGCGCCACCCGCCAGCATCACGGCCCGCGTAGACATGGCGGCGTACCGGTCGAACCCCTCCCCTGCCTCGAACGCTGCTGCCAGGCGGGGAAAGACGGCGGTGGTGATCGGCACGGCCAGGACGGCGTACGGCAGGAGGTAGATCGCGTTCGCCCACGTGTAGACGGCGATGCTGCCCGCTACCCCGCGGTGGTTGGCCAGGTACGTCGTGACGACGAACGTGAGCTGCTGCGCGATCAGTACGGCGATTCCGGCGAGCGCGAGCCGCCGCAGTACCGGACCGACGCCAGGATCGAGCCTGAGCGTCGGCTTGATCGGCAGGCGCAGTACGAGCATCGGGACGAGGACAGTGAGTGCAAGAGCGAGCACACCGGCCGTAGTGCCCCAGGCGAGTACGTCGTTGGCGCCCTGCGAGGCGTGGTCCGCGTCCGGAGCGGCGGCCGCGAAGACGAAGTACGTCCCGACCACGACCAGGCTGGAGATCAGCGGGGCCAGGGCGCCGGCCGCGAAACGCTTGTGGGACTGGAGAACGGCGGTCGCGACCACCGCGACGGCGTACCCGAAGATCTGCGGCACGAAGATCGCCAGCATCCGGGTCGCAGTCGCCGTCGTGCTGCCGCAGGCTGCACCCGGGTCGAGCATCGCGTCGGTGTACCGCCCGGCGAGCAGCCAGGCCAGTACGGCGACCGGCGTCAGCAGCACGAACGACCAGGACAACAACGCCCCGATGATCCGGCCCTGCGCGGCCCTGTCGTCCCGTGCGACCGGACCGGCCAGCACCGGGATGACCGCCCCGGCCAACGCCCCACCGGCAACCACCTCGAACAGGATGTTGGGCAGCTGGTTGGCCGTCGTGTACGCCTCCGCCAGGCATCCCGCACCAACTGTCTTCGAAAACACCAGCCACCGGCCGAAGCCGACAACCCGCGCCAGAACGGTGACCGCCGCGACGATCAGCGCGGCGCGGGCGACCCGACTCACCTGGGTCGTCGGCCCCACTGGTCGATCTTGTCGAGGGCAGGGGTGTCGGCGATCACCTTGGTGAAGCTGACCTTCTCGCTGGCCAGGTTGAGGCCGACGACCAGCGCCAGCGCGAGCGCCTTCAGCGGGCGCGGCAGGGATGTGGCGAGCGCCGTACCGGTGATCGCGCCGAGGCCGTTCGCGCCGCAGTCGCCGAGCATGGCGCGTTCGCCGAGGTCGGCCGGGGCGGAGGCGGCGGCCGCACCGACGACCGCACCGGCCGGGCCGTTCACGACCGCGAGCGGTGCGTTCAGCGCGGTCACGGCCTTCAGCGCGCGGCCCGGACGGAGGTCGAGCAGGTTGGTGAGGTTCGCCGTACCGGCGATCAGGGCGCCGTCGGCAACGACCCCGGCGAGGGCTTTCACACCGCGGGACTTCCGCGGCAGCAGCGCGGCGGCGGCGATACCGGCCGCGCCGACGCCGAGGATCTTCACCGCACCGCTGGTCACCTCACCGCGCTTCAACGCGCTCAGATGACCGCGGAAACCCTTGGCCTGCGTGGTCCCGCGCAGATCGTCGTACGCACCGACCGCGCCCGACACCGCACCCGCGACCACCGCGGCCGCCTTGACCTTGTTGCTGCCACGGGAGGCGAGCACACCGGCCAGGGCGCCGAGCACCGCGCCCGGACCCTCGAGCAGCGTCACCGTCTCACCGCGGTGGTTCGTCCGCTCGAAGGGCTCCCGGTTCTCCTTCGGCAGCTTCTCCGCCGCGCGTTCGAGCCCGGAAGTAGCGGCCGCCGCGACGGCAGCGCTCAGAAGTCCCACGTCAGTTTCCCTTGGTCTGTACGGCTGACGGCGCGATGCCGTTCTTCGCGTTGATCGCGCCGTACTGCCCCGCCTTCCCGGTGATCTGCTCGGCGAGTGCGAAGACCACCGTCATCTGGCCGGCGGGGAGATCGGCCACGTCCACCGAGGAAACGATCTTGGTGGCGTCGGAGTCACTCCGCAAGGCCTTGAGCAATCCGCCGTCGTTCGCGGAATCCGGCGTCCCGGCGACGACGACCCCGCCGCTGCCCATGTCCAGGCCCTTGATGAAGTCCACGGCGTCGGTGTACGTCGAGTTGTCCGGGGTCGGCGTCGGCGGCTTCGCGGCGATCACCACGATCAGGCTGGACCGGTCCTTCACCGTCGACGGCTTCAGCGACAGCAGCTTCGCGCCGGTCAGCCCGCTGAGCACCTTGGTCGCGTCCGCGTCGACGGTCTTGCCCTCCTCCTTGGCGGCAACCCCGCGCGCGAGCAGCAGGCCGGCCCGCTGGTACGTCGTACTGTTCGGCGTGATGTTCATGTCCGCGGTGACGAGTTGCTGGACCAGCGTCTCAACCAGCTGGCGCTGCCCGCTGTCGAACAGCTTCGGGTCCAGTGACACCTTGGAGGAGATCGTGCCGCCGGCCTTCTCCAGCTCGGTCTGGACGCCGTCGCTCAGGTCGCTGTCGGCGTTCGGCATCGTGACGAGCGTGATCTTCTTGTTCGCCAGCTTGCCGGCGGTCAGCCCGTCGGTCACCTTGGCGACGTAGTCGTCGCGGTACTTGTCCAGTGCCTTCACCTGGACGAGCTCCGCCCGGGCGTCGGCGAGTTGCTGGCGATCCTTGTCGGCCTGCGCCTGGACAAGCTCGCTGCCGGTGCCCTTCAACGGGCCGGCCCCGAGCACCACACCGGCGCCCAGGGCGAAGAAGATCGCCACGATCGAGACGATGTGGTAGCGAAAGTCGATCACACGAACCTCCGGAGGAAGCTCAGTCCTTGGAGATGGGGCGGGGGCAAATGCACCGCGGAGCAGCGATCCCGGAATTGTCGGTGACGCATGGCAGGGTTCCTTTCATGTCCAGGTACCGTCTCGCACCGACCCCGGAGCAGGTAACTTTGCTGCTTGGGCAGTGCAGACACGCGCGGTACGTGTGGAACATCGCGCGGGAGCAATGGGGAATGTGGTCGCCAGGCCGCCGCAGCTATACACCAGGGTTTGCTGAACAGTCTCGCCAGTTGACCGAAGCTCGCGCCGAGAACGGCTGGTTGCGGGCTGGGTCGCAAACCGTGCAGCAACAAGCGCTGCGGGACTTCGATCGCGCTGTCGCCAATTTCTCTGCGGGAACACACGGCCGCCCGACCTGGCGTCGGGCCGGTGTACACGAGGGGTTCCGGGTTGTCGGCGCCCAAGCTCAGCGCGTCCAGAAGCTGTCCAGGAAGTGGGCGCGGGTGCTCGTTCCGAAGGTTGGATGGGTCCAGTTCCGGATGTCCAGGGCACTGCCCGACGCGAAGTCCTATCGAGTCACTTGCGACCGCGCCGGCCGCTGGCACATCGCGTTCGCTGTCATTCCGGACCCGATCGCCGCGCCCGGAACCGGTGGAGTTGTCGGGGTCGATCGGGGCGTTGCGGTGTCGGCGGCACTCTCGACCGGTGAACTCTTCAAAGTCCCGGGACTTCGGGCCGGTGAGCGGGCGCGGTTGGTGCGGTTGGTGCGCGGTATCTCGCGCACCAAGCGTGGGTCGAACCGTCGCACAAAACTGCGGGCCGCGATCGCGAAGGTAAAGGCCCGCGAAGCGGACCGACGGAAGAACTGGGTCGAACAGACCTCCACTGCCCTGGCGCGCAGATTCGACCTGATCCGTGTCGAGGACCTCCAGATCATGCAGATGACCAAGTCCGCGAAGGGGACGGTGGACGAGCCGGGTCGGCGCATTGCTCAGAAAGCCGGTCTGAACCGAGGCATCCTCGCCAATGGCTGGGGCATGCTCGTGACCCGTCTGGAGCAGAAGGCACCCGGCCGGATCGAAAAGGTCAACCCTGCCTACACCAGTCAGACCTGTCCGCGGTGCGGGATCGTGGACCGGGGGGCGCGCGAGAGCCAAGCCGCCTTCCGCTGCCGATGTTGCAGTTACACCGCGAACGCTGACGTGAACGCAGCACGAAACATCGCGGCCGGACGGGCCGCGACCGCACGCCGAGACCCGATGTCTGGGTCCGAGAAGCGTGAACCTCAACTCGCTACCTCCGCGTAGCACGGTTGGAATCCCAGCCTCCAGGGATGGGTGGACGTCAAGTGAACAGCTCCCGGATCCAGTAGACGAGGTCGTTCCAGCGCGCCCGCAGGATCGACCAGAGCACATCGTCGGCGCCGATGGCGACCAGCGCCATCCCGACCGCGAACAGACCGGCCACGATCAGCGCGACCACCTGGAACGTCGAGACCCGGCTCCGGTACAGCCGGCCGACGCCCTTCGCGTCCACCAGCTTGGCACCGACCCGCAGCCGGGTGATGAAGGTGCTCGCCATCCCGGAGCGTCCCTTGTCGAGGAACTCCACCAGCGAGTTGTGGGTGCCGACCGCGACGATCAGCGAGGAACCCTTGGAGTCGGCCAGCAGCATCGCGACGTCCTCGCTGGTGCCGGTGGCCGGGAACTCGATCGACTCCACGCCGAGCCGCTCCAGCCGTTCGGACCCGGGCGCGCGGCCGTCGCGGTACGCGTGCACGATCACCTCGGCGCCGCACCTCAGCGTCTCGTCCTTGACAGAATCCATGTCCCCGACGATCAGGTCCGGGACGTAGCCGTTCTCGACCAGGGCGTCCGCGCCGCCGTCGACGCCGATCAGCACCGGCCGGTACTCGCGGATGTACGGCTTCAGCGCGACGAGGTCGTCGCGGTAGTCGTACCCGCGGACCACGATCAGGACGTGCTTGCCCTCCATCGGCGTGTGGATCTCCGGTACGCCGACGCCGTCCAGCAGCAGGTCCTTCTCCCGGCGCAGGTACTCCAGCGTGTTCGCGGTGAAGGCCTCGAGCTGAGTGGACAGCCCGGAACGGGCGTCCTCCATCAGGTTGGCCACCGAGTTGCTGTTCTGCGCGACACCCTTCGCGACCGCCTCCGGCCCGCGGTACAGGGTGCCCTCGTCGAGCCGGACCTGTTCGCCCTCGTGCAGCACCGAGAACACCTCGCGACCGACCCCGTCGACCAGCGGGATGCCCGCCTCGACAAGGATCTCCGGCCCGAGGTTCGGGTACCGGCCGCTGATCGAGTCGGCCACGTTCACGACCCCGGCGACCTTGCAGTCGACCAGCGCCTCGGCGCTCACCCGGTCCAGGTCGACGTGGTCGATGACCGCGATCTCACCCGGCTTCAGCCGTTTGGTGAGATTCTTGGTACGTCGATCCAGCCGGACCACGCCGGTGACGCCGGGCAGTTCAGTGGTACGTGCTCTCCGCAGGCTGGGCAGTTTCATCGCGCTCTCATCCTGCCATGTCAAGAGCCCCTTACCTGCTCATTTACCCGGGTGGCCCCTGGTTCACGCACCGAATTAACGGTGACGGTGCGTGAAATCATCCTTTCGAACGACGCTTCCGGCGCGGTTTGTGGCGTTCGGCGGCAAGTGCGAGCAGTTCCTCGGCGTGCGTCTGCGCAGCCTCGGAGTTCTCCAGCCCGGCCATCATCCGGGAGAGTTCCTTCAGCCGGGCGTCGTCGTCCAGCGCCACCAGACCGCTGGTGGTGACCGATCCGTCGTCGCTCTTCAGTACGACCGCATGACGATCGGCGAACGCCGCCACCTGCGGCAGGTGGGTCACCACGATCACCTGGGTCTTCTCGGCCAGCCGCGCGAGCCGCTTCCCGACCTCGACCGCGGCCCGGCCGCCGATCCCGGCGTCGATCTCGTCGAACACCAGCGTCGGCACCGGATGCGTGTCGGACAGGATCACCTCGAGCGCGAGCATCACCCGCGACAGCTCACCGCCGGACGCGGCCTTCTGCAGCGGGCGCGCCGGGCTGCCCGGGTTCGCCGCGAAGCAGAACTCGACCTCGTCGATCCCGAACGGGCCGGCGGTCGTCTCGTGCACCTCGACCGAGAGCTTCGCGTGCGGCATCGCCAGCCCGGTCAGCTCTTCCGACACCGCGACGCCCAGCCGTTCGGCCGCCTCGATCCGGGCCGCGCGCATCTGCTGCCCGAGATCCGCGAGCGTCGCGTCCAGTTCGGCCAGCTCGGCGTTCAACTGCTCCACGCGGTCGTCGCTGCCGTCCAGCTCGGCCAGCCGGGTCGCGGACCGCGTCGCCCACTCCAGTACCTCGTCGACGATGCCCTCGTCAGCGCCGTACTTGCGTACCAGAGCAGTCAGCAATGCCCGCCGCTCGCTCACCACGGACAGCCGCGCCGGATCGGTGTCGACGTCGGTGGCGTACGACGAAAGCTCCTGCGCCAGGTCGGCCGCCAGGTAGCCCAGCTCGCCCGCACGATCGGCCAGCTCGGCGAGCTTCGGGTCGTGCTCGCGCTCGCCGTCCAGGACCTGTTTCGTCAACGCCAGCAGGCCGAGTACGTCGTTCGGCCGGGTCGAGTCCAGGTCCTCCGAGGCGATCGCGTCCGCGGCGGTGGTGGCCGCCGTACGCAGACCGTCGGCGTACGCGAGCCGCTGCTCCTCGGCCGCCAGCTCGAGGTCCTCGCCGGGCAACGGCTCCGCCTTCGCGACCTCGTCCAGCCCGAAGCGCAACAGATCCGCCTCGGCCAGCCGATCGCGCTCGCGGGTGGTCAGCTCGGTCAGCTCCGTCTCGACCTCGCGATGCCGCTTGTACGCCGCGGAGTACTCCTGCAGCGGGACCAGAACCGCCTTACCTGCAAAGGTATCGAGCGTCTCGCGCTGCCTCGCGGGCTGCAGCAGCCGCCACTGATCCGCCTGCCCGTGGATCGCGACCAGATCGCCGGACACCTCGGCGAGCACCGACACCGGCACCGACGCGCCACCGAGGAACGCCCGCGAACGGCCCTCCGACGACAGCTCCCGCGCGATCAGCAACTCGTCGTCGTCCAGCTCACCGCCACGATCCTCGGCCTGCTGCACGATCGCCCGCGGTACGGCGCTCGCGCGGCCCTCGACGCGTGCCCGGCGGGTCCCGTGCCGCACCAGCCCGCTGTCGGCGCGACCCCCGAGCAGCAGGTTCACCCCGGTCACGACCATCGTCTTGCCGGCACCGGTCTCACCTGTGACGGCGGTGAATCCGGGGTCGAGGTCCAGCGTCGCGTCCTCGATCACGCCCAACCCGGTGATGCGGATCTCGGAGAGCATGTCAGTGTCCTGTCGACGGTGATGGTTGCACGATAGCGGTGTCCAGGTGCGTGCATCGCAAGGCGGACGAGCGCCCTCGATGCGGTGTTTCATCGTGGGTGCTCGTCCAACGCCGCGAGGTGCGTGCCTGGGCGCCGATAGCGTGTGACCAGCATCGTCGACAGGACACTTAGTGTCCGTTTCCGTTGCGTTTGCGCTCGGCGGCCCCACGCCAGCCGAGCACCGGGAGGTCGAACTTCGCCACCAGCCGGTCGGTGAACGGCGCCTCGTGGGCACGCGCCAGCCGGACCGGCGTCGTACCCCGGCGGACCTGGATCTCGGCGCCGGGCGGCACCTCGACCATCCGCCGGCCGTCGCACCACAGCACACCACGGCCGTGCCAGGACGGCACCAGCTCGATCGACAGCCGCGACGTCGGCGCCACCACGATCGGCCGCGAGAACAACGCGTGCGCGCTCAGCGGCACCATCAGGATCGCCTCGACCTCCGGCCAGACGATCGGCCCGCCCGCAGAGAAGGAGTACGCCGTACTGCCCGTCGGCGTCGCCACCACGACACCGTCACATCCGTAGCGGGACAGCGGCCGGTCGTCCACCTCGACCAGGACCTCGAGCATCTTCTCGCGGGCCGCCTTCTCCACGCTGGCCTCGTTCAGCGCCCAGGTCTCGAAGATCAGGTCGTCGTCCAGCCGGACGTCGACGGCCAGCGTCATCCGCTCCTCGACCGTGTACGTCCGGTCCACCACCACCTGGACGATCCGCTCCAGGTCGTCGACCTCGGCCTCGGCCAGGAACCCGACGTGGCCCAGGTTCACCCCGAGCACCGGCGTACCGTGCGGGCGGGCCAGCTCGGCGCCGCGCAGGATCGAGCCGTCGCCGCCGAGCACCATGATCAGCTCGACGTCGTTCGCCGCCTTCTCCGGGTCGTCGACGATCTCCGCCGGGTCGAGCTTGAGCTCCTCGGCCTCACCGCCGAGCAGCCGGACCTGCATCCCGGCGTCGGTCAGCAGCCGGTGCGCGGCGCGAGCGGCCTCGACCGCCTGCTCCCGGCCGGTGTGCGTGACCAGCAGCACGCGCCGGGGCTCGTGCTCAGCCAACCCCTGCCTCCTTCACTGCGGCCCGAGTTCAATCGCCGTTTGGAGCATCGTCTCATCGAGAGGCGGCGCTTCCCGGCGTATCCACAGGAAGTATTCGACATTTCCTGACGGACCAGGCAACGGACTGGCGGCGACGCCCTCGATCCCCCACCCGAGTTCCTGTGCCTTGGCCGCGACTCCTCGGACCGCAGCAGCCCTCAGCTCCGGGTCGCGGACCACGCCACCCTTGCCGATCCGCTCCTTGCCGACCTCGAACTGCGGCTTCACCATCAGCACCAGCTCGCCGTCCGGCTTCACCACACCGATGAGCGCGGGCAGTACGAGCGTCAGACTGATGAAGCTCAGGTCGCTGACCACCAGGTCGACGGGATCCCCACCGATGTCCTCCAGCGTCAGCGTCCGGACATTGGTTCGGTCCATCACGGTGACCCGGTCGTCGGTCTGCAGCGCCCACACCAGCTGCCCGTACCCGACGTCGACCGCGGTCACGTGCGCGGCCTCGTTACGCAGCAGTACGTCGGTGAACCCGCCGGTCGACGCACCGGCGTCGAGGGTACGGCGGCCCTTCACCTGGACGTCCGGGAACGCCTCCAGCGCGCCGATCAGCTTGTGCGCACCGCGGCTCGCGTACCCGGGATCCTCGTGCTCGGACGTGTCGACGACGATCGGCGCATCCGCACCGACCCCGGTCGCGGGCTTGCCGGCCACGGTCCCGGACACCTTCACCTTGCCGGCCGCGATCAGCTCACTCGCGTGCTCCCGGGAGCGCGCGAGTCCCCGCCGTACCAGCTCCGCATCGAGCCGCGACCGCTTGACTCCCTTGGCCACTCTCTCGGCCGCTCAGCCCCGGTCGCTCTGCTCGGCGTCGGCCTCGACCAACGCGGTCTGCAGTCGCTCGTGCAGATCGGCGTACACCTCACCGTGCTCACTGACCGGCCGCTCCCGCAACCCGTCCAGCCGAGCCATCGTCTCCTCCACCAACGGATGCCCGCCGTCATCCCCTCCGTACGCCGGATCCCCGCCGGAGCCGTCGCCGTCGTACACCGGATCCTCGGCCGAGCCACTGTCGTACGCCGGGTCCTCGCCGGAGCCGGTGCCGTCGTACGCCGGGTCCTCGGCGGAGCCGGCTTCGAAGGCGTGCTCGTGCTCCTCGCCGGGAGCCCGGGCGAACTCCGGCCCGAACTCCACAGCCGCAGGATCCACGTGCGCGCCCGCCGACTCCCGCGCCGCATCGTGCGGCGCGTCCTGCGCACCCGGCTCGGTGTCGTAGTCAGGGTCGGGCTTGGGTTCCTCGGAGCGGTACGGGTCGAAGCCGGGCTCGACATCCGGATCCACGCCCGGTGGGAACTGCTCGCCTGGATGCTCGGTCATCTCAGGCCTTCTTCGCCGTCTTCTTCGCCGGGGCCTTCTTGGCCGCTTTCTTCGCCGGGGCCTTCTTCGCAGCAGCCTTCTTGGCAGGCGTCTTCTTGGCAGGCGTCTTCTTGGCAAGCGTCTTCTTGGCAGGCGCAGCCTTCTTGGCCGCGGCCTTCTTCGCCGGGACCTTCTTCGCCGGGGCAGGGGCCTCGTCGACCACGGTCGCCTCGACAACGTCCTCCACGACCGGCGCCGGCTCGGCAGGCCGCTCCGCCGCGGCAGCGTGCGCCTCGGCGAGCTCGGTCTCCAGCGCCTTCACCCGTCGGGAGAGCCCCGCGACCTCCTCGGACCGGACGAACCCGAGCCGCGCGACCGCGCCCTCGACCTCGTTCGCCACGATCGCCTGCAGCAGCTGACGGTTGCTCTTGCTGGTGGCAACGATCTCGTCGGCCAGGTCGCTCACCCTGGTCGTCAGCGAATCCGCCCCGGTCTGCTGCAAAAGCGCCTTCGCAGCCGACTGGGCCTTCTGCTTGGTGACCTCGGTCAACCCGTTCGCCAGTTGTACGTACCCGCGCAGCGCGTCCATCACCATGACTGCCTCCTAGCGTCGTCCCCAGCAACGGTATCGCCTCGGTGCCGCAATACCAGCCGCACCTACCTACTTGTCGAGGCCGATCCGGTGCAGGGCCGCGTCCAGGGCGATGGAATCCGCTGTCGGAGCAGGCTTCGGGCGGGGCCGCCGGCCGCGGGCGGTCGCCTTCGCGGCCTTCGCAGGCTCGGCGGGCGCGTCGACCGCCGCCCAGACCGCGGACAGGATCGCGCGCAGACCGTCGTACGGCTCGCCCTCGCCCTTCACCGTGACGGCGTTGTTCACCACCTCGGCGGTCCAGCCCTCACAGGTGTGCTTGCCGCCGTCGACGGTCACCCCGGGCTGCTTCTCCGCCAGCGCCCCGAGCCCGGCAGCGACGTACGTCGGCCGCTGGTTCTTCGGCGCCCGCGCCAGGTCGTACGCGTCGTTCACCCCGGTCGCCACCCACAGGCTCGCGATGCCGACCTTGTTCGCGCCCTCGATGTCGGAGTCCAGCCGGTCCCCGATCATCAACGGGCGCTTGGCTTCCAGCCGTTCGATGCTGGTCTCCAGCAGCGGCGGCTCGGGCTTCCCGGCGACCACCGGGTCGACGTCGACGGCGGCCCGGATCGCCTGCACCAGCGTCCCGTTCCCGGGCGCCTTGCCGGCCGCGGTCGGGATCGTCAGGTCCAGGTTGGTCGCGTACCACTTCGCGCCCTCGTTGATCGCGTGCGCGCCGTCGGCGAGCATCACCCAGTTCACGTCCGGGTGGAAGCCCTGGACGACCGCGACCGGGTGCCCGTCGCTGCTCCGCACCGGCGTCAGCCCGTACTCCTCGAGCGCGACGTACAGTCCCTCGCCGCCGACCACGAGCACCGGCGAGCCCTTCGGGAACTCGCTCGCGACCAGCTTCGCCGCCGCCTGCGCGGAGGTCACCACGTCGTCGGCGAGCACGTCCAGCCCGAACGACGCGAGGTGCTCGGCAACGATCGTGGCCGGCCGGCTCGCGTTGTTCGTGATGAACCCGATCCGCATGCCTTCCTTGGCGGCCTTGCGCAGGTTCTCGGGCGCGTCCGGCACGGGGTCGGGACCGACGTACACGACACCGTCGAGGTCCAGCAGCGCCACGTCGTACCGGCTCGCGAGCGCTTCGTCACACGCCGACAGCGGTTCCGGCGCAGTTCGTTCCTTGGTCATCTGGCCTCCCGGTCTGGACTGAGGAGCGGAGGGAGCGAAGCGACCGGAGCGACGAGGGAAGACCGGGAGTCACAGCCCGATGGCCCGCCGGCGCCGGAGGCCCGGCAATGCGCACAGCTCATCGGGCCTCCCGTACGATTCCGCGCATGCCGGATGCGGTACTGAGACTCGATCCCCTGCGCGCGTGGCGGTTCGTCGCGGGCAAGGTGAGTGCACTGGGGGCCGTCACGTCGCCGCCGTACGACGTGCTGGAACCCGCCATCGTGCGGCGGCTGACTGACTCTGATCTGTACAACATGGTGAGGCTCATCCTTCCACGCGATCCGGATCTCGGACCTGCCCGGTACGACGAACCGGCGCACCGGCTGTCCGGGTGGCAGCGGGACGGTGTGGTGGTGCAGGACGAGCAGCCGGCTTTGTACGTGTACGAGCAGCGCCTGGGGGACGCCCTACTCTGCGGGCTCGTCGGCGCGTTGCAGCTGGACCCGACACGTCACGTAGTACTGCCGCACGAGGACGTGATGCCGCACTGGGTCGCCGACCGCCTGAGACTGATGCAGGCGACGGACGCCGACCTGGAGCCCATTCTGCTCGCGTACGCGGGAGGTGGCGTGGCCAGTGACGCAGTGGATACGGCACGGTCCGGCGAACCCTGGGTGGAGGCCGAGACGTACAACGGCGCCGAGCACCGGATCTGGCGCATCAGCGACCCGGAGGTACTGGCAGGAATCGAGGCGGAGCTCGCCAAACACGAGGCCGTCATCGCGGACGGGCACCACCGGTACGCGGCGTACCTGGAGCGCCAGTTGCGTGAGCCGTACCGGCAGAGCGCAGAGGTCGGCTTGGCCATGCTGGTCGACTACGTACGGCACCCGCTGACGCTGGATCCAATCCACCGCGTCGTACCGGGGCTGGACCTGGCGACCGTGCAGCTACGCACGCCGTCCGGCTGGCAGATGCAGCCCGGTCGGGTGGAGGGCGACCCGAACCGCATCTCGGTCACGGACGGCTCCAGCTGGCTGACACTCCATGCGGCATCGGACGCGCCAGCGGTCACGCTGCTGCACCAGGTGCTGCTGCCGGCATGGGGAGTGTCTGAGGACACGCTCAGCTTCCACCACACCCTTGCGGACGCCCTAGCACTTGCTGACGCGCAGCAGCTCGCCGTAGAGCTCACAGCACCTCACATGGACCAGGTATTGCGTTCTGCGGCGCAAGGCGTCGTACTGCCGCAGAAGGCCACGTCGTTCGGCCCGAAGCCACGAGTGGGACTGCTGTTCCGGACGCTGTGAGTCAGGGGCGGTGATACAGGCTGAGGAACTGCTCGCGCAGCGGCTTCCGCGCGGCTCTGTGGCGCTCTGTGAGGCGTCCTAGCGTGAACGAGAGCTCCGGGTCGTCCTGAGCAGCCGCCTCGACAGCCATGGCCGTCAGAGCGTCCGCCGCGGCACAGTGGTCCTGGTGCTGGCCCAACAGCTCCTGGTACGTCGCTGCGTGCGCGGCTGTGGCTTTCGCCTCGTCACCGAGTACGGCGGCGCTCGTGTCGGCGGCGTACCGCACCCGCTTCGCCAGCAGACGTACCTGGTGCCAGTCATCGTCAGGGGTCCACGGCCGGAGCTTGTCAGCCTCCTGGGTGAACTTGTCCGTGGCTGAGCGCAGCAGCTGCGGGAGGACCTCGCTGCAGGGCTTGTCCGCGTTGGGCTTCAGGTCGGGCGCTGCGGCGACGGCCTCGAGTGTTGCGAGCAGATCCCTCGTCGAGTCGCTCAGGACCACCTCAGCGGAACGGGCGGCTGCGCGGTCCAGGCCGAGGGTGAGCGTGGTGAGGATCGTGTCGACGTGCTCTGCGTTGTCCTCGCTGGTGGTGTTCTCGCGGACGAGGTCGGCGATCACCTCGAGGTCACGGGCCTCGCCGCAGGCCTGAGCGAGCGAGGCGAGGTCGGCTCGGAGTCCGGTCGCCCATTCGCCCGCCAGCAGTTTGCGGAACAGCTTCAGGTCGCTCCGCAGCCGCCGGCAGGACACCCGGACCTGGTGGATGGCGTCGTCCTCCTCGTTCGCCACCATCCGGACCGACTTCTGCAGCCGCTGCGCTCCCCTGGTGAGCGCAGCCGCCACCAGCACACCAACCGGGTCCTCGGCCGCCAGGCCCCCAACCCCCACGCCCTACTCCCCGCCGCCCTTGCTCTCCCCGCCCGCCACACCTTCAGCAGATCCGCCCTCGACCTCGCCGAGGTCCTCGACGTCCGTACCGTCGCCGCCATCGCCGGTTTCGCCGGTTTCGCCGGTTTCGCCGGTTTCGCCGGTTTCGCCGGTTTCGCCGACATCGTCCGTGCCGCCGACATCGTCCGCTTCATCGACGGTGTCGTCCGTCCGGTCGACATCGTCCGTGCCGTCGTCGGTGTCGTCATCCGTCCCGTCGACATCGTCCGCTTCGTCGGCGGTCTCGTCGTCCGCTTCGCCGGTCTCGTCGCCGGTGTCCGCCTCGTCGACGTACTCGTCGTCCACCACACCATCGTCATCGTCGAGGTCGGTGAACTCGAGCCCCTCCAACTCCGCCGCCCGCTCGGCCGCGCCGGTCACACCGTCACCGTCGACCCCAGCCGCCCGGTGGAACCACACGAGCGCGTCATCGGTCCGCCCAACCTCCGCCAACGCGTCGGCGTACGCGTACCGCAGCCGCGGCAACCACTCCGCCCGCGTCCGCTTGGTCAGCTCCGGCACCTCGAGCATCTGAATCGCCGCCGTCGTCTGCCCGAGATCCCGCCGCGCGCCGGCCGCCACGATCAGCAGCTCGACCTGCGTCGGCTCCGACAGCTCACGAGCGTGCTTGTCCTTCGTCAGCGCCAGCGCCTTCTCGGGCCGCCCAAGCGCGCGCTCGCAGTCGGCCATCATCGCGAGCACCTCGTGGTTCCCGGTCATCCGCCGTACGGCCCTGAACTCGGTCAACGCCTCGTCGTAGTGCTCAGCCAGGTACGCCGTAATCGCGACGGCTTCGCGCACTCCGCCGAGCCGCGCCGCCAGCCGCCGCGCCGTACGCGCATGCTGATACGCAAGCTCCGCGTCCTCGTCGAGGAACCGCCCGGACGCCACCAGGTGCTGCGCCACCAGATCCGCCAACGTCCGCGGCAACGACCGCAGCTCAGCCTTCACCCCACGATCGAGCTCAGCCCCCGTGATCCCCTCCGGAATCTTCGGATCGTCCCGCCGAGGCCCAACCCTCTCCTCCCGCTCCTCCCGCCGCGGCCCCCCACGCCGCTCGTCCCGGCCCCCACGCTCATCCCGCCGAACGCCCCCACGCCCAGCACCACCAGCCCCAGCCCCGCGCCCGGCCCCACCAGCACCGCCCCCACGACCACGCCCATCAACCCGCCCCCGCGAATCCCCACGCTCATCCCGCCGGAACCCACGCTCGTCCCCACCACGCTCATCCCGCCGGGACCCGCGGTCGTCACCGCCGCGATCATCCCGCCGGTACCCACCGCGATCCTCGCCACGGTCATCCCGCCGATACCCACCAGCGCCCTGACCACCACGCTCGTCCCGCCGGGCTCCGCGGTCGTCGCCGCCACGGTCATCCCGCGGATACCCGCCCGACCCTTGAACCCCACGGTCGTCGCGCCGGAACCCGCCACGGCTGTCTGCACCACGCTCGTCCCGCCGGGCTCCGCGGTCGTCGCCGCCGCGATCATCCCGCCGATACCCAGCCGACCCTTGACCTCCACGGTCGTCGCGCCGGAACCCACCACGGCTGTCCCCACCACGCTCATCGCGCCGGAACCCACCACGGTCGTCGCCCCCACGGTCGTCCCGCCGGAACCCACCGCGATCCTCGCCACGGTCATCCCGCCGATACCCACCAGCGCCCTGACCACCACGCTCGTCCCGCCGGGCTCCGCGGTCGTCGCCGCCGCGATCATCCCGCCGATACCCAGCCGACCCTTGACCTCCACGGTCGTCGCGCCGGAACCCACCACGGCTGTCCCCACCACGCTCATCGCGCCGGAACCCACCACGGTCGTCACCACCGCGGTCGTCCCGGCGGAACCCACCGCGATCGTCGCGTCGCGAACCGGCTATCCCACGGCCCGCGCCGGCACCACGCGCGCCGCCGCGCTCGTCCCGGCGATATCCACCGGACCGATCGTCTCGCCCCTCGCCGGACATCTGCCCGCGGAACGGATCCCGCCGATCCTTGTCATCCCCTCGGGACCCAACAAACCCACGCCGGTTCTCGAACGAGTTCTCATCGCGATCGCCGGAACCCGAACGCCCAGCCCCGGACCGCCCACCAGCAATCCCACTACGCCGCACCGGCGCCCCACCAGACCGTCCGCCGGCGCCCCCACGAGCACCGCCACCACCGCCACCACCCGATCGAGGTCCGCCGCCCAACCGGGGTCCACCACTCGACCGGGGCCCGCCGTTCGAACGTGGCCCACCACCCGAACGAGGGTCACCGCTCGAACGTGGCCCACCGCTCGACCGGGGACCGCCCGAACGAGCACCACCGGAAGCCGACTGTCCCCCACCCGATCCGGACCACCCGGCGCCCGAACCGCCACGCCCCGGAGCCCCGCGACCATCACCGGAACCGCCCCGACCGCCACCAGACCCACTGCCGGATCCCGGACGACCCCCCGATCGACCAGAACCAGCCCCACCGGAACCCGACCGGTTACCGGAGTCAGAACGTCCACCACCAGTACGGCCGGAACGGCCGGCGCCCCCGGAGGAACCGCGACGGTCCCCAGAACCGGAGCGAGGATTGCGAGGTGGCGTCGCCACGATGACTCCTAACAATGCTGAAGATCAGTAATCGGACAAACGTTACCGTCCCAACCATCGATCCACCGCATCCGACCATTTCCCACCAACCCTCATCCCCACAAGTGGGTCAGGCCCCGCGAGGTCCGCCCACAGGCAGCCCACCGATCACCACCCGAACAGCCCGCAGGCCGATCGACCACAAGCGGTGGCCGACGGCGAGGACCAGGATGACTGACACGTCCCCCGCCACCCGGCGACCCCCGCGATCACCATCGCCACGCCCACCGCCGACCACACCCGCGGCCGACGCTGGCGGCCGACGGCACCGTGATGGGCACCGGACCGGGCTGTGTTAACCGTCGCCACGAGCACCCCCTCCGGCACCACCACATCCACCGCCCCACGCACCGCCACCGCCGCACCCACCGCCACGCGCGCCGCCTTCGGCGCCACAGCCTCAGGCACCGCTCCGCGCACCACCTCCAGCGCCACAACCTCAGGCACCAGCCCGCGCACCAGCTCGGGCGTCACGGCGTTAGGCGTCTCTGCGTGGGCTGGTTCCGGCACCGCGGCGTCTGGGGGTGACCAGGTCGTGGCGTACATCCGGCGATGTCGTGTGGTCGAGTCCCTCGACGGTGAAGCCGGCGTCAGCGATCAGCTGTAGATCGTCAGCGCCCGGCTGCCCCTCGCTGGTGAGGTAGTCGCCGAGGAAGATCGAGTTCGCCACGTGCAGCGCCAGCACCTGCAGTCCGCGCAGATGGATCTCCCGGCCGCCGGCCAAGCGCACCTCGACGTCCGGAAAGCAGAAACGGAACAGGGCGAGAATCCGCAGGCACCTCTCCGGGGTCAGCTCCCAGCGCCCTCCCAGTGGCGTTCCCTCGAACGGGATCAGGAAGTTCACCGGCACCGAGTCCGGATCGAGCTCGCGCAGCGCGAATGCCAGATCGACGATCTCGTCGTCCGACTCCCCCATGCCGAAGATCGCGCCCGAGCACGGCGACAACCCACCTCGCGCCGCACGTTGCAGGGTCTCGACCCGGTCCCCGTACGTATGCGTCGTACAGATGTCGCCGTAACGCTGCTCGCTGGTGTTCAGGTTGTGGCTGTACGCGTAAGCCCCGGCAGCACGCAGCCGCTCGGCCTGCCCAGCCTGGAGCAGCCCGAGGCAGACACAGATTTCTACTTGCGGGTGCTCATCCTTGATCGCGCCGATCACACTCTCAACGCGGCGGATATCACGATCACCTGGGCCGCGCCCGCTTGCAACCAGGCAGACCCGCTTCACGCCGGCTGCGACGGCATCGCCGGCGAGCTGCGCGGCCTCAACGGAGTCGATCCACGAGTACTTCAGGATGTCCGCGGTCGAGCCGAGACGCTGCGAACAGTAGGCGCAATCCTCCGGGCACAATCCGCTCTTCAGATTGACGATCGTATTCAGCTTCACCCGCCGCCCGAAGAACTCACGTCGTACCTTGAACGCCGCAGCCACCACGTCCACGAGCTCGTCCTCGCCCGCGAGCACCTGAAGCGCATCTGCACGTGTCGGTAGTTCGCGCTTGAGCGACGTCATAACGAGTTTCTCGAGCAAAGTCACCGTTCGATCGTCACCCGAGCGGGAAACGCCGGCAATTGGCAAAAGCCGATAACACGCGGCTGCCGATCTTGCACGTACGACGCTTGCCGGGACACCGCGCGTCGTTCATCAAGTGTGTATTCGTCTGGGGAAATGTTAAGGGCCACCCCTCGCGGGGTGGCCCTTAACAGTGTGAATGTCCGGCAGCGTCCTACTCTCCCACGACCTCCCGGTCGCAGTACCATCGGCGCTGAAGGGCTTAACTTCCAGGTTCGGAATGGAGACTGGGTGTTTCCCCGACGCTATGGCCACCGAAACTCTATAAGAACACTATCAACCAACACAGAACCACAAAAAGGGCTGCTGGGGTGACCGTATCCTGGGAACTATACAGTGAACGCGAACATCGTTACAGAGCGCAACTCAAGGCTTGAAGTTTAGATAAGTGACAAGCCCTCGGCCTATTAGTACCAGTCAGCTCCACACCTTACGGCGCTTCCACCTCTGGCCTATCAACCCAGTGGTCTACTGGGGGCCTTACCCGGTTAACCCGGTGGGAGACCTCATCTTGAAGCGTGCTTCCCGCTTAGATGCTTTCAGCGGTTATCACTCCCGAACGTAGCCAACCAGCCGTGCTCCTGGCGGAACAACTGGCACACCAGAGGTTCGTCCACCCCGGTCCTCTCGTACTAGGGGCAGCCCTTCTCAAGTCTCCTGCGCGCGCAGCGGATAGGGACCGAACTGTCTCACGACGTTCTAAACCCAGCTCGCGTGCCGCTTTAATGGGCGAACAGCCCAACCCTTGGGACCTACTCCAGCCCCAGGATGCGACGAGCCGACATCGAGGTGCCAAACCATCCCGTCGATATGGACTCTTGGGGAAGATCAGCCTGTTATCCCCGGGGTACCTTTTATCCGTTGAGCGACGGTGCTCCCACATGCCACCGCCGGATCACTAGTTCCGACTTTCGTCCCTGCTCGACATGTCTGTCTCACAGTCAAGCTCCCTTGTGCACTTACACTCAACACCTGATTGCCAACCAGGCTGAGGGAACCTTTGAGCGCCTCCGTTACCTTTTAGGAGGCGACCGCCCCAGTCAAACTACCCACCAGGCACTGTCCCTGATCCGGATAACGGACCAAAGTTAGACAGCCAGAACAATCAGAGTGGTATTTCAACGATGACTCCACCCGAACTGGCGTCCGAGCTTCACAGTCTCCCACCTATCCTACACAAATTGTACCGACCACCAATACCAAGTTGTAGTAAAGGTCCCGGGGTCTTTCCGTCCTGCTGCGCGTAACGAGCATCTTTACTCGTAATGCAATTTCGCCGAGTCCACGGTTGAGACAGCGCCCAAGTCGTTACGCCATTCGTGCAGGTCGGAACTTACCCGACAAGGAATTTCGCTACCTTAGGATGGTTATAGTTACCACCGCCGTTTACTGGCGCTTAAGTTCAAAGCTTCGCCGGCCAAAACCAGCTAACCTGTCCCCTTAACGTTCCAGCACCGGGCAGGCGTCAGTCCGTATACATCGAATTACTTCTTCGCACGGACCTGTGTTTTTAGTAAACAGTCGCTTGGGCCTGGTCTCTGCGACCATCACCGCTTCCCTCAGCAAGTAAGGTAACGGATCCGGTCCCCCTTCTCCCGAAGTTACGGGGGCATTTTGCCGAGTTCCTTAACCATGGTTCACTCGATCGCCTTGGTATTCTCTACCTGATCACCTGTGTCGGTTTGGGGTACGGGCGGCTCTAACACTCACTGCGAAGTTTTTCTCGGCAGCATGGGATCATCCACTTCCCCTAAACGGGTCCGCCTCGGCTCTCAGGCTAAATAAGACACGGATTTGCCTATGCCTCGCCCTACCACCTTGCCCGCGGATCAGCTTACGCCTACCATCGCCGCGGTTGGACTACCCTCCTGCGTCACTCCTCAATGCACCTACTACCACCTCGGGCCACCAACCCCACCAATCCATCCGAAGACATCATGGTTTCATTGGCTTAGCATCAGCAGATTCGGTCGGGTCGTGTTAATGCCGGTACGGGAATATCAACCCGTTGTCCATCGACTACGCCTGTCGGCCTCGCCTTAGGTCCCGACTTACCCAGGGCAGATTAGCTTGACCCTGGAACCCTTGATCATTCGGCGGACGGGTTTCTCACCCGTCATTCGCTACTCATGCCTGCATTCTCACTCGTGCAGCATCCACAACTCCATCACTAGGCTGCTTCACACGCTGCACGACGCTCCCCTACCCACCCACACACCTGGATGTCCAAAGACACCGAGTACACATGTGAGTGCCACAGCTTCGGCGGATTGCTTGAGCCCCGCTACATTGTCGGCGCGGAATCACTTGACCAGTGAGCTATTACGCACTCTTTCAAGGGTGGCTGCTTCTAAGCCAACCTCCTGGTTGTCTGGGCAACTCCACATCCTTTTCCACTTAGCAATCGCTTAGGGGCCTTAGCTGGTGATCTGGGCTGTTTCCCTCTCGACTACGGAGCTTATCCCCCGCAGTCTCACTGCCGCGCTCTCACTTACCGGCATTCGGAGTTTGGCTGATTTCGGTAAGCCGGTAAGCCCCCTAGACCATCCAGTGCTCTACCTCCGGTAAGAAACACGCGACGCTGCACCTATATGCATTTCGGGGAGAACCAGCTATCACGGAGTTTGATTGGCCTTTCACCCCTATCCACAGGTCATCCCCCAGGTTTTCAACCCTGGTGGGTTCGGTCCTCCACGCGGTCTTACCCACGCTTCAACCTGCCCATGGATAGATCACTCCGCTTCGGGTCTAGAGCATGCGACTAAAGCGCCCTATTCAGACTCGCTTTCGCTACGGCTACCCCACACGGGTTAACCTCGCCACACACCACTAACTCGCAGGCTCATTCTTCAAAAGGCACGCCGTCACACCCCACAAGGGAATGCTCCGACGGATTGTAGGCAATCGGTTTCAGGTACTATTTCACTCCCCTCCCGGGGTACTTTTCATCTTTCCCTCACGGTACTAGTCCGCTATCGGTCACCAAGAAGTATTTAGGCTTAGCGGGTGGTCCCGCCAGATTCACACGGAATTTCAAGAGTCCCGTGCTACTTGGGAAAACACTCGAGAGTCGCTGTCTTACGCCTACAGGGCTATAACCCACTACGGCTCAACATTCCAGAAGATTCGACTTCAACAACGATTGATAACTCTCTGACACCACGGCATTAGTATCTGAATGCTCCCACGACCCCACATGCGCAACGCACGCCGGCTATCACACGCACATGGTTTAGCCTCATCCGCTTTCGCTCGCCACTACTCACGGAATCACTATTGTTTTCTCTTCCTGCGGGTACTGAGATGTTTCACTTCCCCGCGTTCCCTCCAGAACCCTATGTGTTCAGGCACTGGTAACTGGCTTTAGAATGCCAGCTGGGTTTCCCCATTCGGACACCCCCGGATCACAGCTCGGTTGCCAACTCCCCGGGGCTTATCGCAGGCTCCAACGTCCTTCATCGGCTCTTGGTACCAAGACATCCACCGATTGCCCTTAGTAGCTTGTCACAAAAACTAAAAGCAAAATTACGCTACAAAGAGATGCTCGCGTCCACTATACAGTTCTCAAAATACGGGCAGGAACACCAACCCAAAACCACCACACACCGCAGAAACCCACCCCACCAGGGAAACAACACACCCAGAAGAATGAACCCCACCGCAGTCTGGTGAGAGCCGGCCCCAGCCACCCAACCAACCAGAAACACCCAGTTGGCCCGTGACCCTTGAAGAAACAGTCCCCGAACTCACACGAGTCCAGAGCCCGATCCCTCAGGACCCAACAGCGCGCCTCGGCCCATCCCTCACACCATCCCCACATTCCACGCCCACCCCAAAGGATCAGCAGTACTAGCAAGAACAACACAAGTTCCAGACCTAATGGTCAATGTTCCACAATCCGAAGCACCATCACCCCCAGAACATTCGCCTGAGAAAGTGATGACATGGACACCCACAACATGAGCGCCAAGTGCTCCTTAGAAAGGAGGTGATCCAGCCGCACCTTCCGGTACGGCTACCTTGTTACGACTTCGTCCTAATCGCCAGCCCCACCTTCGACGGCTCCCTCCACAAGGGTTAGGCCACCGGCTTCGGGTGTTGCCGACTTTCATGACGTGACGGGCGGTGTGTACAAGGCCCGGGAACGTATTCACCGCAGCGTTGCTGATCTGCGATTACTAGCGACTCCGACTTCATGGGGTCGAGTTGCAGACCCCAATCCGAACTGAGACCGGCTTTTTGGGATTCGCTCCACCTTACAGTTTCGCAGCCCTTTGTACCGGCCATTGTAGCATGCGTGAAGCCCTGGACATAAGGGGCATGATGACTTGACGTCATCCCCACCTTCCTCCGAGTTGACCCCGGCAGTCTCCTATGAGTCCCCACCACCCCGAAGGGCGTGCTGGCAACATAGGACGAGGGTTGCGCTCGTTGCGGGACTTAACCCAACATCTCACGACACGAGCTGACGACAGCCATGCACCACCTGTATAGGACCCTTACGGACCCCCCATCTCTGGAGGATTTCCCTATATGTCAAACCCAGGTAAGGTTCTTCGCGTTGCATCGAATTAATCCGCATGCTCCGCCGCTTGTGCGGGCCCCCGTCAATTCCTTTGAGTTTTAGCCTTGCGGCCGTACTCCCCAGGCGGGGCGCTTAATGCGTTAGCTGCGGCACGGAGGACGTGGAATGTCCCCCACACCTAGCGCCCAACGTTTACGGCGTGGACTACCAGGGTATCTAATCCTGTTCGCTACCCACGCTTTCGCTCCTCAGCGTCAGGTAAGGCCCAGAGAGCCGCCTTCGCCACCGGTGTTCTTCCTGATATCTGCGCATTCCACCGCTACACCAGGAGTTCCGCTCTCCCCTGCCTACCTCTAGTCTGCCCGTATCGGAAGCAGGCTCGGGGTTGAGCCCCGAGTTTTCACTCCCGACGTGACGAACCGCCTACGAGCCCTTTACGCCCAATAATTCCGGACAACGCTCGGACCCTACGTATTACCGCGGCTGCTGGCACGTAGTTGGCCGGTCCTTCTTCTGCAGGTACCGTCACTCTCGCTTCGTCCCTGCTGAAAGAGGTTTACAACCCGAAGGCCGTCATCCCTCACGCGGCGTTGCTGCGTCAGACTTTCGTCCATTGCGCAATATTCCCCACTGCTGCCTCCCGTAGGAGTCTGGGCCGTGTCTCAGTCCCAGTGTGGCCGGTCGCCCTCTCAGGCCGGCTACCCGTCGACGCCTTGGTAGGCCACTACCCCACCAACAAGCTGATAGGCCGCGAGCCCATCCCCAACCGCCAGAACTTTCAACCACAAACCATGAGGCCCATAGTATTATCCGGTATTAGACCCCGTTTCCGAGGCTTATCCCAAAGTTGAGGGTAGGTTGCTCACGTGTTACTCACCCGTTCGCCGCTCGTGTACCCCCGAAGGGGCCTTACCGCTCGACTTGCATGTGTTAAGCACGCCGCCAGCGTTCGTCCTGAGCCAGGATCAAACTCTCCGTTGAAAAATATAGACAAGCTGAGCCGAAGCCCAGAGAGTCAACAACATCGAATGATCCTTTGAACATCAGAAACAAATCAAACTGACTTGTCATCCGTTATATTTCAAAGGAATCCGCCACAGACAACAACCATCCCACACCCAACCCAGAAACCTGGGGGGCTAAGGATCGTCATCTAATGCCTGTAAACGGGGTTAATGCATCTTTCGGCATTGACTTTCGGCACGCTGTTGAGTTCTCAAGAATCGGGCGCACACCGCAGCTTGGCCTTGCAGCCAGTCTCCCGGGGCAACCTGCGTTACTCTACCGGACCAGATCCACCGAGTCAAGACCCAGTTTTTCTCGATCCCCACCCGCGTCCTGCTGGCCGACCCGAGTCCGAAGACACGTTCCGGCTGAGCTAGCCTTTGGGGGTTTTGGAGCGACCGGCCGCTTTCGCGTCCCGCGCCTCGCTTCCAACAAGAAGAACAGTACGTGGCTCGCAGGTGGCCGGTCAAATCGGCCCCCGGTGGGCTGAATCACAGGCTTGTAATTTGCCGTTGGCAACCCGGATGTGGGATTGGAGCCCACCCCACATCCGAGCAGCGACAAGCCGTCAGCCCTGCGCAGGCGAAGCCAGAACCCCTGCAAATGAACGCTTCCCGCGCCGCAGCACCAGCACACCACCCGGCAGCAGGTCGTCCGCGGCCGGCACGTACTCCGCGTCCTTCACCTTCTCGTTGTTCAGGTACGCCCCGCCCTCGGACACCGTCCGGCGGGCAGCCGACTTGCTCGCGACCAGCCCGGACTTCACCAGCAGGTCGCCGTACGTCGGCATCTGTTCACCCGCACCCAACTCCACATGCGGTGCCTCGCGGAGTGCCGCGACGAGCGTGGCGCCGTCCAGCGACCCCAGCTCCCCCTGGCCGAACAACGCCTTCGACGCTTCCTGCACGCGCCGGGTCTCCTCAGCACCGTGCACCAGCGTCGTCACGTCATCCGCCAGTACGCGTTGCGCTTCCCGGGCCTGTGGGCGTTCAGCAGTTGCCTGCTCCAGCGCGGCGATCTCTTCCGCCGTACGGAACGTGTAGAACCGCACCAGCTGCATCACGTCGCGGTCGTCGCTGTTGAACCAGAACTGGTAGAACGCGTACGGCGTCGTCAGCTCCCGGTCCAGCCACACGGTCCCGGACTCGGTCTTCCCGAACTTGGTCCCGTCCGCCTTCGTCACCAGTGGTGTCGCCAACGCATGCGCTTTGCCCTGGTCAGTACGGCGGATGAGCTCCACGCCGGCTGTCAGGTTCCCCCACTGGTCGCTGCCACCTGTCTGCAGCGTGCAGTTGTGCCGCCGGTACAGCTCCAGGAAGTCCAGCGACTGCAGCAGCACGTAGCTGAACTCCGTGTAGCTGATCCCCTGCTCCAGCCGCGCCTTCACCACCTCACGGCCGAGCATCCGGTTCACCGGGAAGTGCTTCCCGATGTCCCGCAGGAAGTCGAGGGTGTTGAGGTCCTTGGTCCAGTCGTAGTTGTTGACGATCCGGGGCCGGGTTCGGCAGCGACTGGTCGAAGTCGATGAACTTCTCGACCTGACCGCGCACCCGCTCGACCCACTCGTGGACGAGGTCCTTGGGGTTCAGCACCCGCTCGGACGTCTCCTTGGGGTCACCGATCAATCCGGTGGCGCCACCAACGAGCCCGATCGGGTTGTGGCCGGCGAGCTGGAGCCGGCGCAGGGTCAGCAGCTGCAGCAGGTTCCCCATGTGCAGGCTGGGCGCGGTGGGGTCGAAACCGACATACGAGGTGATCGGCCCCGCCGCCATCGAGGCCCGCAGGGCGTCTGGATCGGTGGAGTGGGCGATCAGGCCACGGCTCTCCAGGTCGTCAAGTACCTGAGTGCGGCGTTCGGTCACTAGTTCTCTCCTCGAGTACGTCGGTCACCACTAGTGTCCTGTACGGCGAGAAGTAGCCGCTCAGGTGGTCTCGGGACGCGTGAGCACCGAACGCAGCTGCGGACGGAGCGCGTGCCCGTCCGGTCCTTGCACCGTGACTGCGGTCGGCCGTTGCGGGTCGTGGGCGCCAGGGTCCGCGTTGGGCACCGGTAAACCGTGCGACAGCACCTGCTCGGCCGGTGTCAGCTGGCGGATGCCAATGGCGAGGACGTGGTCCGGGTGTGTCTGCGCGAAGTCGCCGTACAGCTGGGGGTCGTGCTGACCGTCGTCACCGACCAGCACCCACTGCACCTTCGGGAACTCACGTGCCAGTCGGCGTAGGGCGGTCCGCTTGTGCTCCTGGCCGCTACGGAACCAGCCTGTATTCGTAGGTCCCCAGTCCGTCATCAGCAACGGCCCCGGCGGGTACCCGTGCCGTGCGAAGAAGCGGGTCAGCGTCGGGGCGGTGTTCCACGCGCCCGTCGACAGGTAGAACATCGGCGCACCCGGGTGGTCCGCCAGCAGCTCCTCGTAGAGGCCTGCCATCCCTGGTACGACGCGGCGCGCCTGCTCGTCCCGTACGAACGTGTTCCAGGCTGCTATCAGCGGACGCGGCAGCATCGTGAGGATCACGGTGTCGTCGATGTCGCTGACCAGACCGAACGTCGCGTCCGGATCCGGGACGAAGATCCGCGCCCGGGCCTGCCGGTCGCCGTGCACACCCAGCACGATCTCGTGCCAGCCCGGCGGCAGCACCACCGGAACCGTCAGATCGATGAAGCCGCCGCGGTCGGTGACGGTGTCGAACGTCTGCCCGCTGACCGTCACCGTGACCGGCACCTTCGTCGCCGGCGCTGTTACGAACGCGCGCCACCCGCGCACCACCTGGTCCTCGTCGTACCGCGGCTGGTTACGAGGGTCGCGGCCGAGCACCACGCGCGCCAGTACGCGGACGAACTCGGTGTTGCCGTACCCGACCTGCGGGATGATCCGCTCCTGCCAGCCGCGCCGCCGCAACACCACCTGCACCCCGGCGTTGAACCAGTCCTCGAGACGGGACGAGTAGTGCGGACGGGCCATACCAGAAACCTACCCGTCGCACGGGGCCCTAGTCGCCCTCACTCGCGGTCCGTGGACACCTTTGACGCGGCCTTCACGAACTGCCGAGCGAGCTGCCGAGCGAACTGTCGGCGGCGTCTTCTACGGTCTCTCCATGACCGCTATCGGAATGTGCTTCCCGCGTACCTATCCGGCCGCGCTCGTCACCGACGTGGCACGCCGGCTCGACCAGGGTGGGGCGGACGAGCTGTGGATCATCGAGGACTGCTTCTTCACCGCCGGACCGTCGCTGGTGTCGGCCGCGCTGACCTCGACCGAGCGGTTGACCGTCGGGCTCGGGATCGTGCCGGGCGTGGTGCGGACGGCGGCCGTGACCGCGATGGAGTTCGCGACGCTGGAGGCGCTCGGGCCGGGGCGCTTCCTGCCCGGCATCGGTCATGGCGTGCAGTCGTGGATGGGGCAGATGGGGGTACGGCCGAAGTCGCCGCTGACAGCGCTCGAGGAGGTCACCACGAGTGTCGCCCGGTTGCTGCGCGGCGAGGAGGTCAGCTTCGAGGGCAAGGAGGTGTACCTCGACAAGGTGAAGCTCGACGCGCCGCCGGCCGTGGTGCCGCCGATCCTGCTCGGCGTGCAGGGGCCGAAGTCGATGGCGCTCGCGGGGCGGGTCGCGGACGGGGTCGTGCTCGCGGAGCCGGCGACCGCGGCGTACGTGCGGCAATCGGTGGAGTACGCCGGGTCGCCCGAGGGGTTCGTGGTCGCGACGTTCACGGCGATGTGCGTGCGGGAGGACCGGAAGTCGGCGTACGAGTGGACCGCGCCGTGGCTCGGGTGGCGGATCGCCGATCGGGCGCCGCAGTTGACCGCGTTGCCGTTCTTCGACGAGTTGCAGAAGCTGTACGACGCGAGCGGCGAGGCCGGGCTGGTCGGGATGCCGAGCGAGTGGTGGACGGCGATCGGTGCGATCGGGACGGTGGAGGACGCGGCCGCGCACATCGACGGGTTGGAGGCGGCCGGCGTTCAGCATGTCGGGCTCTTCCCGGATCCGGAGGTGGAGCACGGGTTGCCGCAGCTGGATTATGTGCTGGAGTTGGCGCGGCGTTAGGGGCGTTTCTTGGGGACGTGGGGGCGGTACGGCGAGACCGTCGGGTCGTTGGGGATCCAGAAGCGCCACGGGCGGTCGGCTGCGTCGCGGAGCCCGACGCGTGGGCCGGTCGCCGGTACGCCGTCGTAGCCGGGGCCGTCGAGGAGCTGGATGGGGGCGTTCTTCGCGAGCAGGTCGATGCCGTTGCCTTCGCGTCCGATGCCGAGGGCAACACACAGGCGGGCAGGGCCGCGGGCGAGGTCGCGGTCGGGGTTCGGCTTGGGGAGCTTCGCGACGGGGCCTTTGCGTACGGGGACATTACGTACGGGGACTTTGCGTACGGGGACTTTGCGTACGGCGGACTGGTTGAAGGCGACCGCGTGGTCGGCGGGGTGGCCGCGGCGGGTTCGGGCGAGGTCGAGGCCTTCGATGACCTCGCCCGCGCGGAGCAGGACGGCGGACGGTTTGCCGTCGGGGCCGGCGACGACGTTCATGCAGAAGTGCATGCCGTAGGTGAAGTAGACGTACAGGTGGCCGGGTGGGCCGAACATCACCTCGGTGCGGGCTGTCGGGCCGCGGTAGGCGTGTGAGCCCGGGTCGTTAGCGCCGTCGTACGCCTCGACCTCGGTGAGGCGGACGGCGACTGTTCCGTCTGGTGTGGTGCTTCGCAGCACCATTCCCAGCAACCTCGGCGCGACCTCCAACACAGGACCAGCCAGAACAGAACGCCGCATGCGCAGCACCTTAGGCGACCGGCGGGTGCGCCGGTCCTCCGGCCGGCTCACCCGCCGGGCTGTTTACAGAGCTGTCCCGCGCTGGTGGTCGGCAGCAGCCGGACCGGCCAGTGGGTCGCGTCAAGCCCGCCGTGTCCGGCCGGAGGGTGGTTAGCCCAGGCAGGTGGCGCGTCCGGCCGGTGGGTGGAGTCGGGCCTGGCCGGTGGTGGGTTAGGTGAGGCGGGTGGTGTGGTTGGTGGTTTGGGTTTTGAGTTCGGCTAGTTGGGCTTCAACCTGGGGTTGGGCGGTGCCGCCTCGGGTGTTGCGGGAGGACAGGGAGCCTTGGACGGTGAGGACTGTGCGGACTTCGGGGGTGAGGTGTGGGGAGATCGCGGCCAGGTCCTCGTTGGTGAGGTCCCAGAGTTCGATGCCGCGTTTTTCGCATTCCTGGACGCAGGCGCCGGCGAGTTCGTGGGCGACCCGGAACGGGACCTGCTGGCGGACCAGCCATTCGGCGATGTCGGTCGCCAGCGAGAAGCCTTGGGGAGCAAGCTCCTCGAGACGGGCGGTGTTGAAGCGGAGGGTCCGGATCATCCCGGTGAACGCGGGCAGCAGCACCTCGAGGGTGTCGATGGAGTCGAACACCGGCTCCTTGTCCTCCTGCAGGTCGCGGTTGTACGCGAGCGGCTGCGCCTTCAGCGTCGCGAGCAGCCCGGTGAGATTGCCGATCAACCGCCCGGCCTTGCCGCGGGCGAGCTCCGCGATGTCCGGGTTCTTCTTCTGCGGCATGATGCTCGACCCGGTCGAGAACGCGTCGTCCAGCTCGACGAAACCGAACTCCTTCGTCGCCCAGATGATCACCTCCTCGGCCTGCCGGGACAGGTCGATGCCGATCTGCGCGGTGACGAACGCGAACTCCGCGACGAAGTCCCGGGACGACGTACCGTCGATCGAGTTCGCCGACGAGTTCGTGAACCCGAGCTCCTGCGCGACGAAGACCGGGTCCAGCCCCAGCGAGCTACCGGCCAGCGCACCCGAGCCGTACGGCGAGTCCGCCGCAACGCGGGCGTCCCAGTCGGCCAGCCTGTCGAGGTCCCGGATCAACGGCCAGGCATGCGCGAGCAGCTGGTGGGACAGCAGCACCGGCTGCGCGTGCTGAAGGTGGGTACGCCCAGGCATCGCCACACCGAGGTGCTGTGACGCCCGGTCCGCCAGCGTGTTCACCTGGTCCAGCACCAGCCGCCCGATGATCCGGCCGTGCTCCCTCAGGTAGCTCTTGAACAGCGTCGCCACCTGGTCGTTCCGCGACCGCCCTGCCCGCAGCCGCCCGCCCAGCTCAGGACCGAGCCGCACCAGCAGCCCGTGCTCCAGAGCCGTGTGCACGTCCTCGTCCTCCGGAGCAGGGAGGAACTCTCCGGACAGTACGTCGTCCAGCAGCCCGTCGAGGCCGGCCAGCATCGCCGTCAGGTCGTCGTCGGACAGCAGCCCCGCACGGTGCAGCACCTTGGCGTGCGCCTTCGACCCCGCAATGTCGTACGGCGCCAGCCTCCAGTCGAACTGCGTCGACTTGCTCAACGCCGCCAACGCATCCGCCGGACCACCCGCGAACCGTCCGCCCCACAGGGCTGCTTTCTCACCTGAACTCACGCAAACATCCTCTCAGTCACTTGCCAAACGCCTTCCGCCAGGTCGCGGCATCCGTCGGGTTGTACGGCCGGCTGAACCCGCAGCCCCACAGGAGGAGCGTCTCCGAGCCCCGGCTCGTCGGATCGGATACAGCGCCTGTGACCAACAGCCGGCTGCCAACCGTGTACACCGGCCCGGACTCGCTGGGCATGCTCGTGACGCCCGGGGGTCTGTAGGTCACGAGCACCACCTGCTTGGGTGGCTTACTCGACGTGAACCATTGGTTCACTGCGAAAGTCAGGGCGTACGCCGGCAGCGGTCCCCGCTGCGGTGCAGGTGCGACGGACAGCACGGTTCCGTCGAAGGCGAAGGGCCGCTTCTTCAACTGCTCGAGCGAATAGGCGGAAACACAGGATGCGGCGGCGCCCTGGCTCGGAACGGCCGGAGCGGGCGTCGGAGCCGGCGTCCCTGAGACCTGTCCCGCGTCGTGTCGGTAGACGGCGACTCCGCCGATCACCGCAGCGGTCGCCGCACCTGCCGCGACCAGGGCAACCAGTGGGCGGCGGGTAGGTCGACGTTGGGTTGTCTCGAGGCGTCCTCGCGCATGCGCGAGGACTTCGGGTGATGGCGGTACGACCTGGCCGGCGGATTTCAGCTCGTCCCAGTGGTTGGTGGTGTTCATCGTTCGGCCTCCTGCCGGGTGCGTTCGTCCTGTGTTTGGCCCGAACCGGCGAGGCGTTCGTCCATACGTTGTCTGGCGCGGTAAAGCCGGGATCTGGCGGTTCCGGCCGGGATGCCGAGGACCTGCGCGGCGTCGGACGGGGTCAGGTTCTCCCAGGCGACCAGGAGCAGCAGTTCACGTTCGGCGGCCGGCAGCTCACGGAGCGCCGTACGCAGAGCGGGCCCGAGGGCGGCCGCGTCCAGGCGGGCGTCGACCGCGGCTGTTTCGTCGATCGGTCGGTCGACGAGGCGTCGTACTCGGAGCCGTTGCTTGCGGTACTCCTTACGGTAGTAACCGTGCAGGACATGCCGGGCGACACCGAACAGCCACGCACGGGCAGATCCCAGCGACGGGTCGTACGACGACCGCGCGCTGTACGCCGCCACCCAGACGTCGCCGAGCAGGTCGTCCGCGACGCCGCTCACAGTCCGCCGGGCCAGGTAGGCGTGAATTGAGGCCCCGTGTTCCTCGACCTGCGCCTCGAACCAGTTGCCCATGGCCCTCCTCCCTGGAGGCACGATGCCTTCGGTCCGTACTTGGCGGAAGAGGTCCGGAGCGTTCGCGCTAGTCGACCGTCAGATCCTTCAATGGCTGCGCCGGTCGGTCGGGCCTGGCCTCGGCGCGCTGGGCCAGGCTCAGGAAGCGGGCTGCGAGGGCCTCACCTCCGGTGGGCTTGCGGGAGACGACCATGACGGTGTCGTCGCCGGCGATGGTGCCGAGGACGTCGTCCAGACCCACGTGGTCGATCGCCGACGCGAAGTACTGGGCCGCACCCGGCGGGGTTCGGAGGATGACCAGGTTGGCGCTGCCCTCGGCGGAGACCAGGAGTTCGGACGCGACCCGGGCCAGCCGCGCCTCGAACGCGGCGGCCTCGCCGGCACGCGGCGTACGGTCACCGCCCTCCCCCGGTACGGCGTACACGAGCTGGCCGGTCGCGTCGCGGACCTTGACCGCACCGATCTCCACCAGGTCCCGCGACAGCGTCGCCTGCCCGACCACCAGGCCGGACGCGGCGAGCAGGTCGGCCAGCTCGGTCTGGGACCGCACCGGCTGCCGCCCGAGCAGATCGACGATCCGCTGCTGCCGCGCGGTCTTGGTGGTCGGTACGGCGTAGCTCATCCACGTCCTCGCTTCGCTCCGGGCGCGGATGAGGCACGAAGCGCGCTGTGCTTGATGATGAACTCGCTTCGCTCGCTCATCCCTCGAAACTCCTTGCCAGCAGCCACGACAGCAGCGCCTTCTGCGCGTGCAGCCGGTTCTCGGCCTCGTCCCAGACGACCGACTGCGGTCCGTCGATCACGGCCGCCTCGATCTCCTTGCCACGATAGGCGGGCAGGCAGTGCAGCACGATCGCGTCCGGCTTGGCCTTGGCGAGCAGTTGCTCGGTCACGGCGTACGGCACGAACGGCGCCTCGCGGTCCGCCGCCTCGGTCTCCTGTCCCATCGACACCCAGGTGTCGGTGGCGAGTACGTCGGCACCGTCAACGGCCTGGACGGCATCCGCGGTCCACGCCACCGATCCACCGGTCGTGGCGGCGATCTCCGCGGCACGGGACAGAATCGCCGGGTCCGGCTGGTACTCGGCCGGCGAGCCGACCACGACGTGCAGGCCGGCCGTCGCCCCGCCGAGCAGGTACGAGTGCGCCATATTGTTCGCGCCGTCGCCGAGGTACACGAGCTTCAGCCCGGCTGTCGGCCCCTTGTGCTGCCGGACGGTCTGCAGGTCCGCGAGGATCTGGCACGGGTGGAACTCGTCGGTGAGCGCGTTCACGACCGGTACCGACGACGCGGCCGCCATCTCCTCGATCCGCGTCTGTGCGAACGTCCGCCAGACGATCGCCGCGACCTGCCGGTCCAGCACCCGCGCGGTGTCCGCGATCGGCTCGCCGCGGCCGAGCTGCGACGTCTGGGCGTCGATGATCAGCGGCGAACCGCCGAGCTCGGCGATCCCGACGGCGAAGGAGATCCGCGTCCGGGTCGAGGTCTTGTCGAAGATCACCGCCACGGTCTTCGGCCCGTCGAGCGGCTTGTGCCCGTGCCGGTCCCCCGCCAGCTGAGCGGCCAGCGTGAGTACTTCGTCCTGCTCGACCGGCGACAGGTCGTCGTCCCGCAAGAAGTGCCTCACCATCACGCCTCCACCTTGTCGAGCAAGCCCGGGAGGGCCGCGACGAAACTGTCCGCATCAGCCTTGCTGAGGATGTACGGCGGCGCCAGCCGCAACGCGTCCGGGATCGGATTGTTGATCACGAAGCCGGCCTCCAGCGCCAGCGCCGCCACCTGGTCCGACACCGGCTTGTTCAGCTGGATCGCGAGCAGCAGACCGCGCCCGCGGACGCCGCCGATCAGCGGATGGTCGAGCGCGGTCACGGCCGACGCGAGGTGGTTGCCGATGGCATTCACCTGGTCGAGCAGGCCGTCTCGCTCGATCACGGTCAGTACCGCGAGGCCCGCGATCGCCGCGACCGGGTTGCCGCCGAACGTCGTCCCGTGGTTCCCCGGCTGCAGCAGGTCCGCGGCCGCGCCCAGCCCGATGCAGGCGCCGATCGGGATGCCGGCGCCGAGGCCCTTCGCCACGGTCACCAGGTCCGGCGTGATCCCCTCGGGCTCGAAAGCGAACCAGGTCCCGGTCCGCCCGATCCCGGTCTGGATCTCGTCGATCCACAGCAGCGCGCCGTGCTCGGACGTGATCCGTCGCGCCGCCCGCAGGTAGCCGTCCGGCGGTACGACGACGCCGTTCTCGCCCTGGATCGGCTCGAGCACCACGGCCGCTGTCTGGTCGTCGACGGCGGCGGCCAGCGCCTCGGCATCGCCGTACGGCACGAACTCCACGTCGCCCGGGAGCGGCGCGAAGGCCTCCCGGTACGCCGGCTTCCAGGTGATCGCGAGCGCGCCCATCGACCGCCCGTGGAAGGCACCGACAGTCGAGACGATCTTGGTCCGGCCGGTCCGCCGGGTGATCTTGAACGCGGCCTCGTTCGCCTCGGTGCCGGAGTTCGTGAAGAACACCTTGCCCGGGGCGTCGAAGAGACCGAGCAGTTTCTCGGCCAGCGCGATCTGCGGTGCGGACGCGAAGAAGTTCGAGACATGGCCCAGCGTGGCGAGCTGCGAGGTGACGGCGGAAACCACGAAAGGGTGCGCGTGGCCGAGGCAGTTCACCGCGAGCCCGCCGAGCAGGTCGAGGTACTTGTTGCCGTCGGCATCCCACAGGTACGCGCCCTCGCCGCGGACCAGCACGCGCTTCGGCGCCCCGAAGGTGTTCATCAGCGCACTCGTGTACCGCTGGGTCAACGCACTCTGCGTGCCGTCGACAGTGAGAAGCTCGGTCATGACGGGATCACCTGGGTTCCACTTCCGGCGTCGGTGAAGATCTCCAGCAGCAGCGAGTGCGGCACCCGGCCGTCGATGACGGTCGCCCGGGAGACGCCCGACTCGACCGCGCGCAGGCAGGCCTCCATCTTCGGGACCATGCCGGACGCCAGTGACGGCAGCAGCTCTGCCAGCTCGGCCGCGTCGATCTGGGTGATGATCTCGTCGCTGTCCGGCCAGTTGCGGTACAGCCCGGCGACATCGGTGAGTACGACGAGCTTCTCGGCCCCGAGCGCGACCGCGAGCGCCGCGGCCGCGGTGTCGGCGTTCACGTTGTGCGCCTGGCCGTCCTCGTCCGGCGCGATCGTCGACACCACCGGGATCCGGCCGGCGTCGATCAGGTCGACCACCGCCTCCGGCCGGACCTCGACGACGTCGCCGACCAGCCCGATGTCGACCTGCTCGCCGTCGACCAGCGCGGTACGCCGTTCCGCGGTGAACAGGCCCGCGTCCTCGCCGGACATCCCGACCGCGAACGGGCCGTGCGCGTTCAGCAGCCCGACCAGCTCACGGCCGACCTTGCCGACCAGCACCATGCCGACGACGTCCATCGCCTCGGGCGTGGTGACCCGGAGCCCGCCGCGGAACTCGCTGTCGATCCCGAGCCGGCCGAGCATGTCGCTGATCTGCGGCCCACCGCCGTGGACGACGACGACCCGCACCCCGGCGTACCGGAGGAAGACGATGTCGGACGCGAACGCCTGCTTGAGCTTGTCGTCGACCATGGCGTTCCCGCCGTACTTCACGACGACCGTCTTGCCGTGGAACTCCTTCAGCCAAGGCAAGGCTTCGGTCAGTACGGCGGCCTTCTCGACCGCGTCCGCATGGGTGTTCATGGGGCCTCCCGGCCTGGACTGAGGAGCGCAGGGAGCGCAGCGACTGGAGCGACGAGGGAAGGCCGGGAGTCACAGCCCCATGAACCGCCGAGCGGCAGCGAGGCAATGTGCACAGTCATGAGGAGTACGCCGAGTTCTCTTCGACGTACGCGTGCGAGAGGTCCGTGGTGAGGACAGTCGCGGACGCGGGGCCTGCATGCAGATCGATGAGTACGTCGATCTCGAGGCCGCTCAGGTCGGCCTCGGAGCGGTCGGCGCCCTTGCCGCCGGCGACACAGATGGCAGCGCCGTTCAGCGTGATGTCGAGCAGCGAAGGGTCGAACGCGGTCGGGGCGTTGCCGACCGCCATCGCGATCCGGCCCCAGTTCGGGTCGGAGGCGAAGAACGCGGTCTTGCACAGGTTGTCCTCGGCAACGATCTTCGCGGCGGCCAGCGCCTCCGCCTCGGACGCCGCGCCCTGGACCGTGATGCTCACGTGCTTGGTGACGCCCTCCGCGTCCGCCTGCAACTGCTTCACCAGGTCAGCAGCCAGGGCGGTCAGCGCGGCCTCGAACGCCTCGGGCGTCACGGTCACGCCGGACGCGCCCGAGCTGAGCAGCAGCACGGTGTCGTTGGTCGACGTACCGCCGTCGACGTCGAGCCGGTTGAACGTCTTGCCGACCGCGTTCCGGAGCGCGTGGTCGAGGTGCGGCTGGTCGAGTACGGCGTCGGTGGTGAGCACGCTCAGCATCGTCGCCATGTTCGGCGCGCACATGCCGGCGCCTTTCGCGAAGCCGCCGATGCTCCAGCCGTCCGGGTGTTTCAGGGCCGCCTGCTTCGGCACGTTGTCGGTCGTCATCACCGCGGTCGCCGCGGCCAGACCGGCCTCGGCGCCGTCGCCCAGAGCGGCGACGGCCGCATCGATCCCGGGGAGCAGCTTGTCCATCGGGAGCCGTTCGCCGATCAGGCCGGTCGAGCAGACACCGATCTCGGCGGCGCCCACTCCCAAGACGGAAGCCAGTTTCTCGGCGGTCTTGTGGGTGTCCTGGAAACCTTCCGGACCGGTGCACGCGTTGGCACCGCCCGAGTTCAGGACGACGGCCTTCAACGCGCCGGCGGTCAGCACCTGCTGCGACCACAGCACCGGCGCGGCCTTCACCTTGTTGGTGGTGAAGACGCCGGCAGCGACATCGGCAGGGCCGTCGTTGACCACGACGGTGAGGTCCGGCGTACCGGCTGGTTTGATCCCGGCGATCACCCCGGCCGCGCGGAAGCCGGCCGGCGCGGTCACTCCGGCGCTCCGATCGACTCCAAGATCCAGCGCAGCGTCCGGGGTGATATCGACGGTCACGGGGCTACTCCTACGAGAGGAAGGGCCAGGGTCTCGTCGAGACCGGTGGCCAGGTTCATGCACTGCACGGCGGCGCCGGCGGTGCCCTTGGTGAGGTTGTCCATCGCGGCCACGACGACGGCGCGGCCGGTGCGCTGGTCCAGGGCGACTTGCAACTGCACGGTGTTCGCGCCGAGGGTCGCCTGCGTCTGCGGCCACTGTCCCTCGGGCAGCAGGTGGATGAACGGCTCGTCGCCGTACGCGTCCTCGTATGCCTTCCGGAGCGTCGCGTAGTCGGTGCCCTCGGCAACGGGCGCGCTGCAGGTCGCGAGGATCCCGCGGGCCATCGGCGCGAGCACCGGCGTGAACGAGACGCTCACGGGCACCTCGGCGTACGGCGTGAGGTTCTGCTCGATCTCCGGGGTATGCCGGTGCACGCCGCCGACGCCGTACGCCGACGCGGAGCCCATCACCTCGGCGCCGAGCAGATGCGTCTTCGGGGCCTTGCCCGCGCCCGACGTACCACTGACCGCGACGACCACGAGCTGCCCCGCGTCGACGAGTCCAGCCTGAACGGCGGGCAGCAGGGCCAGTGTGGAGACGGTGGGGTAACAACCCGGTACGGCGACTCGGTTCGACCCGCGGAGCTTGTCCCGTTGCCCCGGGAGCTCCGGGAGCCCGTACGGCCACGAGCCGGCGTGCTCGCCGCCGTAGAACTCGATCCACGCCTCGGCCTCCGTCAGCCGGAAGTCCGCGCCGCAGTCGATCACGGTGACTGTATTGTCTTCGGCTCCGAGCTGCTCGGCGATGACGGCGGACTGTCCGTGCGGCAGGGCCAGGAACACCACGTCGTGACCGGCGAGGTTCTCCGCCGTGGTCTCGACCAGGATGCGCCCGGCCAGCGGCACGAGGTGCGGGTGGTGCAGGCCGAGCGCCGTACCGGCGTTCCCGCCGGCGGTCAGCGCGCCGATCTCCACCTCCGGATGGCTGCTCAGCAACCGGAGCAGCTCGCCCCCCGCATATCCGCTGGCACCGGCCACCGCCACCTTCACACTCATGTGAATGAGTATGCCATGATCCGGAAGAATATCCAACGGGGGTCGGTGGTGTGAGCGGGGTCATGTCACAGCCAACCACCTGAGGCGTGTCCAGGGGTCGACGACGAACCTTGGAGGACGAGATGGCGCGGATCGGATTGGAACACCGGCGGACGTGGTTCGTCCGGCTGGCCGAGTGGGGCAGCCGGCGGAAGTACGGCGAGGTACTGGATCCCGGGAAGGCGGCGCTGCACAACCGGCGGGTGCTGACCACGATGCTGATGATGGAGGGGTCCGCCGCTCGATGGAACAAGCTGGAGCCAGGGCTGAAGGCGCTCGCCGTGATGGTGACGTCGGCCCGGATCGGGTGCAGCTGGTGCGTGGACTTCGGGTACTGGGAGTTCCATCACCTGGGTGTCGACCAGGCCAAGCTGCGGGATGTGCCAGGGTGGCGTGACAGCGATGTCTACTCGGATCTGGAGCGCGCGGTGATGGACTACGCCGAAGCGATGTCGGCGACCCCGCCGGAGGTCACCGACGAGCAGGTCGAGCGGTTGCGGGCAGAGCTCACCGACGAGCAGCTGGTCGAGCTCACGGCAGTCGTGTCGCTGGAGAACTACCGCTCCCGTACGAACGCCGCGCTCGGCCTCACCAGCCAGGGCTTCAAGGAGTACTGCGAACTGAGGCCGGTGCAGTGACCAGCGAGCAGCTCGCGGCCGAGTTCGCGGAGCATCGCCAGGTGCTGATCGGGGCGGCGTACCGGGTGGTCGGGAGTGTCAGCGACGCGGAGGACGTGGTCCAGGAGGCGTGGCTGCGCTGGTCGGCGATCGATCACCAGACCATCGAAGGCATCCGCGACCCGCGTGCGTACCTGATCCGGATCACCACCCGGCTCGCGCTCAACAAGCTCCGCGAGCAGAAGGCCCGGCGGGAGTCGTACGTCGGCCCGTGGCTGCCCGAGCCGCTGGCGGTCGACGACGACGATCCGGCCGCCGCGGTCGAGCTGGCGGACTCGGTCAGCATGGCGATGCTCGTCGTACTGGAGACGCTGTCCCCGCTCGAGCGCGCGACGTTCGTCCTGCGGGAGGTCTTCGAGCTGCCGTACGACGAGATCGCGGACACGCTCGGGCGGTCGGAGTCCGCCGTCCGGCAGCTCGCCCATCGAGCCCGCGAACACGTGCACGCCCGGCAGCCGCGGCACCGCGTCGACAAGGCCCGGCACGACGAGCTGACGATGCGGTTCATGCAGGCCGCCGGGTCCGGCGACTTCGACGAGGTGGTCGCGCTGCTGGCGCCGGACGCCGTACTGATCAGCGACGGCGGCGGCAAGAAGCGGGCCGCGCTCCGGCCGATCCAGGGCGCGGAGAAGATCGCCCGCTGGCTGTTCGCGGTACTCGCGGACAACCCGGGGTTCGAGATCCGGATGGCGACGCTGAACGACGAGCGGGCCTACGTCGCGTACTTCGACGACCAGCCGGACACTGTCACGTTCATGACGAGCACGGACGGCCGGATCACCCAGCTGTACCTGATCCGGAACCCGGACAAGCTGGGTCACCTGACATGACCCTGGGCACCGTGCCGCGGATGCATACGTTGGAGCCGTAAGCTATCTGCAACTCAGTCGCAGATGGAGGTGCGGTGAAGTACCTGGAGGCAGAACCGGACGACGCGCTCGATCCGGTGTTGCGGGCGGACTTGCTGGACACGTGGGTGGCAGCGACGAACGCGGGCGGCGCGGTGGGCTACACGGCGCCCGCGCCGATCGACGAGATCGCGCAGAACCTGGACGGCGCGCTCGGCCGGGTCGCGGCCGGGCTGGACGTGCTCGGGGTGTTGCACGACGGGGAGCGGTACGTCGGGATGGGCATGCTGGTGACCCGCAGCGGCGCGCTGCAACCGCACTGGCGGACGGTGCTGCGGGTGATGGTGCACCCGGACTGCCAGGGGCAGGGCGCCGGGCGGTTGCTGATGGAGGGACTGCGCGGTTCGGCGAACGACCTCGGGCTGGAGCAGTTGCAGCTGACCGTCCGCGGCGGTCTCGGGCTGGAGAACTTCTACGGCCCACTCGGCTACCGGGTCGTCGGCACGCACCCGCGCGCGGTCCGCGTCGCGTCCGACGACTACCGCGACGAGATCATGCTGGTGATGTCACTTTCTCGTACGGGCGAGGACGACGAGGGTTGCGCCGAGGGCGGCGAGCAGGGCGCCGAGGGTGAGGATGACGGAGGGCGGGCCGCCGGTCGGGGGTAGTTCGGCGCGGTCGTAGCGCTGCGGCTCGTCGGCGGGCTCGGCGCCGACGGTGAACTTCACCGGGGCGGTGACGGTCTCGCCGGTCTCGCCGGTCCGCTCGTACGTCACCTTGGCGGTCCCGGTGAACGCGGCCACCGGCTTGAGCGTGACCGTGCCGTCGGTGCCGACCGACCAGGAGCCCGCGCCGTTCGTCACGTTCTTCGAGCACGTGCCGGTCGGCGTCCGCAGGCAGACCGAGCTGGGCCGGATCGTGCCGCTGTCGTTCAGCAGCGGGTTCACGGTGACCGGGTTGCCCGGCGTACCGGTCGCCGTGTCCGGCGCCGCCTTGGCGAGCAGCGGGCCGGCGACCGTCACGTCGAGCAGCGCGGTGTCCGACGTGTCGTTCGCATCGGTGACCCGGTAGACGAGCGCCCGCGTCGTCCCGACGAAGCCCTTCGCCGGTGTGTACGTGACCGCGCCGCCGTCGCCGACCACGAAGGTGCCTTCGCGCGGGACCGTCACGGACTTCTTCTCCTTGCCGTCCGCCGGGTCCCGCAGTACGACGGAATCCTGGCGCAACGGTGCGGACAGGTCACCGGGCTTGTCGTTGGCGAGCACGTTCACGACCACCGCCGTACCGAACGCCGTGTCGGCGCTGTCGTCGACGACCACCGGGCGCACCGGCACGACGGTCACGGTGATGGTCGACCGGGCGGCGTTCTGGTCGCTGTCCTTGACCTCGTACGCCGCCGGCTGCGCGGTGCCGGAGAACGTCGGCTCCGGGCTGAAGGTGACCTTGCCGTTCGCGACGACGTACGACCCCTGGCCCGGCACCGTCACCTGGTCGACGAGCGCGCCGTCGGGACCGACGAGCAGCAGCGAGTCCGGATCGAAGGTCGCGCCAGGCCCGGGCCGGTCGTTCGCGAGCGGATCGACGGTCACCGGGACCTGCTGCTTGGTGCGCGCCACGTCCGGCATCGCGATCGGCCGGGCCTGCACGGTGATCGTCAGCGTGCCGGATCCGAGCGTCCCGTTGCGGTCGGCAACCTGGTATCCGACCGGGACCGCGACCCCGGCGTACCCGTCCAGCGGCGCGAACCGGATCGCGCCCGACGGCTGCACGGTGAAGGTCCCCTCCCCCGGTACGGCGAGCGCCGGCAGCGGGACGCCGGTCACCGGGTCGATCAGCCGGACACCGCCCGCGACGAGCGGTGCGCTCGGGTCACCTGGCGTGTCGTTCGCCAGTACGTCGATGGTGATCGCGGTCTCGTACGGCGTCTTCGCGACGTCGTCCTTGATCATGGGGACGACCGGCGCGACCGTCACAGTGACCGTCGCGCTGGCCAGGTTCCCCGTCGTGTCCTTGACGCGGTACGCGACCGATACGACCCCGCGGTACGCCGGCTCCGGGTCGAAGGTGATCTTGCCGGACTTCACGGTGAACACGCCCTGCCCGGGGATCTCCACCTTCGGTCCCCAGGTTGCGCCGTACAGCTGGAGCGACGCGGGGTCGAGCTGCGCGCCGGTCCCGGGTTTGTCGTTGGCGAGCGGGTCGACCGTCACCGTCACGTTCTGCTTGGTCCCGACCGGGTCCGGCGCCGCCGTGGGGCCTTGGCCGACCGTCACCAGCAGCAGGCCTTCGGCGGTCGCCCCGTTGGCATCGGCGATCCGGTACGTCGTCGGCGTCGTCACGCCCTGGAAACCCTTCGCCGGCGTGAACTTCACCGCGCCGTAGGCGTCCACGGCGTACGTTCCCTCGCCGGCTCGGGTCAGCGTCTTGCCGTACTGGCCCGCCGCGTCCTTGAGTACCAGGCTGGCCGGCTTCAGCGGAGCCGACGGGTCGCCGGGCTTGTCGTTCGCGAGCACGTTCACGGTGATCGCATGCCCGTAAGGCGTGATCGCCGAGTCGTCGACGACCAGCGGGGTGACCGGTACGACGGTGACGCTCAGCGTCGAGGCGGCGTAGTTGCCGTCGGAGTCGGCGACCCGATAGGCGGCCGGTGTCGCCTTACCCCGGAACGCGGGCAGCGGGTCGAACTCGATCGCCCCGCTCGGCAGCACCGTGTAAGTCCCCTGGTTGGCGACCGTCAGTTTCTTCGCGGACCCGTTCAGGCCGACCGATCCGTAGTCGAGCGTCGCGTCGGTGCCCGGGCGGTCGTTGGACAGCACGTTCACCGTCACGGTCACGTTCTGCAGCGTGGAGGCGGTGTCGGCGATCGCGACCGGCGGTCGCCCGACGGTGACGGTCAACCGGGCGGTCGCCTTCGTCCCGTTCGTATCGGCCACCTGGTACGTCAGCGGCGTACCTGGACCGCGGAACGTCGCGCTCGGGTCGAACCGCACCGCTCCGCCGACAGCGGTGTACTCGCCCTCGTTCGGGATCCGCACTGCTTCCTTCGCCAACCCGTCGGCCGGGTCGACGAGCTGCAGGCTGCCCGGCACCAGCGGCGCGGTCGGATCGCCCGGCTTGTCGTTGGCGAGCACGCTCACCGTGACCCGCTTGCCGTACGGCGTCCGCGCGGTGTCGTCGGCCGCGACCGGAGTGACCGGCGCGATCGTGACCGTGATCGTCGAGCGCGCGGTCTGCCCGAACTCGTCGGCGACCCGGTACGTCACCTTGGCGCCCGTGCCGGTGAAGGCCGGCAGCGGATCGACGGTGACCGTGCCGTCCGGGTTGACCTGGTACGTCGCCTGGCCCGGGATCTTCACCAGCTTCGCGAGCGAGCCGTCCGCGGGATCCACCAGTGTGAGGCTGTGCGGGTCGAGGACGGTCCCGACGCCGGGGAGGTCGTTGGCCAGCGGGCTCAGGCGCAGCGGAACGTTCTGCTTGCCGGTCGCGGTGTCCGGCTCCGCGGTCGGCGGCGCCGGCTTCGCGACCGTGACGGACAGCGTCGCGGTGGTCGTCGTACCGTTCACGTCCGCGACCCGGTAGGTGACCGCGGTCGCGGCGCCGGTGAACTTCGGCGCCGGGGCGACCTCGATCATGCCGTCCGCGGTGGTCGTGTACGTCGCCTGGCCCGGCATCACCAACGTCGCCGTCGGCACCTTCGTGGTCGGGTCGATCAGCCGCACGGTGCTCGGCACCAGCGGGACGGACGGGTCGCCGGCGTCGTCGTTCGCGAGCACCGGAACGGTCACCCGGGTGCCGTACGCCGTACCCGCGGTGTCGTCGGACGCGTCCGGCTGGACCTTGGTCACGCGCACGGTCAGCGTCGACCGCCCGACCGCACCGTTGCTGTCGGCAACCTGATAGCCGACCGCGGTCGCCGTGCCGTTGAACGACGGCAGCGGGTCGAACAGCACCCTGCCGTCGGCCTTCACCACGTACTTGCCCTGGCCGGGGACGACGAGCGACAGCACCGGCTGGGTCGCCGACAGCAGCCGGACGCTGCCGGGTTTCAGGGCCGCGCCGGTCGGCCCGGCCTTGTCGTTGTCGAGCACCGGTGCCACCACGGTCCGGCCCTGCAGCGTGCTGATGACGTCCGGGTTCGCGACCGGCGGGCCGGGTGCCGCGACGGAGACCGTGAGCTCGGCGCGCGCCGCCGTGCCGTTCTTGTCGAGCACTTGGTAGGTGACCGGCGTACCGACGCCGGTGAAGCCGTGCAGCGGTTCGAACGTCACCTTGCCCGCGTCCACCAGGTACGTGCCCTGGCCGGGGATCGTCAGTTTGTCGACAATCTGCTTGCTGACAGGATCGACCAGCCGCAGCGTGGCCGGCACCAGCGGTGCGTCCGGCGAGCCGGGCAGGTCGTTGTCGAGCACCGGTACGACGACGGCGGTGTCGAACGCGGTCGAGACCGAGTCGCCGTTCGCGGTCGGCGTCACCGGGGTGACCGTGACCGTCAGCGTGGACTCGGCCGCCTGCTTCGTGGTGTCGCTGACCCGGTACCCGATCGACGTACCGACGCCGGTGAACCGCGGCTTCGGGACGAAGTCCACGCCGCCGTCCGGCTTCACGACGTACGCGCCCTCGTCCGCGATCGCCACCTGTTTCTTGAACTTCGCGTCGGCCGGGTCCCGCAGTACGACGGAGCCCGGGACGAGCTGCACGCCCGCGGCCGCGTGGTCGTTGGCGAGCGGCTTCACGGAGACGCTGACGTTCTGCGGGGTGGTCGCGGTGTCCGGCATCGCGACCGGGTGGTCGGGCAGCGACACCGTCACGGTGAGCTTCGCGGTCGCCGTCGTACCGTTGCTGTCGGCAACGCGATAGGTGACCGGCTTGGCCGTACCGACGAAGCCGGGCACGGGCTCGACCCGGATCGTGCCGTCCGAGTTGGCGACGTACTTCGCCTGGCCGACCACGGTCAGCAACTGTGTGCATTGTTGATTGTCGACAATGCACAGCGTCGCCGGGACGAGCTGCGCACCCGGATCGCCGGGCTTGTCGTTCGCCAGCACCTTGACGACCGCGGCGGTGCCGAACCCGGTCGTCGCGGTGTCGTCGGTCAGCACCGGCGGAGGCGGCGGCGTGATCGCGAACGGGTAGTCCTCGACCTCACCGGCATCCGCCGCACCGGTCGGCTTCTCCACCTGCGCGTCGTTGTATCCGACCCGCACCCGCGCGTACGACGTACCCGCCTTCGGCGCGATCTCGGACCAGCGCAGCGTGACCGTCGACTGGTTCGCGGCGAACGGCGCACAGGCTCGTTCGCCCGGATCGAAGACGCCGTTGACGTTGACGTCGATCCACCCGCACGCCCGCCCGGCCTTCGACGCGCCGGTGAGCTGCAGGTCGGCGGAGTACGACGTACGCCCGGTGTGCAGCGGCTTGAGAACGACCCCGTCGCCGGGCCGCGGCGTAGGCGAACTGGTGGTGCCGTTCGGGATGCCGGGGTTGTCCTCCGGCGCGTCCTTGCCGAGGCGTACGTCGCTCAGCACGGACCAGGCGGTGCCGTACGACGTAGGCGCATGGCTGAAGTTCTCCGGCGCGGAGGCGACGATCGAGAACGCATCGCCGGACGAGCCGTCGTTCAGCGCGGGCAGCTTCGGGTGCTTGGTGAACAGCGCCGAGACGGTGAAGCTGACCTTGGTGACGACACCGTTCACGCGGACCGAGCCGCACGCGGCGGTTGCGGACGTGTCGAGACCGGACGGCGACTTGGTGTTCACGCAGTTCGGGCCGGTGTCGTGGTTCGCGGCGGTGATCGTGTCGCTGCTGACCGCGAGGTTGTTTCCGGTACCGAGCTTCGTCAGGCTCAGGCCGGCGGTGCTGAGCTTCAGGATCGCGTGCAGTTCGGACTGCGCGACGGTCCGGCCGCTGACGGTCCGGGTGACCGATCCGCCGATGCCGCCGAGGTGCAGGACCGGGTTGCGGACCGGCTGGGAGAACGTGATCGTCACCGTGCCGCGGTCGCCGCAGCCGCCGGTGGACGCGCAGTCGCCGGTGTTCACCACCACGTCCTGAGTGGGTGTGCCGGGCGCGATCGCAGGCCGGTAGGTGGCCGGGCCTCGGAAGCCCGCGGTCGTCGGGTCGCCGAGTTCGGTCTGCCCGGTCACCGTGATCGTCTGCCGCAGGCCGGAGCCCGGCATCACCGTGGTCGCGCCGGCGGTGAAGGGCGCGGTCGGCACCTCGTAGGCGTTCGCTGTCAGAGTGCCGAGGCTCAGCAGGCCGGTGACAAGAAGAATGGCCCCCGGTCGGGTTGCCCGCATGTGTCCAGCCCTCCCGAGCAATCACGATCGACGCTGCGGCCGCGGGCGGGCGAGCCTTGCCACCAGATGTTACGGGACGTTCACGCTCCGAGGTCGTAGATCCGCACCTTGCCGATGCTGTGTCGCCGGACCGCGAGCCGGTCGAGCGCGGGCGAAATGGGTCCGTTGCGTCCGTCGGCGTACAGCCAGCGGACGTCGTACTCGTCGCGCAGCCGCCGCAGCACCTCCGCGGTCGGTGCGGTCAGGGCCTGTTCGGTGAGCGCGACGCGGTCCGGCCACGGGGACGGCTGCTCGGTGTAACGGCGGCCGCCGTGGCCCTGCGCGGCCATCGCCTGGTTCGTGTACGCCCAGCCCTCGATCAGCGTACGGCGGCCCGCGATGCCGCTGACCAGGTAGCCGCGGGCGTCGCAGCCGGGCGTTCCCGGGCCGGCCGGACGGCACCACGTGTTCGTCGCGACCACGTCGTACCGCCCCGAGTGCTGCCCGAGCCACAACGCGGCCTCGGCCTCGTCCGGGTACACCCACCAGCGCGCCGCGCGGTACGTCGGCGCCCTCTCGGTGTCGCCCCGTACGGCGCTCTGCGCGAACGAGCTGATCGGCGCGGTCGACAGCAGCACGAGTACGACGAACATGCCGCCGCCTGCCTGCCGCAACGTCAGCCGCCACACGAGCAGCAGGAACAACGTGATCCCGAGGACGACGAGCAGCATCCGGGTGGTCAGCCACAGCTGCCGCCCGGTCGACGCCGCGGGGACACCACGGGCCCAAACGAGCAGACCGGCGTACCCGATCGAGAGGATGAAGGCGGCGATCGCGATCGGCATCGGGCGTCCCGACGCGCGGGCACTGGTCGCCGCGAACCAGCCCGCTCCGGCCAGGCTGAACGGCGCCGCGGTGTAGACGAAGTACGACTCGCTCACCGACGGGTGGTCGACCAGCAGGTACCCGGCCCAGCCCGCGATCATCGCACCGAGCAGGAACCAGGCGATCGGGTCCCGGCGGCCGGTGACGCCGAAGCCGGCCCAGGACATCGCCTGCAGGGTCAAGAGCAGACCGAGCAGCAGGCTGAGCGTTCCGAGCACCTCACCATGTGCCAGCGCTGGGAGGATCAACCCGCCGTCACCGGGCTGCGTCTTGTCGCCAGTAGCGGCGGTGTAGACGGGCAGGGACTTCAGTACGGCGAGGAACTGCACGCGTGAGCCGCTGGTGCTTCCGGCAACAGTCAGGAACGTAGCGGCGCCAGCAACGAGCAGGACGACCGCCGTACCGATCAGGCGCCATGGGAGGCGTCGGGTTGTCACCAGCAGGTACAGGGCGGCTAGGCCGACGGCTGCTACCAGCAGTGGGAGTACGGTCGGCTTGGAGCCGCCGCCTACGACCGCGACCGGGACGATGAGCAGCCAGAGGCGATGGCTGCCGTTTCTGAACAGCAGCTCGATCAAGAACACCGCTACCGCAACAGCCGCGACCATGCCGAACGTCTGAGACGGGCTGAGCAGACTGACCGGCGGTGCGAGGTTCACGCTCGTGTTGACGAGCAGGAACAGCTGCGGGGCGGCTAGGGCGAGTGCGGCGAGTACGCCGGTCCACCAGGTGCGGCTGACGATTCTTGCGAGTGTTGCGCAGACGAGCAGCGATACGACCAGCCACGGGAGGACCCAGAGCCGGAACAGTACGACGAGCGGTGTGAGGCGGGTGACGTCCACGGCGGCGGCCATGTCGGCGTCCGCGAACCAGTGGTAGTCCAGCCGCTCGTTGACGACCTGCGGCAGCTCCGGCGGCACGGCACGCGTCAGCTCGTGCACCATCGACAAGTGGTAGAGCAGGTCCGGGTAGTACGCCTCGCCGTGCGGGGGCATTGGGTGGTATGCCATCACGCCGAGGGTGGTCGCGCCGACCATCACCGCCGCGGACACCGCCAGCCCGACGGTCCACGCGAACGGCAGCGGCTCGGGTTCGGCGATCCGGAAGTACCGCCGACCGGCGACCGCGAACCCGATCAGCACCAGCGCCGGCCAGACGATCAGCCAGCGCTGCCAGCCGAGCGCGGTGAAGATCGCCCAGCCGATCAGCTGCCAGGTCGCGCCGACCACCGACCCGAGCCCGAGATCCTCGGCCCAGTTACCGGTACTGCGCCACGCGGCCCGCAGCAGCAACGTACCCGGCAGCGCGATCGCGCCGGCGAAGTACGCGGCGTACTTGAGGATCGGACCGGCGCCGAAGTCACCGAGCGAGACGAACCCGCCGACCGCTGCCAGGATCGGCAGCAGCCAAGGGGCCGACCGCCTCATCTGGTGCTTTCGTGAACGGGCTCCTGATGCCCGTGGTCGTCGAGGCTGTCGTAACCGACGAGGAACTGCGGACGGCGCTGACTCGACTGGAACAGGCGGGCGACGTACTCGCCGAGCAGCCCGAGACACAGCAGCTGGATCGCACCGATCACACTCACCGCGAGCACGGTCGACGTCCAGCCGGGAATGCTCCGGCCGGCCAGCTTGATCACCAGCGCGCCGATCACGAACAGGCCGGACATCGCGCCGCCGAGCAGCCCGAGCCAGGTCGCCAGCCGCAGCGGAGCCGCCGAGAACGCGGTCACGCTGTCGAACGCGAGCCGCACCATCTTCGACAGGCTGTACTTCGTGGTCCCGGCGGCCCGCTCCGCCCGCACGTACTTCACCTCGGTGCTCGGGAAGCCGAGCCACGGGATCACCAGCCGGAACACCCGGCCGTCGTCGGGCAAGGCGTTCACGGCATCGACCACCCGGCGGGTCACCAGCCGGAAGTCGGCGGCGTCGAACGGGATCTCCTTGCCGACCAGACGGCACATCAACCGGTAGTACAGCCGGGCGCTCGTCCGTTTCGCCCACGAGTCACTGGAACGATCCGAGCGGACGCCGTACACGACATCGACGTTCTTCTCGTCGACCGCCTTCAGGAACTCGGCGATCACCTCCGGCGGATCCTGGAGGTCGGCGTCGATCGTGACCACATACCGGCCGCGGGCGCGCCGGAAGCCGGCCGACTGGGCCGCCTGGTGACCGCTGTTCCGGAGCAGCCGGACGACGCGCAGCTGCGGCCAATCCTTCGTGGCGTCCAGGAGCAGCGCGGCGGTCCGATCCCGGCTGCCGTCGTCGACGACCAGCAACTCGTAGCTGATCCCGAGCCCGTCCAGCAGCGGATGCATCCGCTCGAAGAAGATCGGCAGCACCTCTTCCTCGTCGTACATCGGTACGACGACGGAGAGCTCGGGCTTGTCCCGCATTGGCTACCTTTCTCCAGATCAGGGGTTGACCTTAGCGCGCGCTACACCGGCGAGATCGCCACCGCACCCGTACGCCGCGGGTCGCCGACCGCGAGCAGGCCGTCGGCCGGATCCCAGAACGCGGCCGCGACACCGCCGAAGTACATCGAGTGCGGCGGCATCGCGCGGGTCGGCAGCGCGGTCGAGCCGGACACCGGCAGGTCGTCCTCGTAGTCGACGGTCACGTCCTCGCGGACCCGGACGTGCAGCCGCGGGTGCTCGACGGCTTCCCGGAGTGAGAGGCCGCCGTGGGTGGTGAGCGCGTACACCTGGGCGATCGCGGTCGGAATCCGGTCCGAGCCGGGCGAGCTGATCGCGAGCACGGCGCCGTCGCTGTCCCTTCGGGCGACGCTCGGTGCCATGTTGGACGTCAGCCGGGTGCCCGGGGCGAGGCTGTGCGGGCCGCCGTGCAGGAGCTCCTGCTCGCCGAGCGCGTTGTTCAGCCAGATGCCGGTACCGGGTGTGAGGACGCCCGAGCCGTACCCGGACGAGACCGTGATCGCGCACGCGTCGCCATCGTCGTCGACGACCGACACCGTCGCCGTACTGGGCGAGGACAGCGCGCGCAGGTCACCGGCCGCGGCCAGGTCGAGCAGCTTCTGCCCTTCGAGACGTCGTACGTCCTCCGCGTCGAGCTCGGCGAGCCGCCGGCCGAGCACGGCGTACTGCACGTCGATGAGCCGCTCCAGCTCGGACTGACGCCAGCTGCCGTCGGCCGGTACGCCGTCGAGCAGCGCGAGCATCGCGGCGGCCGCCACACCTCCGACCGCGGGCGGCGGGTTCGTGGCCAGGCGCCAGCCGTTCTGCTTGACGATCAGGGAGGGGCGAACGACCGCCTCGTACGCCGCGAGGTCCTCGGCGGTGAGGATGCCGTCGTTCGCGGCCATGTCCTCGACGAGGAGCCGGGCGAGGTCGCCGGTGTACATGGTCTCGGCGCCGTCGCGGGCGATCAGCTCGAGCGCTTCGGCGAGCTCGGGGATCACGACCGTACTGCCGGCCTTGATCACCGTGCCGTCCTCGTCGTGCACGACACCGTGGCTCGGCTGGTGCCAGCCGAAGATGATCTCGTGGGTGAAGCCCAGGTAGTACCCCGAGGTCCGGCTCAGCGCGAAGCCGTTGCGGGCGACCTCGATCGCGGGCTGGACGACCTCACGCCACGGCGCCTTCCCGGAACGGCGGTGCGCCAGGTCGAGCGCCTTCATCCCGCCCGGCGTGGCGACGGATCCGTGGCCGACCGTGGTCGTCGTACCGCCGCCGTAGTCGGTGGTGATGTCCCACACGCCCTGCCCGAACCGGTCACTCGACAGGCCGCGCCCGGGCATCTCCACCCAGCCGTCGATCGTCACCGGCTCCGCACCGGCCACCTGCAACGTGACGAACCCGCCCGAGGCCGGCGACACCACGCCGATCTCGTTCACCATCGTCACCAGCGTGGCGGCAATCGCGGCATCCACCGCATTGCCACCCTCGGCAGCCACCCGCACACCCGCATCCGCGGCCGCCGCGTTCGGCGCCGCGACGGCCACCCGCGGGTGACTCCCGGTCATGAGTCTCAGCCGACCCGTTGTACGGCGTCGAAGCGGTCGACGGTGACCTGGACGGCGGCCTGCCGGGCGTCGGCGACCTCGTTCTCCTTCAGGGTCCGGTCCGGGGCGCGGAACCGGAGCGCGAACGCGAGCGACTTCTTGCCCTCGCCGATCTGCTCACCGGTGTACACGTCGAACAGCCGCACCGACTCCAGCAACTCCCCTGCACCCTCGGCCAGCGCCGCCTGGACGTCCGCCGCCGGTACGTCGGCCGCGACGATCAGCGCGACATCCTCCTTGGCCACCGGGTACGACGAGAACGGGTGCGCCGTGACCGACTCCGGGCCGGCCGCGATCAGCGCGTCCAGGTCCAGCTCGGCCGCACTCGACCGGGCCGGCAGCCCGAACGCCTGGCAGACCTTCGGATGCAGCTCGCCCGCATGCCCGACGACCTTGCCCTCGACCACGAGCTCCGCGCACCGCCCCGGGTGCCACGGTGCGAGCTCGACGTTCCGCACGACCGGCTCGACGCCGACCGCGGACGCGATCAGCCGCGCGATCTGGACCGCGTCGGCCCAGCCCGCCGGGCGGCCCCTGCCCCACCAGCCGGTCGGCGTCAGCGAACCGGTCAGCACGACACCGACGTGCAGCGGCTGGTCCGGGAGCGCGTCGTCCAGCGCCTGGACCTCGGCGTCGCTCGGGCGGTGCGCGACCGACGGCAGCGGCGCGGGCTTCGTCTCCGCCTTCGGCAGGAAGACCAGGCCGGTCTGGAAGATCGCCAGGTCGCTCGCGCCCCGGCCGACGTTGCGTTCGGCGGTCCGGAGCAGCGTCGCGAGCAGGGTGGTCTGCATCGACGGCTCTTCGTCGGAGATCGGGTTGACGAGCTTCACCGTCGTACGCCGGGGGTCGTCGGCCGGCAGTCCCAGCGCGTCGAAGTCGGCCTCGCCGGTGAACGGGTACGACACCACCTCGGTCAGCCCAGCACCGACCAGCGCGGTAGCCACCCGGCGACGCCGCCGCTGCGCCACCGTAAGCCCCTGCCCACCCGGTGCCGCCGGCAGAACCGATGGCACGTTGTCGAACCCGAACAGCCGAATGACTTCCTCGGCAAAGTCGTTAGGATCCCGCAAATCCGGCCGCCAAGACGGCGGCACGACCGTCAGCAAGTCGTCCCCGACCAGGCCGGCGCCCACAGCCACCTCCGGCACGTCGGCGCCGCTCGCGGCAGCAACTGCCCGGCCCGTCGTCGTCGCGCTCGCAGCGCCCTCGGCGACGAGGCCGGCGGCAGCATCAACTGCCGGGCCGGTCGTCGTCGTGCTCGCGGCGGCGTGTGGGGTGGGCTCGATGACCAGGGCCGGGGCGTGCACGCCCACCGCGAGGGGGGCGGGGGTTGCGCCGGCGGCGGCTCGTTCGACGGTGCAGCCGACCGAGCGGAGGTGTGTGAGCGTGTCCGCCAGGGTGATGGGGGCACCCGCGACGCGGGCTGCGTGATCGGCGCGGAGGGTTACCGGGGACGGGGACGGGTGCGTGTCGACGACGGTCTCGTCCGGGAGGACCGTGCCGCCGGCGTACTCGGCCAGCAGGTTCGCGACCCGCTGGGCGGCGTACCTCGGCAGTGCCGGGTCCACCTCGCGCTCGAACCGGCGCGACGCCTCCGACGACAGCTTGTGCCGCCGCGACGCCCGAGCGATCACGATCGGGTCGAAGTGCGCGGCCTCGATCACCACGTCGGTGGTGCTGTCGGACATCTCCGTCGACGCACCGCCCATCACCCCGGCGACACCGATCGGCCCGGAGTCGTCGGTGATCAGCAGGTCCTCGGTGTCCAGCTCCCGCGTCTGGTCGTCGAGCGTCATCAGCTTCTCGCCGGCGTTCGCCCGCCGTACCACGATCTCCCCGGACAGCCGCGCCTTGTCGTAGGTGTGGATCGGCTGCCCGAGCTCGAGCATCACGTAGTTCGCGACGTCGACCCCGATCGAGATCGGCCGCATCCCGGACGCGAGCAGCCGCTTCTGCATCCACCGCGGCGACAACGCCTCCGGGTCGATCCCGGTCACCGTCCGCGTGACGAACACACTGCACGCCGCCGCGTCGTCCACGCGCACCGGATACCCGCCCGCGCCGGACCCGTCCAGCGCCAGCTCCGCCGGATCCCTGAGCGGCACGCCGTACGCCGTCGCCGCCTCCCGCGCGACCCCGCGGATCGACAGGCAGTACCCGCGATCCGGCGTCACAGCAATGTCGAGTACGTCGTCCCGCAACGCGAGCAGCTCGATCGCGTCGTCACCCGGCGCGGCCTCACCCGGCTCGAGCACGACGATCCCGTGCGTACCGTCGTCGCCCAGCCCCAGCTCGGAGCTCGAGCAGATCATCCCGTTCGAGACATGCCCGTACGTCTTCCGCGCCGCGATCGCGAACCCGCCGGGCAGCACCGCACCCGGCAGCACCACGACGACCAGGTCGCCGACCTCGAAGTTGTGCGCACCGCAGACCACCCACTGCGGCTCGTCCTTGCCGATGTCCAGCGAGCACCAGCGGATCGTCTTGCCGTTCTTCTGCGGCTCGTTCTCGTACGTCAGCACCTTGCCGACCACGAGCGGTCCGGTCAGGTCGGACTCCTCGACGGTCTCCACCTCGAGGCCGGCCCGGATCAGCTGCTCCGCGACCTGGCGACCGGTGACGCCGGCCGGCACGTCGACGTACTCGCGAAGCCATGACAGTGGGACCCGCATCAGATCTCCATCCCGAACTGGCGGCTGAACCGCACGTCACCCTCGACCATGTCCCGCATGTCCTCGACCCCGTTGCGGAACATCAGCGTCCGCTCCAGGCCCATGCCGAAGGCGAAACCGGAGTACCGCTCGGTGTCGATGCCGTTGGCCTGCAGGACCCGCGGGTTCACCACGCCGCAGCCGCCCCACTCGATCCAGCCCTCGCTGCCACAGGTGCGGCAGGGACGGTCCGGGTTGCCGACGGACGCACCGCGGCAGACGAAACACTTCAGGTCCACCTCGGCCGACGGCTCGGTGAACGGGAAGAAGTTCGGCCGGAGCCGCGCTTCGAGACCCTCGCCGAACATCGAGACGACGAAGTGGTCGAGGGTGCCCTTGAGGTGCGCGAGCGTGATGCCCTCGTCCACCACCAGGCCCTCGACCTGGTAGAAGACCGGCGTGTGGGTCGCGTCCAGCTCGTCGGTGCGGAACACGCGGCCCGGGCAGATCACGTAGATCGGCGGCTTACGGGTCAGCATCGACCGCGCCTGCACCGGCGAGGTGTGCGTCCGCAGCACCCTCCCGGAACCGGCCGGCTCGACGAAGAACGTGTCCTGCATCTGCCGCGCCGGGTGGTCGGGCTGGAAGTTCAGGGCGTCGAAGTTCAGCCACTCGGCCTCGACCTCGGGACCCTCGGCGACGTCCCAGCCGAGCGCGGTGAACACGTCCGCGACCTGCTCGGAGATCAGCGACAGCGGGTGCCGGGCGCCGAGCTCGGGGGTGTGCCACGGCAGCGTCACGTCGACGCGCTCGGTGGCCAGCATCCGCTCCTCGTGCTCCGCCTCGAGCACCGCGAGCCGGGCCGCGAACGCCTCGTTGATCGCCTTCCGGGCGGCGCCGATCCGCTGCCCGGCCTCCTTACGGGCCTGCGGCGGCAGCGCGCCGATCTCCCGGTTCGCCAGCACGATCGGCGACTTGTCCCCGAGATGAGCGGACTTCGCCTCCTGCAGGGCAGCCAGATCGGCCGCCCCGGCAAACGCCGTCAGCGCCTCGTCGCGGGTCCGCTCCAGCTCTTCGGCATGCAGCGGCGTCACTTCGACCGGGTCGTAATCAGTGTTGGGACCGGACATGGCTCGCTCTCAATTCGGAACTTCTGCGAATTGCAGTCTAGAAACCCCAACCCCAAACCCGTGAATCGCCCGTCCACAACCCCCACCCGCGCCCCGGAGCGTTCCCCTGCCAAGTCCCCCGCCAAGTCCCCCGCCAACTCTCCGCCCACCCCCGCCCGCTCCCCGCCCGCTCCCCGCCCAGTCCGACTTGGGGAGGATCTTGCGCCCAGATCGGCACGAAATCCTCCCCAAGGGCGACAAGGGAGCTGTCGGGCGGACAGGGGACTACCGGGGACGAGGGGTCGCCGGGGACGCGGGCTGCCCGGGACGAGGGGTTTGCCCGGGACGAGGGGTTTGCCCGGGGACGAGGGGTTTGCCCGGGGACGAAGGGGCGCGGGTTGCCGCGGGCGAGCGGGTTATTGGGGGATGGGGCAGGTGGGGGAGCACGGGTGGGGGGTGCCGGGCCAGCCTCGGAGGTGGAGGGCGGCGGCTACCTGGGATGCGGCGAGGCAGGGTTCGGTGAGCAGGCGGTAGCCGAATCGGAGCGTCAGCCTGCCCGTCGTCGCGGCGGCGTTGTCCCTGGTCATGTCGCGCCATCGATCGGCCGCGTCGGCATGCCCTACCTGTCCGTCCAGCTCGACGAGCACGTCGTACGGCGAATACTCGGAGTCCCGGTAGACGACGGCACCCGCGTCGACGGCACGGACCTGTCGTCGCGCCCGGGGCAACCCGTGCGCCCGCTCGACGCGTCGGACGTACGCCTGCTCGAGCAGCGACTGAACACCTTCGGCCGCCTCCGCCAGGATCCGCCGGAGGATCCGCCGGCCCGGCAGCTCCGGGAGCGAGTCCAGTTCCGCCAGCAACCGGGCCGGTGTCGTCCGGCGCTGCCGGCACGCATCGAACAGTACGGCGGCCCGCCGCGAAACGTTCGCCTCCGCACTGGCGGTGACCAGCAGCGCGACCTCCAATCGCACCGTCGGCGGTTCACGCGACGCCTGCACGAGCGAGGACAGGTGACGGTGCCGAGTGACGACCACCCCGGCCTTCGGCACGATCCGGCGCGAGTGCGGTACCGCGACCTGGATCCGCTCGTCCCGCCAGTCCCCGGCGACGCCGTACCGACGGAGCGCCGTCGTACCCGTCAACGCCGCCTCCGGCCCACAGGACAACCATGCCGCCCACATCCTGGTCTCCCAGGGCAGCGGCCCGGTGAAGTCGACATAGACACCTGTATGAACGCGCTGCACCTGCCGCGCTCGGCGACGCCCGCGCAACACCTTGTCGGTGATTCCCTGTGCCACCGCCTGACCCCGGCTGAACGCCCCCGCCTGCCGTCGCCGCAACTCCCCGAACGATTCCCCGCTTCTCTCCTCCACCCCCAAGAACATGCCCGCATCCGCCCCCTCCCCGACGACCGTGCTCTCCCCCTGTGGACAGTCGACTTGGGGAGCATTTCGTGCCGATCCGGGCCATAAATCCTCCCCAAGCCGGATCGTGCCGGGGAGGGAGCTGGGGAGGGAGCCGGGGTGGGAGCGGGGGTGGGGTCAGCCCAGGTGGTGGCGGGCGCGGATCGTGGCGACGAGGGTGCCGAGGGCGGCCAGGAAGGCGGCTACGCCGATCGGGAGGAAGAAGGTCGGGTAGTGCACGACGGCGGCCGGATCCACCCACGGCTCGTGGCCGGGGGTGGGTTCGGCGAGGATCAGGCAAACGGCGCCGGCCACGTCGTACCCGATCGCCAGGACGACCGTCGCGAGCGCGAGCCCCCGCGCCCACCCGAGGACCCGCCGGCTCCCCCGCGACCGCCCGCTCAACATCGTCCCGAGCGCGAACGGAAGCAGCATCAACAACGCCAGCAGCACCCCGTTGGCGACCCTCTGGAACTCAGGCTCGGCCGACATCCGCATCAGCTGACCGACCGCGCAGTGCCGGCCCGCCGAGTCGACGAAGTACGTCGTACTCCGCAGGCCGGTGTCGGCGCGTCGATCAGTCGGGTCATGCCCGAATGCTGTCAGTGGACCGGGTCGTCCACGGGTGCCTCGGCGTCCTGTACCTTCCGCTCGCCCTTCGGGAGGACCGTCAGGGCGACGACCGCCCCGGCTGCCGCGCCGATCGCGCCGACTGTCATCGCGATCGACATCGCGTCCACGAACGCGTGCTTGGCGGCGGCGAAGAAGTCCTGGCCGAGTGCGAGTGTGGCGGCGATCGACGTGCGCGCCCCCTCCGGCACCGAGTCCGGCAGCGCCGACGAGTACGCCGCGGCGAGCACACTGCCGAGTACGGCGACCGACAGCGCGGCACCGGTCTGCTGGACGGTGTCGTTCATCGCCGAGCCGACGCCGCGGTGCTCCGCCGGAACGGCCTGCATCAGCAGCGTGTACGCCGCTGGACCGGCCAGGCCACCGCCGATCCCCATCACCAGCAGGCCGAGGATCAGCAGTCCGTACCCGGTCGAGTCCGACACCTGCGTCAGGATCCCGAAGGCACCCGCAATGACGAGCAGGCCGAGTGCGATCAGCGTCCGGTCCGCCAGCTTCTTCCCGAGCGTCGCGCCGAGCACGTTGAAGACGGTCGCGGCCAGGGCGTACGGGATCAGCGCCAGCCCCGCCTTCAGCGGCGAGTACCCGAGCGCGAACTGCAGGTACTGCGTCAACGCAAGCATCAGCCCGCCCGCGGTGAACGACAGCAGCACGATCGAGAAGCTCGTACCGCTGAACCGCCGGTCCTTGAACAGCGCGAGCGGCACCATCGGATGCGCGCTGCGCTTCTCCCAGAGCGCGAACGCGGTCAGCGCGACCACCCCGACCACCAGCCCGCCGAGCACCTTCGCGGACCCCCAGCCGCTGCCGGGGATCGACACGACCGCCCAGACGATCGACGCCATCCCGACGATCGTCAGGATCGCGCCGGCCGGGTCGACGTCGCGCGCCGGGCCCTTCGACTCCGGGATCAGCGCCAGCGTGCCGATGATCGCGAGCACCGCGATCGGTACGTTCAGCAGGAAGATCGAGCCCCACCAGAAGTGGTTCAGCAGTACGCCGCCGACGGTCGGGCCGGCCACCACGCCGACCATCGCGACCATCGACCAGCCCGCCATCGCCTTGCGCTGCTCCTCCGGCGGGAACACCGTGAACAGCAGCGACAGCGTGCTCGGCATCAGCAGCGAACCGCCGACGCCCATCAGCCCGCGGCAGGCGATCAGCTGCCACGGGTTCGCGGCGAGCGTGGCAAGCAGCGAGGCGGCGCCGAACAGCACCAGCCCGATCAGCAGCATCTTGCGGCGCCCGAACCGGTCGGACAGGCTGCCCGCGGTCAGCAGCAGCCCCGCGAACGCCAGGATGTAGGCGTCGATCACCCACTGGATGTCCGCCGGCGTCGCGCCCAGGTCGCGCATCAGCGACGGGATCGCCAGGTTCAGGACGGTGTTGTCGACGACGAGCACCATCAGGCTCAGGCACAGGATCAGCAGGATCCACCAGCGCCGGGGATGTCCCTCGGCAGTGGACTCGAACGGTGTACTAGTCACTCGCACACTGTACGACGATCTCGTACGGCGTGCGAGTGGTTAGTAGGATGGGCGTATGAGAGAGACGATCTGGACCCGGCAACGCAAGGCGGCACCCGCCCGCGAGACGCTGAGCCGGGAGCAGATCGTGGCCGCCGCGATGCAGGTTCTCGACACCGAGGGCGTGACCGGCCTGAGCATGCGGAAGCTGGCGGCGAAGCTCGGCTCCGGGGCGACCAGCCTGTACTGGCACGTGCCGACCAAGGACGACCTGATCGACCTGCTGATCGACGAGGTCTGGGGCGAGATCGACGTACCGGAGCCGGACCTGGCCGGCTGGCGGAGCGGGGCGCTGCTGTTCGGCCACAGCATGCGGTCCGCCGTACTGCGGCATCCCTGGCTGCCCGAGGTGATGTACACCCGGCCGAGCATCGGGCCGAAGGCGATGGGACTCGGCGCCCGCGGCATGGTGCTGTTCGGCGCGGCCGGGTTCTCCGAGCGCGAGGTCGACCTGGCGATGGGCGCGGTGATGTCGTACGTGCTGGGCACCGCCAGCGCCGAGGTCGCCACCCGCGAGATGGCCCGCAAGTCCGGCAGTTCCGAGCCGGAATGGATCGCCGAGCTGCTCGAACAGGCCCAGTCGGCGGCGGGCGACTACCCGGCGATGCAGGAGTCCGTCCGCCGCCGCACCGTCACCGACCTCAACACCAGCCTCACCGAGACCTTCGTCTACGGTTTCGACGCTCTCCTCGACGGCCTCCAGGCCCGCGCCAAGAACTAGCCCGCCCCGTCCTCAGGTCGTCAGACCGAACCAGGGTTCTTCGGCGAGTTCTTCAGCCAGCACCTCGCGGTCGCCTTCGCGGGCGATGTCCCGCATTCGATCCAGGGTGCACTCAGTGCTTGCCGCGGAGAGGAGGCGCCCTGACGCGCACTACCCCGACGCTGACACGTGCGCCCGCAGGACGTCACCCGAGGTGGATCGGGTTGGTCCAGGCTCGGGCGCCCGAGGTGTCTTCGACGGTGATGCGGCAGTGGGTGGCTCGGAACAGGTTCAGGGGGAACGTGTGTTCGGTGAGGTCGGTGCCTTGGGCAACTTCTGCGCCGGGGTGGCCGCCGGTGAGGAGGATCTTGGTGGCGGGTGAGCAGTGGACGTGGATGTCGTCGCCCTCGATGCGTACGCCGTACAGCTCGGGGCCGGTGCTGGAGTAGAAGTGACCGGCTTTCAGGGCGGTCAGGAGGGCGTCGGGGTCGAGGGATTCGGCGCGGACGTGAACCCAGGCCTGGCAGGACGGCGGGTCCTGGGGCTGCAGGTGGGCGTCGTCGGCGGCGTACGTCGTGAGGCGGTGGCCCCGGTTCAGGAGTACGTCGGTGAGGTGCCAGCTGTCGCCGCGGTTCTCGCGGTCCGCGAGGGCGTTGTAGACCTCGACCGAGTGGGCGGCGTCGAGGCTCTCGGCGTCGATCGCGGTCAGCAGTGATGCCGAGGGATGGGCCATGCCGACGAACGCACCGGCGGCGCGTGCTCGGCGTGCCAGCTCCGGACCGGATTCGGAGGCGGACGGAGGCGCGAAGTCCAGGGGCAGGCCGGCCGCGACGATGTGCCATTGCTGCCCGGCCTCGGTGCGTGGGGCGTGCAGTTCGGCGCCGATCAGCGTGGTGAACGCGTCGGTTCGGAGGTCCCGGGTGTCCGTCATCGGGTACCCGTACTCGGGCCGGAAGTGGTCGGTGATCGCGACGAAGTCGTACCCGGCGTCCCGGTACACCTGCGCGGTCTCGGCCGGCGACAGGAACCCGTCGGACAGGTTCGAGTGTGTGTGCAGGTTCCCGCGCCAGAACCGGCCCGGCAGGTCGAAGATCATCGGCGTTGCTCCCGGGCGGAGGCGTACAGGCAGATGGCCGCCGCGGTGGCCAGGTTGAGCGACTCAGCGCGGCCGTAGATCGGCACCTTCACCGAGTGGTTGACGACGGCGTTGATGCCGTCCGGCAGGCCGTGCGCCTCGTTCCCGAACAGCCAGACCGTCGGCCGGGCGAGCGTGCCGTCGTCGATGCACGTGTCCAGGTCGGTCGCGCCGTACCCGTCCGCGGCGAGCACCTGCAACCCCTGCTCGCGCCACGCGTGTACGGCGTCCAGGATGTCGACGTCGGTGCTGATCGGGACGTGGAAGATGCTGCCGACGCTGGCCCGGACCGCCTTCGGGTTGTGCGGATCGACGGATTCCGACGACAGTACGACGGCGTCCGCGCCGGCCGCGTCCGCCGTACGGATCAACGTGCCGACGTTGCCGGGATCGCGGACCTGGACGCCGGCCGCGACGAGCTTGACCGAACCGGTCGGCAGCGGAACGGTGACCAGCGAACAGACCGCGACGACGCCCTGCGAGGTGACCGTCTCGCTCAACGACTCCACGGCGGCGCGGTCGACCTCGAACCACGGGACGCCGGCGGCCGCGGCGAGGTCGTACAGATCACGGTGCCGGGTCGCGACGGCAGTCTCGGCGTACACCTCGAGCACGAGCTCGCGATGTTCGAGCGCCTCCCGGACGGCCTGCGGGCCTTCGACCAGGAACCGGCCGGCCTTGCGCCGGAACGCACGAGTGGCGAGCCGCCGGGCCTGTTTGATCCGCGCGGACTGCGCGGTCAGGACACCAGGGCTCGCCACTTGTGGAGTACGGGTGTTGCTCAGGCTGCGGCGTCGGACTTCGGCGCGTTCACGTCCGCCGGCAGGGCGGCCTTGGCCAGCTGCACGAGCGCGGAGAACGCGGCCGGGTCGTTGACGGCGAGGTCGGCGAGGATCTTCCGGTCCACCTCGACCTCGGCCAGCCGCAGGCCCTGGATGAAGCGGTTGTAGGTCAGGTCCTCGGCGCGGACCGCGGCGTTGATGCGCTGGATCCACAGCTTGCGGAAGTCGCCCTTGCGCGCCTTGCGGTCACGGTAGGCGTAGACGAGCGAGTGGGTGACCTGCTCCTTGGCCTTGCGGTACAGCCGCGAGCGCTGGCCGCGATAGCCGCTGGCCTGCTCGAGTACGACCCGGCGCTTCTTGTGGGCGTTGACTGCCCGCTTCACGCGTGCCATGAGGTGTTACTCCTTGTATTTCTGCGCCGTGGACAGGACTGCCGACGACGGGGGATGTTCGGGAGGGGAAGTGCGTCAGATGCCGAGCAGCTTCTTGGCCTTCTTCACGTACGCCGGGGCGACCTCGACGGTGCCCGACAGGCGACGCTTGCGCTTCGACGACTTCGCCTCGGCGAGGTGCCGGACTCCGGTCTGCTCACGACGGATCTTGCCCGACCCGGTGATCCGGACCCGCTTCTTCATCCCCGAGTGGGTCTTCATCTTCGGCATGGCTGTTGTGCTCCTGATTTTCTTCGTTGACTCGATCGTCGGTGTGCCGGCTCCGGCCGCTGTGGTTCACCTGGCGGCCGGAGCGATCGGTCACTCCGGGTCGAGGTTGTCGGCCGGACCCTTCGGCTTCTTGGTGACGCCGGCGGCGCGCTCGGCCTCGTGAGCCTGAGCCTGCTCGGCGCGCTCCTGGCGCTCCGCCTGCTCCTCGGCGTCCCGCTCGGCCTTGCGATGCGCCTTCTCGGCTTCCACGTCCACGCGCGCTTCGGACTTCTTCTTGTGCGGTCCGAGCACCATGATCATGTTCCGGCCGTCCTGGCGCGGCGAGGACTCGACGAAGCCGAGCTCGCTGACGTCCTCGGCCAGCCGCTGCAGCAACCGGAACCCGAGCTCGGGCCGGGACTGCTCACGTCCGCGGAACATGATGGTGATCTTGACCTTGTCCCCGGCCCTCAGGAACCGCACCACGTGACCCTTCTTGGTCTCGTAGTCGTGCGGGTCGATCTTCGGCCGCAGCTTCATCTCTTTGATGATGGTGTTGGTCTGGTTCCGGCGGGACTCGCGCGCCTTCTGCGCAGTCTCGTACTTGTACTTGCCGAAATCCATCAACTTGCAGACCGGAGGCCGGGCGGTAGCAGCGACCTCGACCAGGTCGAGGTCGGCCTCCTGGGCCAGCCGAAGTGCGTCCTCGATCCGGACGATGCCTACCTGCTCACCGTTCGGTCCGACCAGCCGCACCTCGGGAACGCGGATGCGCTCGTTGACGCGCAAATCAGTGGTGATGGGTCCTCCTGGGTTGAACTCGTACTGGATGCCACCTCGTGATCACCCGAAGTCCCCCTGGAAAACACGAAGGCCCTCGTGCGATCACACGAAGGCCCAATTCCCAGCTGTACGACGTCCCAACCCCGAAAGGCCGATACGCCGTACGTTGACCGGGACCCGCCGACTGTTCATCGACTGGGTGGGAGGTGGCCCTCCGCTTAGACTCGAACCATCGGCGATCCTGAACTATTCCACTCAGGGGTCACCAACGGACCGGGTCGGTCGCCATGTAAGAGTAGCAGCATGACCGACGCAGATGCCACTCCGCAGCCTGACCCCCTCGCGACCGCTTCCCGCGACATCGCCGAGGTGCCCGCGGTGGAGATCATCTCCACCGCCGCGCTCCACCTGATGAGCGCGGGCCGCCGTCAACCTCGGCCTGGCCGCCGACCTGCCGGAGCACAAGGACCTCGACGAGGCGCGGTCGCTGATCGACTCGCTGGCCGGCCTGCTGGACGCGGCCGGCCCGTCCCTCGGGCACCACCACGCCGCGCCGCTGCGGGACGGGCTGCGCTCGCTGCAGCTGGCGTTCCGGGAGGCGAGCTCGATCCAGGACGAGCCGGGCCAGGGCCCCGGCGAGAAGTACACCGGCGCGGTCTACCCGGCCGCCGCCAAGTAGGACCTGCGCAGCCGCGGGACCCGGATCCTCTCCAGCGGTGCGAAGGCGAGCCAGCAGACCACCGTCGGCAGGAAGTGGATCCCCAGGAGGGCGGTGGTGGCCGCGTGGAACCCGAGGAAGAACAGGGCTCCGAACAGCTGCCACCGCCCCTTCAGCCACAGGATCACCGGCGAGCAGAACTCCGCGACGATCCCGACCCACTGCATGACGTGCAGCATCCAGGGGTACTGCAGCACGAACTCCCCCACCGCGTTCGGCCGCCGTACGATCGCCCAGGTCAGTACGGCGCTGCTCGGCCACGCGAGGGTCCAGTGCCCGCTGCGGAGCTTCGCGATCGCGGACAGGAAGTACGTCGCGATCACGCAGAGCTGGATGCACCGGATCACCCAGCCGGCTGCTTCGGACGGGCTCCGGTCGCGGTACGACGCCTTCCCGACCGTTGGTAGCACCCACAAGGCGATCACCAGCGCCATGTGGTCGTGGTCGACCTTGCCGTCGCTCATCCCGATCAGCACCCACCAGGTGAACGCCGGCGCGACGATCCAGCCGGCGATCCGCGGGAAGTAGTTCGTCGCACCGACGAGACAGGCCGCGATCAGCACGAAGTACAGCGTGGTGGTGTTCGCGACCGTCGGCTTCGGGAGGTCGAACAGCCGGGCGAGGAACAGCGGCTGGTACAGGCCCGGGTGCTCTCCCTTCAGCAGCGTGTCGCGGACGAACGCGTGCATGTCGAGGATCACGAACAGGTACAGCACCGTCCGCAGCCAGGCGATCCGCCCGCGCGCGATCGACGGGGTGAACCAGGTCATCGGCGTACCTTCCAAGTCGTCAGCACGTTCGGCACCGGCGGCCCGGAGACCCTGCCGCCGGCCAGCGTCGTGGTGTCCTGAATCAACGACAGGCTCACGTACTGAGGCTTGTCCGGGTGCTTCCGCGCCCACCCGTCGGCCACCTGCTGGAGCAGCGCCGGGTTCCGCACGATCTCCCCGGCGCGCGCCTCGATCTCGGCGCGCCCCACCCCGGCCCCCTCGATACTCAGCGGTACGTCGACCGTCGTATCGGCGTCGGTGACCGCGCTGATCCGGGTGAAGACGATCGACTCGTCGTCGGCGACCACCATCGCGTACTGCGACATCGGCCCGAACGGCCACAGGTCGTCGCTGGCCCGTACCGATCCGTTGACGAGCAACACGATCCCGGCCACCGCAACGACCACCCGCACGATCCGGCCGCGACGCCCTAGTGCGCAGGGCACTAGCTGCTGTTCAGTCGGCACGGCGTACCAGCTCCAATCGGGAACGAGTTAGGGCGTAAGGCACCGCAGCGGCGAACAGGGGGACCAGGACGGCGACACCCGCGATCACGGCCCACGGCACCACGACAGTCGGCGACCCGACGACAGTGTGCGCAGTGAACCCGTACAGGGCCCCGACCGCCACGCCGAGCAGACAACCGAGCTGCCCGAGGAACCAGCCCTGCGCAGCCGCGAGCCCGCGCCGCAACCTGGGCGGTGCACCTACCGCCGCGAGCGTCGCGAAGTCCGCACGCCCCTCGGACATCGAGAGCGCAACCGACATCGCAACCCCGAGCAGGGTGGCCGCCAGCCCCGCAAGCAGCAGCCCGATCGAGGCCTTACGCACCGGGCTCTGGTAACCGTGCTCGACCGTCAACGCGTCCTCACGACCGAGCAGCCTCGCGACAGCGGCCAACTGCGCAGCACTCGGCTGCTCCCGCAGGCTGAACTGCACCTGGTCGACCGAGGCCGTCCCAAGGCTCCGGGCTGCATCGGCACTGATCAGGGCGGACCGTGGCAGCACACCGACCCTCGGCGGCGACGTCACGACGGCAGCCGGGTAAGGGATCGTACTGCGCCCGTCGAGGTCGTCCCCGCGCGCGAGCTTGACCTTCCCGTCATGCGCAATCGTCGCCAGCGGTACCACGACCTTTCCCTGCCGCAGTTCGGCAGCAGCCCGACGACCCCAGTCGAGGAACCGCGCCACGTACGCCGGGTCGACCGCCGTCAGCGAGTAGCCGCTCGAGTAGACGCTGCCGTTCGCCACGTAGCCGTCGATCGCCTTCGTTCCGTTCAGTACGACGGTGCCGAGGTCGTAGCGGTGCTCCACCGGGAGCAGGCTCTGGACGCGGTCGACGAGCTGCGCCGAGTACGGGACGTCGCCGTCGAACTGCAGGACCGCGTCCCCGATCCGCCCGGCCGGCTCGTAGTTCTGCGCCTTCGCGGCGGACTGGTTCACCACGGCGAACGCGAGTGCCGTCGTACCGGCGACCGCGATCATGATCGCCGCGGTGACCGGGCCGGTGCGGTGCCGGTGCCTTGACGCGTCCCGGAGTGCGAGCCGCATGCCCAGCGGCAGGCTGCGGAAGCTCCCGGCGACCTTGCCGACCAGGGCGGGCAGCATCCAGACCAGCCCGGCGACGACGAGAGTGATGCCGACGACGACCACCGCGACCGGAAGCGTCGGTGACGCCGAGGCGACCCGGGATATCTGGGCTGGGTCGGCGGCGGCACGCTGCTCCCGTGCCGTGTCGAGCGCGGAGGCCAGCTGGATGTTGCCGATCACGGACAGAACCAGTCCGCCGGCAACCAGTGCGAGTGCGACCCGGCGAACCCGGACCGCTCCCACGACCGCGGCGAACCGGCCGGCCAGGGCGGCCAGTGGTGGTCGTCGTGCCGCCCCGATCGCGGGGACCAGCGCAGACGCGAGCCCTGCAACCAGCCCGACGGCAACGACTCCGAGCAGCTGCCACCACGGGAGCTGCCAGCCGGTGATCAGCGTCGAGGTCGCGTCCTCCCACCACGCGTTCCCGACCAGCGCGGTCACCACGCCGATCACGAACCCGCCACCCGCGCCGAGCAGTCCGGCGTACAGCCCCTGCGCCAGCACGACACGTCGTACGTCGGCCGACGTACCGCCGACTGCGGTGACAAGACCGAGCTCCCGGGTCTGCCGGCGAGCTACGACCGCGAACGCAGTACCCGCGAGCAGCACGAGCTCCAGTACGCCGAAGCCGACGATGAGCACTCGTGCCGCCGCACCACCCACAGGGCCGCGCGGCGTCGCAGGCGGGTCGATGACGGAGGCCCTCGATTCAAGCGTCATCCCCTGCTTGCTGAGCTTGTCAGCCAGCGCGGCCGCGTCCACCCCGTTCGGCAGGTCGACCAGGTACTGCGCTTGCGAGTCCGGGTCGCCCAGCGCAGGCGAAGCGAACACCTGTCGCGCCTTCGGGAAGTCGAGCGTACGAGCAAGACCCACGACCTGGTACGTCGTACCGTCCGCAGCCGTCATCGCACCACCCGGCTGCAGCCCGAGGTGGTCCGCAAGCGCAGGCGACAGCGCGACCTCGCTCCTCTTGGCCGGCATCCGCCCCTTGTCGAGGCGGAACGTTCCTGCGAGCAGGGCGTTCGTGAAGTCACCCGTGACGAGTCCGACGTTCAGTGCGGCCCCGTTGCCACGCACCTCGAGTTCACCGGTCATCGACTTCGCTCGGGTGTACTGCGACCCGCTCGGCAGCACACGGCGTACGTCGGTCCGCGCCGACGGCACCGTCAGCTGCGCGTCGGCCGACCCGAGCACGGTGCGCGCAAGCAGCTCGCCCGTGGGATGCGTACCGCGGTGTACGACGCTGAACCAGCTCCCGGCGAGCACGGGCAGGCCGACGAGGGCAGCGATCAGGAGCGTCCGGCCCAGGGTGCGCCGCGCCGTACGGCGGGCCAGGCGCAACGCCAGGACCCAGTCGTTGAGGAGCTTCACTGCGGGGCCTCCAGCAACACGTCCGCGTCCGGCAGGGCATCCGTCTGACCGTCGATGCGGCCGTCACGCAGGTAGATGATGCGATCCGCCCAGGCCGCATGCCGCGCGTCGTGTGTGACGAGCACACCGGCGATGCCGTGCTGGTCGCAGCGGTCGCGCAGCAGTTGAAGGACCGCTTCGCCGGTGGTCGAGTCGAGCGCACCGGTTGGCTCGTCGGCCAGCAGCAGCCGGCGCTCGCCGACGATGGCCCGCGCGATCGCGACCCGCTGCCGCTGGCCGCCGGACATGTCGTCCGGGAAGCGGTCCGTGAGGTCGTCGATATCCACCTCCGCCAGCGCCGCCCGCGCCTGCTTGCGAGCGACCCGGGTCCGCACGCCGTCCAGCTCCAGTGGGAGCGCGACGTTCTCGGCCGCGGTCAGCGCGGGGATCAGGTTGAAGTCCTGGAACACGTACCCGATCAGCCGCCGCCGGACCGCCGCGACCGCGGTCGCGCTCAGCGTGGTGAGGTCGTTCCCGTCGACCAGCACCTGCCCACTCGTCGGCCGGTCGAGCCCGCCGGCGCAGGTCAGCAGCGTCGACTTACCCGACCCCGACGGCCCCATCACCGCGACCAGCTCCCCCGGCCGCACCGTGAGCTGCACACCCCGCAACGCCTGCACGGCCTGCGCACCGTCCCCGTGAATCCGGGTCAGATCGCGCACCACCAACCCTTGCTCGTTCTCCATGGATACTGAGTATGCATACTCGGTATCCATGACGCAAACTTGATTGACCTCGCAGCTAGGGCATGTCTCCTAATCCCACGTCGTAGCGAGGAGGTGCTCGGTGCGGTAGCTCGGCGCGCGGGGGCGAAGGTCTCGATGCGGAGCATCGTGGCCTTTGCACCCGTGCGCCGAGATGCCGCACCGAGTGCCCGCAGTAGGCGTGGGATTAGGAGACATGCCCTAGAGCCCGCGGAAGAAATTGACCAATCCGGTTGGTGCGTCCGGGGCGAAGCAGATTTCGAGGTTGTCGGCCGACTCGCGTGCGGACTGCTCGGCGCGGGCGAACAGGGCCGACTCGTAGGTGTCCAGGGGCTCGCCGGACACCAGGACGGCCGCGAGCTCGGCGGCGTCCTGGAGAGCGAGGTTGGCACCCTCGCCGGCGAACGGGGACATCAGGTGCGCCGCGTCCCCGAGCAAGGTGACGCCCGGCACCGGCTTCCACTGGTGCCCGATCGGCAGCGCGTGGATCGGCCGCGGGATCAGCTCGCCGTCGGCATCCAGGACCAACCGGAGCAGAGCGTCGTCCCAGCCGGCGAAGGTGGCCGCCAGCGCCTCGGGGGTGACCGGCGCATGCTCGGTCGCGCGGAAGGCGGCGTACACGTGCAGACGATCGGGCTCCCGGTGCGCCAGCAGCCCACGCCCGTCCGACAGCGCGAACATCGACCCGCCGCCGACCAGCTCCGCGCTCTCCGGATGCCGTACGTCGGGATCGAGCAGATCCAGCTCCGCGAACGAGATCCCGGCGTACTGCGGGACCGCGTCCGACACCAGCGACCGCACCTTCGACCACGCGCCGTCCGCCCCGACGACCAGGTCCGCGCCGACGACCGTTCCATCCGCGAGCCGCAGTTGATCGTCGGCCAGGTCGACCTTCGAACCCCAGCGGATCATTCCGGCGGGCAGGCTGTCGATCAGCAGATCCCGCAGGGCCTTCCGATGTACTTCGGGCCGGCCGCTGCCACCGTCGTCCGCGTGCCGCAGTACGGCGTGCTTGTCGTACACCTTCATCGCCTCGCCGCCCGGCAGCACCAGCGGGAGGAAGTCGTCGTACAACCCGGCCGCGCGTAGTGCCACCTGGCCGGAGTCCTCGTGGATGTCGAGCATCCCGCCCTGCGTCCGCACCGCCGGCGACGCGTCAGCCTCGTAGACAACGGCCTCGACGCCGTTGACCTGCAGAATCCGGGCCAGCATCAGTCCGCCGAGCCCGGCACCGATGATTGCGATCATGCCGACGCACCTCCCGTGCGTGGAGTGCCGAGCACCCCGTTGATCAGTACGTGGATCCCCCAGGCCAACCGCTGCTCGCCCGGCCCGCTGAACAGGTCCTCGCCGAGCGCCGCGATGCGCGGATGCGTCTCCGGCCGCACCGCGAGCAGTGCGGCCCGCGCTGCACCCCAGGCCGCCGGGTCGTCACCGCCCGCATGCTCAGCAGCCGTCGCTGTTGCCAGCTGGAGCAGGAGGTCCACACCCCACGCAGCCTGCGCCGGTGGCACACCGCCCTCGTCCAGCAACGCCAGCAGGCCCTCTACGAGCCGCAGGTAGTTCTCCCCCGCGGGCCGCGCCGCCACAGCCGACTGCGCAAGGCTCGGGTACTCGAACAGGACCTGGGTGTACGACGTGAGCACCGCCGCGACCCGCTCCCGCCAGCCACCAACAGCCGTCACCGCCGACAGGTCCACCGCCGCCAGCAGGTCATCGAGCACCGCACCGTGCAGGAGCGCGGTGTTCCGGAAGTACACGTACAGCGACGCCGGACCGGTGTCCAGCTCCTTCGCCAGCCGCCGCATCGTCACGCGGTCCATCCCCTCGGTCCGCATCACCTCGACCGCCGCCGCGACGATCGCGCGCCGCGACAAGGCCGCCTTGGCGGGCCGCTCGCGTCTACTCCTGGGTTCTTCGGTCACCTCTGCACCATAGCGAACATGTTCGTTACGAACAAGTTCGTGATATTCGGTCGGCTCTTCGGCCCGCCGCCGGTACGGTCGAGCGAATGACCGAGCTGCCGCCCCCTGTTCCGAAGCTCGATGCGCGGGTGTTGCTGGACGAGGTGAACCGGAGTACGGGCGCCGGGCTGGAGTTCGTCGGGCGGGCGGCCGGCGGTGAGGTGGGGGCCGCGTTCGTGCGGTGGCCGGACGGGCGGGACGGGGTGTTGACGCGCGGGGCCGGCGGGCTTGCGGAGTTACGGCGTACGGCGGCTGCTCTCGACGTGGCGCAGGCGCTCGGGCTGCCGGTTCCGCAGTACCAAATGCTGGCCGGGCTGCCGGACGGCGTCGGAGTGGTGCAGGAGCGGTTGCCGGGACGGGCGCCGGAGAAGGCCGACCGGACGTTGCTGGAGGCGATGATCGCGCTGTCGGAGCGGTTCGCCGGGATCGCGCCCGCGCTGCCGGTGCCGTCGATGTACCTGCTGGAGAGCGGCCCGGGGTTCTGCCTGCACGAGTCCCTCGAGCGGTACGACGACCGCACCCGCAGGCTGCTCGGCTGGATCCGTGAGGTCGGTCGTGGCGAGCCGGGCGGGATGACCGGGGACGACCTGGTGCACCTCGACTTCCACCCCGGCAACGTGCTGGTCGACGATGCCGGGACCATCACCGGCATCGTCGACTGGGACGGCATCGGCCGCGGCGACCGGAAGTTCGGCCTGGTCACGCTGCGCTTCAGTGCGCACGTCCGGCTGCCCGACGCGGACCTCACCTGGTTCGACGAGCTGCTCCGGACCGTCCTCGAACCCGCCGTACTGCGGCTCTACTGGGCCCACATGGCCCTACGTCAGGTCGACTGGTCGATCCGCCACCACACCTCCGCCGACGTCACCCACTGGCTGGAGTTCGCTAGCCCTTGACCGCGCCTTCCTCGACGCCCTTGAAGAAGAAGCGTTGGAGGGTGGCGAACACGATCACGATCGGAATGAACGCGATCATCGTGCCGGCCGCGATCAGCCGGGGATTGTTGCTGAACGTGCCGGACAGGTACTGCAGGCCGACGGTCAGGGTGTACTTGTTCGGGTCGGTGAGCACGATCAGCGGCCAGAGGAAGTCGTCCCAGGCGCCGATGAACGCGAAGATCGCGATCACGCTGATCGTCCCGCGCACCGACGGCAGGCCGATGTACACGAACCGCTGCCAGGCGTTCGCGCCGTCCACGATCGCGGCCTGGTCGACCTCGAGCGGCAGCGCCCGGAACGCGTTGTACATCAGCAGCACGTTGAGCGCGCCGATCATGCCGGGCAGCGCGACGCCGAGCAGCGTGTTCGCCAGCCCGAACTCCCGGACCGTCACGTACTGCGAGATGATCGTGACCTCGCCCGGCAGCACCAGCGTCGCCAGGAACAGCCCGAGCACGATCTTGCGGCCCCGGAACTGCAGCCGGGAGATCGCGAACCCGGCCAGCGACGCACCGATGATGTTGCCGCCGACAACCAGTACGGCGACCACGAGCGAGTTCCGCGCGTAGTCCAGGACCGGGATGGTGTCGGTCACCTCCTTGTAGTGGGCGAACGTCGGCTGCGCCGGGAGCAGTCGCGGGATCCGGGTGTAGATGTCCTCGCCGGACCCCTTCAGCGACGTCGACAACTGCCAGAGGAACGGCCCGATCGTGATCAGCAGCACGAATACGAGCAGCACGTACCGCACGACCTTCTCCCGCGGCGACACCGTGTTGAACCCGAACGAACGACTCCGCCGTACCGGCGTCGCGGTGGCATCCACTCGTTGCGGGGCGTCCTGCACCGTGGTCATGGGGCCTCCCGGTCTGGACTGAGGAGCGGAGGGAGCGCAGCGACCGGAGCGACGGGGGAAGACCGGGAGCCAAGGCCCCATGACCCCGCCGTGCCGGAGGCGCGGCCAGCAAATACCGTCACGCTTCGGCTCCTCTACGGTTGAGGCGCGCCAGTACGAGCATCGGTACGACGGTGACGAAGAACAGCACGATCGACAGCGCGGACGCGTACCCGAGGTTGCCCTCGAAGCCCTGGCTGTACTGCTGGATCAGCATCACCACCGAGTTGTCCCGGCCGCCCGGACCGCCCTTGCCACCGCTCAGGATGAACAGCTCCGAGAACACCCGCAGCGCGGACACCGAGATCAGGATCGAGATCAGGATCATCGTTCCGCGGACGCCGGGGATCGTCACGTGCAGGAACCGCCGCAGCGGGCTCGCCCCGTCGACCGCGGCCGCCTCGTGCAGCTCACGCCCGACGTTCCCGAGAGCGGCCAGGTAGATGATCATGTAGTACCCGAGCCCCTTCCAGATCGTCAGGCTGATCGCGCTCAGCAACAACAGCCACTGGTCGGACAGGAACGGCAACGGCCCGGAGATCACGCCGAGCTTCTCGGCCAGCCCGTTGACCAGGCCGCGGTCGTCCAGGATCCACTGCCAGATCAGCGCCACCACGACCGCGGACGCCACCACCGGGGTGTAGAACGCCGTACGGAAGAAGGTGATACCGGGCAGCTTCTTCTCGACCAGTACGGCGAGCAGCAGCGGGAGGACCGTGAGGAACGGCAGGCAGACCACCATGTAGATGACGCTGTTCAGCAACGCCCAGCGCAGCTGGTCGTCGTGCAGCAGGGTCTCGAAGTTCTTCAGCCCGACGAAGTGGCCGCCGCCGATCGGCCTGGCGTTGGTGAACGACAGGATCACGGTGTTGATCGACGGCCACAGGTTGAACACCAGCAACCACGTGAGTGCTGGAATCACCAGCACCCACGGGGTGAACCATCGGTTGGTACGCATCAGGAGGTGAGCAGCTGGTCGGCCTTCGCCACCGCGGCGTCGAGGGCGGCCTGCGACGAGATCTTGCCGGAGATGGCCAGCGAGATCTGCTGCCCGATGAAGTCGTTGGTCGCGCCACTGATCACCGGCGGCTGCAGGTTCTTCGCCTTGGCCAGCGACTGGAACGCGAGCACCTTGGCGTCACTCTCCGGCGTACCGTCGGACTTCGAGAAGTAGGGGTCCTGGGCGGAGGCCTTGGTGGACGGGAAGATGTTCACAATCTTTGCGAACGCGGCCTGGTTCTCGGCGTTCGTGACGAACCGGGCGAGTGCGATCGCGGCGGCCTGGTTCTTGGTCTTCGCGGACACCGACAGCCCCTGCACGTACAGCGGCGGGGTGTCCAGCGCGGGCGACGGGACGACCTTGCCCTTCAGCGACGGGTTGTCCTTCATGAAGTCCTGGATCGCGTTGCCGCCACCGGTCGTCCAGGCGACCTTGCCCTGGGTGAACAGCTTGGAGTTGCCCAGGTACTCGTTGGTCAGGATGTCGCGCGGCATGTACCCGGCCTTGTAGGCGTCGCGGTACTTGTCCAGCAGCGCTGCGGCCTCCGGGGTGTTGAAGACGAACTTCTTGCCGTCGTCGGAGAGGATCTTGATCCCGGCGTTGGTGAAGTCTCCGATGCCCGGCAGGCGGCTCATCAGGTACTCCTTGCCGCCGGTCTTGTCGTGCATGGTCTTCGCGGCCGCAAGCAGCTCGTCGAAGGTCTTCGGCGGGTTCTTCACGTCCAGGCCGGCCGCGGCGAACTTGGTCGCGTTCCAGTAGTCGATGTCGGTGTTCAGGTACCACGGGTAGCCGAAGGTGCCGTCCATCCCCTGGTACTCGTACGCCTGGACGCCGCCCTCGACGTACTCGTCCTTGATCTTCGGGTCCGCGGCGGCGACGTCGAGCAGCATGTTCTGCTTGGCCAGCGACAGGGCGAAGTCCGGCGGCAGGTTCGTCACGTCCGGAAGCTGGCCGGCCGACGCCTGGCTCAGCACCTTCTTGTCGTAGCCGTCGCCCGGCTGGTCCAGCCAGGTGACGTGGGTGCCCGGGTACTTGGCCTCGAACGCCTTGACCACGCCCTCGACGTACGACGTGAACTTGGGCTTCAGCGCCCAGGTCTGGAAGCTGACCTCACCGGTCACCTGGGCGTTCGAATCCACGGTCGGCTTCGCACCGCCACTGCTGCTGCCGGAGCCCCCGGAACCGAGGCCACAGCCGGCCAGGGTGAGAGCGGCGACGGCAAGACTTGCCACGAGCGCCGGACGGCGTCTACGCATGGGATCTCCTGGATTTGATAAACCGGTATAGCTCCCGAACTATCCACATCGTAGAATCCGCTGTCAAGGGTGGAGAGAGGTACGACGATGGTGAGACCGACGATCGCTGACATCGCGACCAGGGCCGGGGTGTCCAAGGGCGCGGTGTCGTTCGCGCTGAACGGGCGGCCCGGAGTCAGCGACGCGACCCGGGAGCGGATCCTGAAGATCGCCGAGCAGATGAGCTGGCGGCCGCACAGTGCCGCGCGGGCGCTGGGCGCGTCCCGGGTGGACTCGGTCGGGATGGTGATCGCGCGCCCCGCCCGGACGCTGGGCGTCGAGCCGTTCTTCGCGCATCTGCTGTCCGGCGTGCAGTCCGGGCTGTCCTCGGAGTCGATCTCCCTGCAGCTGCTGATCGTCGAGGACAGCGCGGCGGAGATCGAGGTGTACCGGCGGTGGGCGTCGGAGCACCGGGTGGACGGCGTGATCCTGGTCGACCTGACCGTCAAGGACCCGCGGATCGACGAGCTCAAGGCGCTCGAGCTGCCGGCCGTGGTGATCGGTGGCCGCGGCGGCAAGGGCGCGCTGGCCTCGGTCTGGGCCGACGACCGGGACGCGATGCTGGCGATCGTCGAGTACCTGGCCGCGCTCGGCCACCGGCGGATCGCGCACGTCGCCGGTACGCCGAACTTCCAGCACACCCAGCGCCGGATCCGCGCGGTCCGGGACGCGGCACCCCGGCTCGGGCTGCTCGACGCGCCGTCGCTGACCACGGACTTCAGCGACGCGGAGGGCGCCGCGATCACCCGCAAGCTGCTCTCCCAGCCGAACCGCCCGACCGCGATCGTCTACGACAGCGACGTGATGGCGGTCGCCGGCCTCGGTGTCGCGATGGAGATGGGCGTCTCGGTGCCCGGCGAGCTGTCGATCGTCGCCTTCGACGACTCGATCCTCACCCAGCTGATGCACCCGGCGCTGACCGCGCTGTCCCGCGACACCTTCGACTTCGGCCGCCAGGCGGCGGAGGTCCTGCTCGACACGATCGCCGACCCGAGCATGGTCATCAACCGCCGCACCGCCGACCCGGTCCTCACGGTCCGCGAGTCGACCGCACCCCCGGCCTGACCCACCACCCACCTGCATCCCGGCGCCCGCACGGGTGCATTTGAGAGGTTCACCTCTCAGGATGCCCGTTCACCGCGCGCATGCGGGGGGTGAACGGGCCACCTCGGCGGTGAACCTCTCAGCCGGCCCGGGGTGGTGGCAGTTGCCCAACCGGCCTAAACCGATTTAGCATCCTCGGCATGGCTTTGCAGACCAGCACGCCCCGGTTCGGTGCGAACTACGTTCCGTCGGCGGGGTGGTTCTACAGCTGGCTCGACTACGACGGCGACGCGGTCCGGCGGGACTTCGCCGACCTGGCCGGGATGGGTCTCGACCACGTCCGGGTGTTCCCGGTCTGGCCGTGGATCCAGCCGAACCGGGCGATCATCCGCGAGCGCGCGATCGCCGACCTGCTCGACACGATCGACGCCGCCGCCGAGCACGGCCTGACGGTCGCGGTCGACCTGATCCAGGGACACCTGTCCAGCTTCGACTTCCTGCCGTCATGGGTGCTGACCTGGCACCGGAGCAGCCTGTTCGAGGACCCGACGGTCCGCGAGGGGCTCACGGCGTACGTCGACACCGTGGCGCGCGCGGTCGCGACCAAGCCGAACGTCTTCGCGATCACCCTCGGGAACGAGGTCAACAACCTCTGGCCGGACAGCTCCACCACCGCGGAGACCTCGACGGTGTGGGCGCGGGACCTGCTGGCCACGCTGAAGAAGGCCGCGCCCGACGTCCTCGCGCTGCACTCGGTCTTCGACGACGCCTGGTACCAGGGCGACCACCCGTTCCGCCCGGTCGACGCCGTCGACCTGGGCGACCTGACGACCGTGCACTCGTGGGTTTTCAACGGGGTCTCACGAGTGGACGGTCCGCTCGGGCCGGCGACGCTCACGCACGCCGACTACCTGATCGAGCTCGCCCGGTCGCTCGCGCCGGATCGGCCCGTCTGGTTGCAGGAGGTCGGCGTACCGGGTCCGGACATCCCGGTCGACCTGCAGGCCGAGTTCACCCGCCGTACGGTCTCCAGCGTGCTGACGAATCCGGCGTTGTACGGCGTGACCTGGTGGTCGTCGCACGACGTCGACCGGCGGCTGCTCGACTTCCCGGACCGTGAGTACGACCTCGGGCTGTTCACCGTCGACCACCAGCGCAAGCCGGCCGCGCAGGCGTTCGCCGAGCTGATCGCCGACGTCCGGCTGAACGGCGTACCACGGCCGGCCCCGGTGGCCACGCTGACCGCGCCGGTCGACCTCCGGACCGAACCGGACCGGCGCGCGGAAGTTGCCCCCGGCAGCGAGTTCCACCGGCAGTGGGTCTCGGCCCGGGCGGAAGGACCGGTGCGGATCAGCTCGTGAGGACCTGGCGCAGTTCCTGGTTGACGTTCGCACCGGGGGCCGGGTCGTAGTTGCCCAGGTGTACGGCGGTGTACCCGCGCTCGGGGTACCACTCGGCGCTCGTACTGACGCCCGGCGCGCCGCCGGTGTGGCCGGTGATCAGCCCGCCGTTGAGGACCGAGCTGTCCACGCCGTACCCGACGAAGCTGCCGATCAGGCCGAACGCTCCGGCGGCGAGGGCGTCGTACCGCTTGCCGGACTGGTCGGTGGGGTACGGATGCGCGAAGCGGCGGTCGGTCTTCCACTGGTCGAGCAGGGTGAAGTCGGACGACGTCATACCGGCCGGGCGGAACACGTTCGTGCGGATGTAGTCGTAGTACGAGACGCCCGCGACCTTCGCCACGATGCAGCCCAGGACGTGGAAGCCGGAGTTGCTGTACTTCGCCTCGGTGCCCGGCGCGAACGCGAGGGACTCGGTGCGGACGTAGCGCAGGATGCCGTCCATGGTCTGCTGCGGCGTCGTCCAGGTGGCCGATTCCGCCCAGTACCCGTCGAGCTGCATGTAGTCGCCCAGGCCCGAGGTGTGTGTGAGCAGGTGGTGGATCGTGACCTTGTCCCCGATCCCGGCCTTGAACCCGCTCAGGTACTTCCCGATCGGGTCGTCGAGGTTCAGCGACCTCCGCTGCGCGAGCCGGCCGATCGCGATCCCGGTGAACATCTTCGTCACCGAGGCCAGACAGAAGATCGTGTCGGGCCGGTTGCGGACTCGCCGACCCTGATCGGCGTACCCCATCGAGCGGGACACGACCGGGCGGCCGTCCTTGAGCACCAGGACAGTGCCGGAGAACGAGTCGTCGGCCTGCAGTTTGTCGAGGTACTTGTCCAGCTCGTCGGCAGCCGTCCCGCGGCCGGTCTGCTGAGCCGCGCTGGGATAGGCCCAGGCGCCGCCGGCAACGACTGCCGGTGCGACCGCCAGCCCGGACCTCCGGAGAAACGTGCGCCTGCTGCTCTGCTGTGCCAAGGGAGTGCTCCTCACGTGATCGATGACCACTGAGATCCAACTCCGCACGCTGTTTCCCCAGCGTTACTGCTTCGCGATCAGCGCCTCGATACCGTCCAGGATCCGGGCCAGCCCGAACTCCAGATCGTCGTCGAGCCCGTCCTCGTACTCCGCGTTCAGATACAGCGATGCCACCGTCGCATAGCCGCCCTCCAGGAGCCGCGGCACGAGGAAACGGCCGACCTGCTCGGCCTGCACCGGAGTGTGGTCGCCGGCACCGAGCTGCCGGGCGAGACCGGCGTAGTTGCGCGCGTACCCGTCGAGCAGCATCAGGCAGCCGAGGTTGTCGTGCTGGTTCAGCCCTGTCTCCGCGAGCGCGGCGAGCATGACCTCCATCCAGCGCAGCACGTTCGGTGTGACGGGCGCGCCACGGATCGGCACGTCGAGCAGCCAGGGGCGTTCGGCGTACAGCACGACCTGGGCATCGACCCACGCGGTCGCGGCCGGCCGCCAGCCGTCCGGCAGCTCCGGCGGCGGGCCGAGCGCCCTGTCGTGGACGAGCACGATCAGCTCTTCCTTGGAACGGACGTACCGGTACATGGCGTTCGTGGTGACGCCGAGCCGGCCCGCGATCCGCTGCAGCGAGATCGCCGCGAACCCGTACCGGTCGCCGAACTCGATGCCGGTGGCCACGATCTGCTCGATCGTCAGCGCCGGCTTCGGCCCGCGCCGCTGCACCGGCTGCACGCCCCAGGAGAGGGCGAGCCCCGGCGGCAGTTCCCCGCGGTCCTCGGTCATACCTCCCATCCTGTCGTACGCCGGACAGCTCCGAAAAGGGGTGTTAGCACCACCTCGAAACGGGTCCTGAGCACCGGGTAGGAGAAACTGTTCAACCCTTACGCTTTTTCACATCGGAACCCGCTGAAAGGACGATTCTCATGAACAACATGCTCGAAGCCCTGCTGACCCCCGACCAGGTCGCGCTCACCGACGCCGACCGGAGCGCCGCGATCGCCCGGCTGGACAGCGCCGTACGGCAGGCCGCCCTCACCCCGTCGCAGGCGAGCGACCGGCAGGACCGGGTCCTCACGGCCCGCACCCGTGGCGAGCTCCGGAACATCCTGTCCGGCGTCGCGAACGCCGCCCCGCCGCGCGGGCTGACGGTGGCGCTGCAGGCCTTCACCGGTGTCTGGCTGGTCGCCTGCGTGGTCCAGTTCGTGGTCTGGCTGGCGCTGGCGGTCTTCGGTCACTTCGACGGGCCGTGGTGGCTCTGGTCGGACCTCGGCCTCGGTGCGATCGTGGCGATCCTGTGGTGGACCAACGAGTCGTACCACCGCAAGAGCGATGTGCTGGTGGCGTCGTGAGTACGCCTGTCCAGCTCACCGACGTTCGTAAGGTGTACGGCACCGGGCTTGGCGCGGTCGACGCGCTGGCCGGTGTGACGTGCGGGTTCGCTGCCGGAACGTTCACCGCGGTGATGGGCCCGTCGGGGTCCGGCAAGAGCACGTTGCTGCACTGCGCGGCCGGGCTCGACACGCCGACGGCGGGCGAGGTGCAGTTGGCAGGTCAGTCGTTGCAGGGGCTCGACGAGACCGCGTTGACGGAGTTGCGGCGGGAGCAGGTCGCGTTCGTCTTCCAGTCGTTCAACCTGATGCCGGCGTTGACCGTGCGTCAGAACGTCGTACTTCCGATGACGCTGGCCGGGAAGCAGCCGGACGACGCGTGGGTGACCGAGGTGATCCGGCGCGTCGGCCTCGGCGAACGCGTCCGGCACCGCCCGAGCGAACTGTCCGGCGGGCAGCAGCAACGCGTCGCGATCGCCCGGGCGCTGGCCGGGCACACCGCGATCACGTTCGCCGACGAGCCGACCGGTGCCCTGGACACGAGTACTGCGCTCGAGGTCCTGACGCTGCTGCGTGACCAGTCCCGCCAGCTCGGTCAGACGATCGTGATGGTCACCCACGACCCGGTCGCCGCGTCGTACGCCGATCGCGTCGTGTTCCTCGTCGACGGGCGGATCGCCTCCGAGTCCACCGCTCCCACGCCGGAAACCGTCGCCACCGAACTGGCCCACCTCAGCTCCACCCGCAGCCACTGACCGCCTCACCCGGTACTTCCGCCTCCGGGCCATGTCCTACTTCCTGAGGGAGATCTGACTCATGTTCCGCCTCGCCGTCACCACCCTGCGGTACCGGACCGCCGCGTTCCTCGCGATCTTCGTCGCGGTCCTGCTCGGCGGGGCGCTGCTCAGCGCCGCCGGCGGCCTGCTCGAAACCGGCCTCCGCCTGAACGCCCCACCCCAACGCCTCGCCGCGGCCCCGATCGTCGTCACCGGCGACCCGGCCTACCACCCACCGGACGGCAGCGGCTCAGCCGCCCTCCCGGAACGCCACCGCCTGGACCTCGCCCTCATCACCAAACTCCTGAACACCCCGGGTGTGGAAAAGGCAGTCCCCGACCGATCCTTCCCAGCAGTCCTCACGCCCGGCGCGGGTTCCGTCGGCGCTGGCAGCGCGCCTGACGCGGGTGTGCTTGCTGGGCATGGCTGGGGGTCTGCGGGCTTGACGCCGTACGGGTTGATCGCCGGGCGTGCCCCCCGTAGTGGGCAGGTTGTGCTTGATCAGCGGTTGGCGGGCGGGGTCCGGCCGGGTGAGCGTGTGACGATCACCGTCGGGGGCGAGCCGCGGACGTACGTGCTTGCGGGGGTTGCGGTTGCCCAGCATCAGGTTGACGTGCCGGCGGTGTTCTTCGCCGACGCCGACGTGCCGGCGGGAGTGGACGCGATCGGCGTGTTCCCGGCGGGCGGTACGTCGGTGCGCGACCTCGCCAAGCGGCTCGACCTGCCGGCCGGTGTGAAGGCGTACACCGGCGACGAGCGTGGCGTCGCGGAGTTCTCCGGGATCGCGACCAGTCTCCCGCTGATCATCATGTCCGGCGTGTTCGGCGGCATGGTGGCCGTGGTGATGGCGCTCGTCGTCTCCGCCACGATCGGCCTGTCGGTCCGTCAGCGCCGCCGCGAACTCGCCCTCCTCCGCGCCAGCGGCGCCACCCCGCGCCAGGTCGCCAAGATGGTGATCGCCGAGACCATGGTGGTCGGCGTCCTCGGCCTCGTCCTCGGCCTGCTCTGCGGCCGGATCGCCGGCACCTGGATCTTCGGCATGCTGGCCGACGGCGGCGTCGTCCCGCCGCAACTCCGCTTCGACCAGGGCCCGCTCCCGTTCGCCGGCGCCGCCGTACTGACGTTCGCCGTACTCCGCGTCACCATCGGAATCGCCGCCGCCCGGGCCGCCCGGATCCGCCCGATCCAGGCGCTCGCCGAGGCCGCCGTACCGAACGTCGCCCTCGGCCGGGTCCGGATGATCATCGGCCTGGTCTTCGCCGGTGCGACGGTGGCGATCGCGCTCTCCACCCCGTTCATGGGTCCCGCCAACGCTGCGGCGATCGGCGGCCCGGCCGGGCTGACCGGTTCGATCGCGGTCGCCGTACTCGCCCCGCTCGTGATCCGGCGGGCCCTGATCCCCCGGATCACCCGCCTGGTCGAGAAGCGCGGTACCAGCGGCATCCTCGCGGTGATCAACCTCCGGGTCCGCGCGGTGCAGTTCGGCGCGATCCTGGTACCGATCACGATCGCCACGGCGATTGCCGTCGGCAACATCTACTCGCAGACCACGCAGCAGCAGGCGGCCGTCGACGCGTTCACCAAGAACCTGGCCGGCGACATCGTGATCAGCTCCACCGCGGGCGGCATCCCCGCATCCTTGACCGACGCCGCCCGGACGATGCCGGGCGTCACCACGGTCTCGGAACTGGTCCGCAGCAAGGGCTGGATCGAGGAGCCGTACGACAAGTCGCACACCAGCGACGCCTGGCCCCTGCTCGGCCTGAGCGGCCCGGTCTACAAGGGCAAGGTGACGAAGGGTTCGCTCGACGACCTGACCGGCGACACGGTCGCGATCCCGCCCGGTACGGCGAAGAAGCTGAAGGTCGACGTCGGCTCGGAGCTCGGCGTACGGCTGGGTGACGACGCGCTGGTCAAGCTCAAGGTGGTCGCGCTGGCCGAAGGACCGTCCGGGTACGAGTCCCTGCTACTGCCCGCCCAGCTCCTCGCCGCCCACACGACGACCGGCCTCCCCAGCCAGCTGGTGCTGAAGACGGACAACAAGAAGGCCGTGCTCAAGACCGACCTGTCCAAATGGCCCGGTACGTCGATCGGCGAACGGAGCGTGCTCGCCGACGGACTGGACACCGGGCTCGGCGTGGACGCCTGGATCGGCTACCTGCTCGCCGCGATCGCGGTCGCGTACACAGCGATCGCCTCGATCAACACGATCGCTGTCGCGGTACTCGACCGGCGGCGGGAGTTCGGGCTGCAGCGGCTGACCGGGTCGACGCGGCGCGAGGTCTCCCGGATGCTCGTCCTGGAGGGGCTGCTGATCGCGGCGCTCGGGCTGGTCGCGGGACTGGTCACGGCGGCGTTCACGGTGTTCCCGATCGCGATCGCGACGCGCGGCTGGCCGATCCCGTCCGGTCCGGTGTGGATCCTGCTCGCGTGGGTCGCCGTCGTACTGCTGCTGGTGCTGCCGACGACCGCGATCACCGGCCGGATCGCGATGCGCGCCAAGCCGATGGACGCGCTCTCCTCCGCCGTCGGCTGACCCTCTTCCGGCCGGCTCAGCTGCCGGAGGGGTCTGAGCCGGCCGGTTCGACCCACGCGTAGCCGCCGTCTTCCAGGCGAACCACCTGGAGGCCGGCGGCCAGGCGCCGTACGTCGTCGGTCTCGATCACGCCCGCCGCCGGGCCGGCGATGTCCAGGACGATCGCGGCCGCGCCCTCCTGGATCGCGGCGGTAGCCACCAGCTTGGTCTGGGCCGGCATCGGGCGCGCGTCCGGGCTCCAGCGAGCCAGGCTCTCGGAACCGCTGAACGCGAGCAACGCGTTCCGCCCGTCCTGCCCCTGCAGCAGCGCGACCGCCATGTCGGACGTCTTGTCGTGCGCGAGCCCGTTCTCGTCGTACTCGAGCTCGCCGAGCATCGCCACGACCGGCACCAGCAGCCGGGCCTGGGTGAGCGCCGCGAGCACCGCGCCGTCGTCCCCCGCGGCCAGCGCCGTCGCCAACGCCGGATCCGCTGACCCGTCGTCGTTGTCGAACCCCGTGAAGGCCAGCCGCCGCTCTGGTTGCATACCTGCATTCTCCAACCCGGATCTCCGGAGAACTGTTTCAGGGGTAGGTCAGGGCCTTTCCCCTCTTGGTTCGCGGGCCAACTGTGCGAGCCTGGACATGTGCCTACTTACGACGCTTCGACGCTACTGCCGCTCTGCGCAGGCTTGACGCTGCTCGGACTGATCGGTTCGTGGTTCGCCTGGCGGCGCCGCGGGGTCGCGGCAGGGACGCGCGGGGTGGCCTGGTCGCTGCTACCGGTGTCCCTGTACATGACCGGTCTGCTCAAGGTGCTCTGGGAAGTAGTGCGTTCGGTCGTGAGCTGGGCCGCCCACCTGATCTTCTCACCGACCGTCTGGGCCGGGGTCGCGCTGTTCGGCGTCTCGGTCGTGCTGTACGTCGTGTCCGGCGTCGCCCGCGGCCGGACCCCGAAGGAGAAGGCACCCAAGAAACCCGCCTCGCCCGCGGGAGAGCTGACACCGACGGGACCCGCGCCCGCTTCAGCCACTACCACACAAGCTGCTGCGCGCTCAAAGGGGCCGTCAAAGGGGAAGGCGAAGCAGCAGGAATCGTCGGAGTTCGACGAGATCGAGGACATCCTGAAGCGCCATGGAATCAACTGACAAGGCCTTTGACCACGGCCCGAAGCCCCTGACCATCGACTCGCTGCTGGACAACGTCCAGGCCGGCTCCCCGCACCTGGGCCGGACCCGGCTGATCGGCATCGACGGACCGGCCGGCTCCGGCAAGACCACCGTCGCCGCCCGCCTCGAGGCCCGCGCGAAGCTGCGCGACCTGAACACGTACGTGATCCACATGGACGACCTGTACGACGGCTGGACCGGGGCCGAGCGTGGATTCGCGCTGCTCCGCGACCACGTCCTGCAACGGCTGGCCGACGGCCGCGAGGGACGCTACCGCCGGTACGACTGGTACAAGGGCGCGTACGACGAGCTGCACGTCGTACCGAGCACCGTGGACCTGCTGATCGTCGAAGGGGTCACGGCCTGCGACCGGGACGCCGGGCACTGGCAGTCGCTGCGGCTCTGGGTCGAGACGTCCAACCAGGTCCGCCTGGACCGCGGGATCGAACGCGACGGCGAGGCGCTCCGCGACCACTGGCTGGAGTGGATGCGCTGGGAGCGCGACCACTTCGCCGAGCAGGCGACCCGGTCCCGTGCGCACGTGATCGTCGACGGTAACCCGTCGACACCGTTCGACCCGGCCCTGGAGCTGGCCACGACGTCGGTGGCGCTACCCCTTCACGACTCCGCCGCGTCCTGAAGCCCGTCCCAGGACCATTGGACGACTGCCTGGCCGTCGTCGACGTCCTCCGCGCGGTGCCGGTACATGGTGTTGAAGGTGGCCCAGGCGAAGTAGTCGTGCAGGACCTGGCGGACCCGCGGGTCGGTCAGGCCGGCGTTCGTCATCGCCTGGTCGAAGCAGTCGATGCCGAGCCGGTTCATCTCGTCGTGCTCGCCGTTCCCGGAGTGCAACCGCTGGACGAACGCCTCGGTCTCGTACTTCGTGGTGTACGCCGGCGGTCCGCCCAGCGCCTCACCCCAGTACGACGCCAGCCGTTCGACGTGATCGGGCTTCGCTCCGTCGTGGAACGCGTGGCTGACGACCGGATCGGCCATCACCAGCTCGTGCCACGCGGCCGCCAGCCGCTCCAGTCCTTCGGACCCACCCGCGGCCTCGTAAACGGTTTCCATGTCGGCAGTCTGCCCCAACTCGGCGAGCTGGTCACGGGCGTGCGCGCGCTCCGGTTCGGATCCCGCGAGCGCCAGGGCGTCCTCGTACGCGGTGATTGCCGCGGGCAAACGGCCGAGCCGGCGCAGCAGGTCGGCGCGCGCGACGGCGTACGGGTGGTAGTCCTGCAGCCGCGGTTCGGCGCCCAGCTCGTCCAGGAGCGCGAGCCCTGCCTGGGGGCCGTCGCGGAACGCGATCGCGGCGGCCCGGTTGAGCGCCACCACCGGTGACGGGTCGAGCTCCAGGAGTACGTCGTACAGCTGGACGATCTGGGGCCAGTCGGTGCTCGCGAAGTCGGGGGACTCGTCGTGGACGGCGTGGATCGCGGCCTGTACGGCGTACGGTCCGGCCGGGCCGCCGGTGAGCGCGGTGACGACCAGGGCGCGGCCTTCGGCGATGAGGTCCTGGTCCCAGCGGCTGCGGTCCTGGTGCTCGAGCAGGACGATCGCGCCGTGCGGTCCGCTGCGGGCGTCGCGGCGGGCGTGGATCAGCAGCATCAGCGCGAGCAGACCGGTCGCCTCGCGGGCGTCCGGGAGCAGGCGGTGCAGGATGCGGGCCAGGCGGATCGCTTCCTCGGCGAGGTCCAGGCGTTGCAGGTACGGCCCGGAGCTGGCGGCGTACCCCTCGGTGAAGACCGAGTAGATCACCTGCAGTACGCCGGGCAGGCGCTCCGGCAGCTCGTCCGGACCGGGGACGCGGAACGGGATCCTTGCCTCCCGGATCTTCTTCTTCGCACGGACGATCCGTTTCGCCATCGTCGCGGTCGGCACGAGGAACGCCCGCGCCACCTCCGGCGTGGTCAGCCCGGCCAGACAGCGGAGGGTCAGCGCGCCGCGGTCCTCGGGCGCCAGCGCCGGGTGCGCGCAGGTGAAGAACAGCTGCAACCGCTCGTCGGGCAGCTCGTCACCGCCGGCCTGCGGCGCGGGGCGGTCCGCCTCCACCTGCAGGATCGCGAGTTTGGCGGCGTACACCTGGTCGCGCCGCAGCCGGTCGACCGCCTTCCGCCGGGCGGTCGTCATCAGCCAGCCGCCCGGGTTCGGCGGTACGCCGTCCACCGGCCAGCGGGTGAGCGCCGTCTCGATCGCCTCGGACGTCACCTCCTCGGCCAGGTCGAGGTCGCCGAACCGCCGGGCGAGCGCGGCCAGCAACCGGCCGCGCTCCTCCCGGAAGACCGCGTCGACCTGGTCCACCGTCAGAACTCCGCGACCGGCCGCACCACGACGGAGCCACCGCCCCGCGACCCCGGGCACTTCGCGGCCCAGCCGAGCGCGACGTCCAGATCCGGTACGTCGATCACGTAGAACCCGCCGAGCACCTCCCGGGTCTCGGCGAAGGGCCCGTCGACCACGGTCCGCTTACCGTCGTTCGCGACCTGGATGCGGGTCGCGGTGACCAGGTCGGCCAGCGACTCGGACGCGACCACCACACCCGCGTCCTGGATCTCCTTGTCGAACCGCATCCAGTCCTCCGGCTCGCACCCGACCGGCGCGTTCTGCGGGTCGAGCTCACCGGCGTTGATCAGCAGCATGTACTTCACGTCGTACCTCCTGGGTGGCTGTCTACATCATCACCACGAACGGGTGCGTCCCCGATGGACATGCTGTACCGAAGAACGGGCAGTGGTCGGCCGGCGGCGTCCGCCGCACGCCTGACTGGCGCCGGCCGGGCCGCCGAGGGGTGACCACTGCCCGTTCTTCGGTACGCAGATGGGTGAGGATGGGGACATGAATGTCTTGCCTTCAGGTGATCAGTGGGGTCTTCGGGGCGGCGGGTACGAGGCGACCGTGGTGGGCGTCGGCGGCGGGCTGCGCGGGCTCACGTACGAGGGGCGTCCGGTGCTGCTCGGGTACGGCGAGGACGAGCCGGCGCACGCCGGGATCGGCCAGCACCTGTTCCCGTGGCCGAACCGGATCACGGACGGCGAGTACACGTTCGACGGCGTCACCCAGCACCTCCCGCTGAGCGAACCCGCCCGCCGGAATGCCATCCACGGCCTCACCCGCTGGGCCAACTGGTACCGCACCGACGACGCGTCCGACGACTCCACTGTCGAACTGGCCCACCGCCTCCACGGCGAACCCGGCTACCCGCACCAGCTGGACCTCCACCTCACCTACCACCTGACAACGCACCTGACGGTGACGGCAGCTGCTACCAACGTCGGTAGGACAGCAGCTCCGTACGGCTACGGAGCACATCCGTACCTCACCGTCGGCCGCCCCGTCGACGAATGCGTGCTGGAGTTCCGGGCGAGCGATCGCCTGGAGGTCTCCCCAGACCGCCTGACCCCACTCGGCCTGACACCCGTCGGCGGCTCGCCGTACGACTTCCACGAACCGCACCCGATCGGCGCCACCGTCATCGACAACGCCTTCACCGGCCTCGGCGGCCAATGGTCCGTCGCCCTGACCGACCCGGAAACGGGCGCCCGCTCGATCCTCACCAGCGACACCAAGTGGATGCAGCTGTTCACCGGCGAACCGGTAGGCCGCACCGCCCTGGCAGTCGAACCGATGACCTGCCCGCCGGACGCGTTCCGCACCGGCCAGGATCTGATCGTCCTGCAGCCGGGCGAATCCCACAGGACTACTTTTCAGGTATCGGTCTAGCCCCGGCGCCGTGTTCGCGGGCGACCGCCGCCAGCTCCTTGGCGGCACGGGTCGCCCGCGCCCCCTCGGAGGCCTGGATGGCGAGGATCCCGATCCGGTTGTCGTCGGCATCGAACAGCTGCAGCCACGCGTCCCCCGGCCGGAACCGCAGCGCGGTCACCTCGGACCACTTCAGCGTGTACGACCTGAACACGTTCCGCACCCGCACCCGGTCGGCGTACGCCGTCACCCGCAGCGTGGACATCCGGTACAGGATCCACAGCACCGCGCCGAAGAACGCCAGCAACGTGATCCGCTGGAACCAGTCGAACGTCGCCCGGTCCTCCGGCGACAGCCGGAACCAGATCACGCCGAACACGGCGATCAGGCACAGCCCCATCCCCGCGGACATCCCGGAGACGATCCACGGATGGAACGTCAGCAGCCGGCCCCGGGCAGCCATCTCAGATCCTGCAGGCGTGGATGTCGGTGGTGAGGATCGCCCGCGCACCGACCTCCCAGAGCTGGTCCATCAGCCGCTGCGCCTCGGCCCGCTGCACCATCACCCGGACGGCGACCCAGCCCTGCCGGTGCAGCGGCGAGACGGTCGGCGACTCCAGCCCCGGCGCCACCGCGGTGGCCGCGTCCACGTCCTCGGCGCGGATGTCGTAGTCCATCATCACGTAGTTCCGCGCGATCAGGACGCCTTCGAGCCGGCGGACCAGCTGCTGCAGGCCGTTCGGCGGGGTGTCCACACCGTGCCGCTTGATCAGTACGGCCTCGGACTGCAGGATCGGCTCCCCGAACACCTCGAGCCCGGCCTGGCGCAGCGTCGTACCGGTCTCGACGACATCCGCGATCACGTCCGCGACGCCGAGCTGGACGGCCGACTCGACGGCGCCGTCCAGGCGGACCACCGCCGCCTCGACCCCGTTCTCGGCGAGGTGGTCCTGGAGCACTCCGGCGTACGACGTGGCGATCCGCTTGCCGGCCAGGTCCTTCACGGAGTCCGCGACCCCGGGCCGGCCGGCGAACCGGAACGTCGACGAGCCGAACCCGAGGCCCATGATCACGTCCGCGTCCGCGTGCGAGTCGAGCACCAGGTCGCGGCCGGAGATCCCGACGTCGAGGGTGCCCTCACCGACGTACACCGCGATGTCGCGGGGGCGCAGGTAGTAGAACTCGACCTCGTTGGCCGAGTCGGTGAGGGTGAGGTCCTTGGTACTCCGGCGCTGCTTGTAGCCGGCTTCGGCCAGGATCCCGGTGGCGGCTTCGCTCAGCGAGCCCTTGTTCGGTACTGCGACGCGCAGCATGGCACTGCCCTTTCGGATGAGATGAACCGGTGATCTGTGCGTACTCCTACAGATGTCGGTACACGTCGTCGAGGTCCAGGCCGAGCGCATGCATCATCACCTGGGCGTGGTACAGCAGCTGCGACAGCTCCTCCGCAGCCCGCTCCTTGCCCTCGTACTCGGCGGCCATCCAGGACTCGGCGGCCTCTTCGACCAGCTTCTTGCCGATCGCGTGCACGCCGGCATCCAGCGCCGCCACGGTCCCGGAACCCTCCGGCCGCGTCCGCGCCTTCTCACCCAGCTCGGCGAACAGCTCGTCAAAAGTCTTCATCGCGCGCCCAAGCCTACGGGGCGCGTTCAGGGGATCGATCCCCAGGTCCGGTGGGCGGACCGGATCTGGGCGACGATAGCCGTATGCAGAGTCCTCGGAGAGTTCGCGAGCTGGGCGTGGTCGTCGGCACCTTGCCGACCGGGTCGCTGAACGCGATCACCGACGTACCCGGGGTGCGCGTCGGCCAGACCACGATCACCGGTGACGGGCTGAACACCGGGGTCACCGCGATCGTGCCGGACGGCTGGGAGGCGACGCTTCCGGCGGCGGTTGCTGTTGGCAACGGATACGGCAAGCTGATCGGAACCACGCAGGTGGACGAGCTCGGCGTCATCGAGACGCCGATCCTGCTGACCGGGACGCTCAGCACGTTCCGGGTCGCGGACGCCTTCCTGACCTGGCTCCTCGACCGCGACCCGCGGGCCACCAGCCTCAACCCGATCGTCGGCGAGACCAACGACGGCCACCTCTCCGACATCCGCCGCCGCCCCATCACCCCGGCCCACGTCCACGCCGCCCTCGACACCGCCTCCCCCGCCCTCCCCACAGAAGGCTGCGCAGGCGCCGGCACCGGAACCGCCGCCCTAGGCTTCAAAGCCGGCATCGGCACCGCCTCCCGAGTCCTCCCCACCCCCGCACCACCGTCCGCTCGGGCCGCGTCCGCCGCACCTCCCGCCGGCGGCGCCGGCGGGTACACGGTTGGTGCGTTGGTGCAGGCGAACTTCTCCGGGGTGCTGACCGTGCTCGGGCGACCGATCCCCGCCGAGCCGATCGAGGCCGACGGCAACTCGTGCATGATCGTGGTGGCGACCGACCTGCCCCTCGACTCCCGGCAACTGGGCCGGCTCGCGCGGCGCGCGATCTTCGCGATGGCCCGCGTCGGCTCCGACTACGCCCCCGGCAGCGGCGACTACGCCATCGCCTTCACCACCAGCCGTACGCCGTCCGTCGCCGACCGCGACCTCCGTACCCCGTTCCAAGCCGTCACCGAATCAGTCGAAGAAGCCCTCCTCAACTCCCTGACCATGGCCCGAACCACCACCGGCTTCCGCCACACCGTCCGCGCCGTCCCGCACGACCGGATCGAGCGGAGTGTGTGAACCGCCACGCCGGCAAAAGTCGGCTGTCGCGCTCGCGCGCACGCTCAGCCGCCACGGCCGCGACGGGTTTTGCATGCCTGGGGATCCACGATCAGTAGGCGACGCCGACCGGCCGGCGGATCGTCGTCGGGTCGGCGAGGGACTTGAGCATCAGGTCGGCCACGTCGGCGCGGGAGATCAGGTACCCGTGGGTGACAGTCCCACCGACCTCGGTCCGGTAACGCCCGGTCAACGCCTTGTTGCTGAGCTTCGGCGGCCGCACGATCGTCCACTCCGCGGCACTGCTCATGATGTCCGCCTCCATCACCCGCAGGTCGGCGTACACGTCGGCCGCGAACGCGTTGATCATCGGGTACACCACGCGCCGGTTCAGGAAGCTCTCGTCCGCCGGCACCGGTCCGAGCGGCGCCGCGCTGACCGCGACGAACCGCCGTACGCCGACCGCATCCATCGCCGCCAGGATCGACTTCGTGCTGCGGGACGCCACCGGCCCGACCTTCCGCCCGCGGGCGCCGACGCCCGAGATCACCGCGGTACTCCCGTCGATCGCCTCGCGCAGCGGCTCCACCACGTCCAGCCCGGGCACCCTGACAACCTCCAGCGACGGGTGCTCCAGCTCGTACGCCGACGACGTACGCACCACGGCCGTCACCTTCTCGCCCGCCTCCAGCGCCTGCCGTACGACGTGACCGCCGATCCCGCCCGTCGCACCGAACACCGTGATCCGCATCCGAAACGCCTCCTCTGCGCTACCGTAATTCTGATCTGCAACTCGTATAGTACGGAAATCATAATATATGGAACAGACAGAACAAGGTGACGTACGGCACCGCCGGCGAACCGGGAACGAGATCAAGGCCGCGCTCCGCGACCTACGGATCCAGCTCGCGCTGCTGAACCACCAGATCGGCGGCAAGCTGGCGCTCAAGGACGTCGACCTCGACTGCCTCGACGTACTCGCGCGCAACGGACCGCTCACCCCGAGCGCGCTCGCCCGCCAGGCGGGCCTGCACCCGGCCACGCTGACCGGGATCCTCGACCGGCTCGAACGCGGCGGCTGGATCGCCCGCGACCGCGCCCGGGCGGACCGGCGGAGCGTGACGATCAGGGTGCTGCCGGACCGCAGTACGGAGGTGATCCGGCTGTACCAGCCGATGATCGGCGCGATGGACGACGTACTGGCGGACTACAGCGAGGCCGAGCTCAGGGTGATCGCGGACTTCCTGCGGCGCAGTGCGGAGGCCGGGCAGCAGGTCAACGGGGAGCTGGGTCAGGAGTAGAGGTCGTGGAGCTTCCGGCCGAGCTCTCTCAGCTCAGCCCGGAGCTCTTGCGGCTCCAGCACCTCTAGGGCGTCGCCGAAGCGGCTGAGCGTGGCTGCGGCGTTCTGGACCGACTCGATCGGGACGGTCACCACGACACTCCCGTCGGGCTCCGCTACGGCGGCCGCGACCGCCTTGACCAGTGCCGGGTACGAGACGTCGTACATCTTTCCGGCGAGCCTGGCTGACACCTTGACGACCGCGTCCGCCGTCAAGCGGGTGCGGTCGAACCCCTCCAGGTGTTCCTGCCAGTACTGCGTGAGGTTGAAGCCGTCGGCGCGTTCGAACTGCTCGTCGGTCGGCGTGAGCTCAAGGATGTTCGAGACGCGGTACGTGCGTAGTCCGCCGGGTGTAGCGGCTACGACGTACCAGCTGCCGTTCTTGAGCACCAGGCCGTACGGCTCGAGTAGGCGCTCGACCTCGCGAGGCTCTTCCCACCTGCGGTACAGCACGCGGACACGGCGGTCGTGGAGCACTGCGTCGGCGACTGCTGCGAGTTGTGGGGAGTTCTCAGCGTCCTGGTACCAAGCGGGCAGGTCCAGGTGGAAGCGGTTCTTCAAACGACCCGCCCGGTCCCGTTGGTCCGGGGCGAGCGCTGCCAGGAGCTTGAGCTCGGCGGCGCTCGTCTCGGCGGTAAGGCCCAGTGCTGCGGCGGCACCGGGCATACCGACCAGGAACAGTGCAGCTGCCTCCTGTTCGGTGAGGCCGGTCAGGCGGGTGCGGTAGCCCTCCACCAGGCGGTAACCACCTGCACGGCCCTGGTCGGCGTACACGGGGACACCCGCAGCCGCGAGAGCTTCGACGTCGCGGTAGATCGTGCGCAGCGACACCTCGAGCTCCTCAGCGAGCTCCCGCGCCGTCAACTGCCGACGCGTCTGCAACAACAACAGGATCGACAGCAGCCGGCTCGAACGCATACTCCGAGGTTAGTCCGGATCACTGCCAGCGGTTGTCAGGTATTGCTCGCAGGCTTGGCGTATGACTTGTGACAAGGTGACCGGGGACTTCGACTTCCTCAACGGGTACTTCGACGTCCGCCACCGCACGCTGAAGCAAGCCCTCGCCGGGTGCGACGAGTGGCTCGAGTACGACGGGACCACGAGCGCGCGGACGTACTTCGACGGCCAGATCAGCATCGACGAGATGCGCTTCCCGACGAAGGGCACGTACGGGCTGTCGCTCCGGCTGTTCGATCCCGTGAGCGAACAGTGGAACATCTGGTGGGTCAACAGCACCGCGATGGAGCTGTACCCGCCGGTGCACGGTGGCTGGTCGGCCGACGGCTCACGCTGCCGCCTGGTCGGCGAGGACACGCACGACGGCCGGCCGATCCTGTGCAGCTACGAATGGTCGGACATCACCGCGGAGACGGCGCACTGGGAACAGGCGTACTCCGAGGACGGCGGCGAGACCTGGGAAACCAACTGGACCATGGACTTCACCCGCCGAGCCACTCCCCCGCCCGCCCTCGACGCACCGAAGCTCACCGACGACTTCGACTTCCTCATCGGCCGGTGGTCCTTCCACAACCGCCGCCGGCGCCCGGTCCTCGGCGAGCCGTTCGAGTGGTACGAACACGACGCCACGATGCAGGCCACGACGTACTTCGACGGCGCGATCAGCTTCGACGAGGGCTGGTTCCCGAGCGAGGGCTTCCGCGGCGCAACCTTCCGCCTCTACAACCCGCAGGCGCGCACGTGGTCCATCCACTGGATCAACAGCACCCGCGGCCAACTGGAAACCCCCGTCATCGGCTCCTTCGCCAACGACGTCGGCACCTTCGAAGGCCCAGACGTCTGGGACGACCAGCCCATCGACGTCCGCTTCCTCTGGACCCCCGGCACCGACAAGGCCGCCTGGGAACAATCCTTCTCCACCGACAACGGCAAGACCTGGACAGTCAACTGGTACATGGAACACACCCGCCTGGCATAGCCCCCGCGGGTGACGGCTACCCCAGTTGACGGATGGCGGACAGGGTTGAGAGGGCGGCTTGGGTTGCTTCATAGCCTTTGTCTTCGCGGCTGTCGGGGAGGCCTGCTCGGTCCAGGGCCTGGGGGTCGTTGTCGCAGGTGAGGACGCCGAAGCCGATCGGTACGCCGGTGGTCACGCCGACCTGCATCAGCCCGTCCGTCGTCGCCTGGCAGACGTACTCGAAGTGCGGGGTGTCGCCGCGGATGACCACGCCGAGTGCGACGACAGCGTCGTACCCGGCCTTGGCCGCGTGCAACGTGGCGACCGGCAGTTCGAACGAGCCGGGCACGCGGATGACGGTGTGGTCAGTCACGCCGGAGTCCTCCAGCGCGCGGAGGGCGCCGGCGAGGAGGCCGTCGGTGACCTTCGGGTGCCATTGGGCGGCGACGACCGCGACCCGGGCGCCTTCGACGCGGGGGACCTCGATGGTGGGTGCTCCACTGCCCGACATCAGCCGGCTCCGTTCTCTTCGGTCAACAGGCCATCGGGGAGGTGATGACCCATCCGATCGCGCTTCGTGCGCAGGTAGCGCAGGTTGTGTTCGGTCGGGTCGATGGAGATCCCGCGCCGCTCGACGACCTCGATGCCGTACCCCTGCACGCCCGCGAGCTTGTCGGGATTGTTGGTCAGCAACCGCACCGACTTCACGCCGAGATCGGCGAGGATCTGCGCCCCGGTCCCGTAGTCGCGCGCATCCGCCGGCAACCCGAGATCAAGGTTCGCGTCCACGGTGTCCCGCCCGGCGTCCTGCAGCTCATAGGCCTGCAGCTTGTGCAGCAGCCCGATCCCGCGTCCCTCATGCCCGCGCAGGTACACGACTACACCGCCCTCGGCGGCGACCTGCCGCATGGCCTCGTCCAGTTGCGGCCCGCAGTCGCACCGCAGCGACCCGAACACGTCGCCGGTCAGGCACTCCGAGTGCAGTCGCACCAACGTCGGCTTGTCATTCAGCGAACCTCGGACCAGTGCGAGCTGCTCCGACCCGTCCACCGTGTTGCGGTAGCCGTGCGCAACGAAGTCGCCGTACTGCGTCGGCAGCGTCGTGGTCGCGACCCGCTGGATCTGCGACTCGGTACGCCGCCGGTACCGGATCAGGTCGTCGATCGACACCAGCACCAGCCCGTGCTCGTCCGCGAACGCCCGCAGGTCCTGCCCGCGCTTCATCGTGCCGTCGTCGTTGACCAGCTCCGAGATCACCGCCGCCGGCGTCAGCCCCGCCATCCGGGCCAGGTCGATCGACGCCTCGGTGTGCCCGGGCCGCACCAGTACGCCGCCGTCGCGCCCGCGCAACGGGAACACGTGACCCGGTTGCACCAGGTCATACGGCTCCGACGCGGAATCCGTGAGTACCCGAATCGTCCGGGAACGGTCGGCCGCCGAGATACCGGTACTGATCCCGTCCCGCGCGTCGACGGAGATCGTGTACGCCGTACGCATCCGCTCGCGGTTGTGCGGCGTCATCAACGGGATCCCGAGCCGGTCCAGCTCTGCACCCTCCATCGGCACGCACACCACGCCGGAGCTGTACCGGATCAGGAACGCCAGCAGCTCCGGTGTGGCCTTGGACGCGGCGAAGATCAGGTCGCCCTCGTTCTCCCGGTCCTCGTCGTCGACCACGATCACCGGACGGCCGGCGCGGATCTCCTCGATCGCATGCTCGATCGTGTCGAGCTTCAGCACGGTTCCCATCTCAGCCCACCACCACAGCTTCGGGAGTTGCGGCCCGCTCGCGGTTCTGGATCTTCCACCACGACGCGAACCCGAGGACACAGAACAGCCCGTACACGACGTACATCGTCGCCGACGGGTAGAACTTCGCCTGCACCAGCAGCGGTACGCCGACCACGTCGACGGCCACCCAGATCATCCAGAACTCGACGAACCCGCGCGCCATCCCGTACGTCGCGAGGATCGACCCGGTGAGGATCCACGCGTCCCACTGCGGGCCCCACGAGCCGAGCGCCTTCAGCACGAAGTAGGCGATCGCGTAGATGACGACGCCGATCCCGAGCAGTTCGAGCCGCTCGCGCGTGGTCGCCCAGCGCGGCTGGACCGCCTGACCGGCACCCTTGTGACGGGTCTGGTACCACCGGTACCAGCCGTACAGGCTGATGATCGCGAAGAACACCTGACGGCCGGCCTGGCCCCAGAGGTCCTTGTCCTGCGGGGTGTCGAAGATGCCGCCGACGAACACCGTGAACAGCAGCACGTTGCCTACGATGCCGACCGGCCACGCAGCGACCAGCCGGCGCATGCCGAACAGCGCACTGGCCAGGCCGAACACGTTGCCGACGATCTCCCGGACCAGCACCGGGGAGCCGGCGATCGTGACTTGCGAGGTCAACAGCCAGTTGATCGGGTTCACTTGTTGCCTCCAGCAACAGAAGAGGGGGTGCCGCCCGCGGTCAGCAGGCGCTCGACGTACTTCGCGATCACGTCGACCTCGAGGTTCACCGTGTCGCCGACCTTGTTGGCGCCCAGCACCGTCAGCTCGAGCGTCGTCGGGATCAGGCTGACCCCGAACGTCCCACTCGCGTCGTCCACATCGGTGACCGTCAGCGACACCCCGTCGATCGCGATCGAGCCCTTCTCGGCGACGTACTTCAGGATCTCCGGCGAGGTCGCGATCCGGACGTCCTCCCAGCGGTCGCCGGGCGTCCGCGACGCGATCGTTCCGGTGCCGTCGACGTGCCCCTGCACGATGTGCCCGCCGAGCCTTTCGTGGGCGGCGACCGCCCGCTCCAGGTTGACCGGCGAGCCCTTCTCCAGGCCGCCGAGGCTGGTGCGCTGCAGCGTCTCGCGCATCACGTCCGCAGTGAAGACGCCGCCGCCGTACTCGACGACCGTCAGGCAACAGCCGTTGACCGCGATCGAGGCGCCGTGCGCGGCGTCCTCGGTCACCCGCGGGCCGCGGATCGTGAGCCGGGCGGCGTCGCCGTCGAGGTCCAGGGACTCGACCGTGCCGAGTTCTTCGATGATGCCGGTGAACATCTACTTTCCTCCCAGAGGAACCAGGGTCAGCCGGACGTCGTCGCCGAGGCGGGTGACGTCCGCTAGGTTGAACCGCCGCAGGTGGTCGATCGATTCCGCGCCGAGGTCGCCGACCGCGGCGTACCCCGAACCGAGCACGGCCGGGGCGACGTACGCGACGATCTGGTCGACCAGGCCGGCGCGCAGGAACGCGGCGGCCAGCGTCGGGCCGCCTTCGAGCCAGAGGTGCCGGATCTGCCGGTCGTCCAGCTGCCGGAGCACCTCGGCGGGATCGTGGGTCGGCAGCAGCAAGGTCTCCGCGCGGTCGTTGCGGACCCGCGCGGTCGCCGGGATCTCCCGGTCGCCGACCACCACCCGCAACGGCTGCCGCGCCGCAGGTACGTCGTTCTCGTCCCGGACCGTCAGCTCCGGGTCGTCGTCCAGCACCGTCTGGGTGCCGACGGCGATCGCGTCGCAGGCGGCCCGCTGCCGATGGACGTCCGCCCGGGCGAGCGGGCCGGTGATCCACTTGCTCGTCCGGTCCGGCGCCGCGGACCGCCCGTCGAGCGTGGTCGCGAACTTCCAGGTGACGAACGGCCGCCCGACCCGGACGCTGTGCAGCCACACCTGGTTGATCGCCTCGGCCTCAGCCCGCAGTACGCCCTCGACGACGTCGATGTTCTTGCTGCGCAGCTTGTCGGCGCCGCCGGCCGCCGTACGGTTCGGATCCGGTACGGCGTACACAACCCGCGCCACGCCCGCCTCGATCAGCGCGTCCGCGCACGGGCCGGTCCGGCCGGTGTGGTTACAGGGCTCCAGCGTCACGTACGCCGTACCGCCGCGAGCGCGGGCACCCGCCATCCGGAGCGCCTCGACCTCGGCATGCGGGCCGCCGGCAACGGCATGGAAGCCCTCGCCGACCGGATGCCCGTCGCTCGCGGTGATCACACAACCGACGACCGGGTTGGGATGCGTGCTGCCGGTGCCGCGCGCGGCCAGCTCGACGGCACGCCGCATCCAGGCGACATCCATCGGCGACACGTCGTTCACTACTCGGGCCCCTCGTCGTCACGGACGCACTCGCGGGGCCTCCGGCCGGCACGCCCACCCTGCCGCCTCGTCAGAACCTCTCGGTCCCGACGCCAGGTCCGCCACCGGACTCTCGTCCGCTGCTTCCCTCGCCGTCGCGTCCCGTGGGCCTCACAGCCCACGCTCCGCGCCGCCGGGCGCCAGAGCACACCCGCCGACCGCGTGCGCCTCCCATCCGGACTTTCACCGTCGGTCCCGGAATTCCACCAGGTCAACCGATCCTTCTTGCGAAGTCACGGGTCGCGGACTGTCACCGCCGGCTCGGAATTACACCGACCCCGGAGCACGCGAGTGGGTTTCACTCGTTCCTCAAGTATGCCCCCTCCCCCAACCCCCGCCACGACCCAGGTCACATCGTGACCACCCGGCAGATCCGTCAGCCGCAGTCTGATCACGCCCACCCCTCCGCGTCCGCCGATCTACCCGTCAGCGAATCAACAGCCAGATCGCACTCCCCAACAACCCCACCGCCCCCACCCAGCAAACCCCCGCAACCCACCAAGCCCAACTCCCCCGCCCCTGCGAAACCCCACCCCCAACCAACTCCCCACGCCCGACATCCCGCCCACCCCCACCAGCCCCCACACCCGCAGCACCCACTCCAATCCCCGCACCCGCGACACCCGCAGCAGCCTCTCCAACCCCCGCACCCGGTACACGCCCAGGACTCGCTCGAACCCCCGCCCCTGCAGCACCCGCTCCAGCCTCCGCGCCCGCCGCAAACGGCGCACCCGGGCCTGGCTGCCCAGTTGGGGCAGGCGGTGAGGGCAGGGCTGGTGAGTTGGTTCGGGTTTGGTGGGTGGTGGGGGTGTTGGTAGGGCCCGGAGATGGGGTGGCTGGTGGTTGGGGGCCAGTGGGGGTCCACGGTGATGGAAGGGGTGGGAGTTGCTCGAAGACCTCTGGGGTGTCGGGGCCATTTGCCCAGGAGGTGGGCTCGTTTGCGGTGGCGGTGGCAAGGAGTTGGGCGGCCGCCGCTGCTGAGGTGGGGCGGTCGGACGGGTCGGGCGCGGTGAGGTGGCGGATGAAGTCGGACAGCGGGCCGACGGGTTCACGCGGATTCCCGTCGGGGGCGGGGCGCTCGCCGGTCAGGAGTTCGGCGGCTACGGCTCCTACGGCGTACAGGTCCTGGCGGGGGTCGGGGTCGGCACCTGTCAGTTGTTCCGGGGCGAGGTAGCCGGGGGTTCCGAGGATCATGCTCCGGTGGGTCATCCGGGGCTCGTCGAGCAGGCCGGCGACGCCGAAGTCCGACAGCCGCAGGTGCGGTCGACCGGTGCCGGTGACGTCCAGCAGCAGGTTGGCGGGTTTCACGTCCCGGTGCACGACCCGAGCCGCGTGGACCGCGGACAGCCCGTGCAGCAGTTGATCCAGCATTATGGCGACGTACGCCGTCGGCAGCGGGCCATGGTCACCGAGCAAGGTCGCCACCGACCCGCCCCGGACCAGGTCCATCGCGAACACGACCTTGTCGTCGTCCGCGGCCCATCCGTGCGGCGCGATCACGTGCCGGTGCTCGATCCGCAGCGACTGTTCCCGGACGAACCGCAGCAGCGTCGCGGCATCGTGCTGCCCGAGGACCTTCGCGGCGACGTACGTCGACCGCCGCAGGTCCCAGGCCCGCCAGACCGAACCCATACCACCGGTCCCGATCAGATCGATCAGCTGAAACCGCCCCGCAAACGCCTCCACCGCCCAGAACCTACCGCCTCCACCAGTTCCCCCCACCAACCAGCCAACCCACCCCACCTTCGACAGGCCGAGGATGGGGTGGGCAGGCAACCAACTGACAGACCGGGCGGGCGGTCGTTGTTAGTGGTGGTTAGTTCGGGTACTGCGGACCGCCTGGGCCCTGGGGGCCGTTCGGATGGTGGGGGCCGTTTTGGTTCGGGTGCTGGGAGCCCGGCCAGGTGGCCGCGTTCGGCTGGGCGACGACCGGCTTCCGACGGAGGCGGAGGACGACGAGCGCGCCGACCAGCAGCAGGACCGCCCCACCTCCGCCCAGCCCTGCGACCAGAGCGACCGGCGTTCCGTTGTCGCCGTCCGCACGGCCCTGCACCGGCCCGCCGGCCTCGGTCTTATCGCCGGAGTCGCCCGGGTCAGCGGACTCCGTGGGCGATGCACTCGGCGTCTCGCTCGGCGTCGGGGTCACGGACTCGCCGGACACCGGCGTCGCGCCGTCGACGTACTGCGGCTTTCCGGCACCGGGCGTTCCCGGCACCCCGACAGTCAAGGTCATCGGGATCGTGAAGGCCGTGTCTTCGGCCTTCCGGGTCATCGAGACGACGATGTAGTACTCGCCGGGCGTCGAGGTGCCGGTGTCGGAGTTGTTGGCGCCGTCACGGTTCAGGTACCGGATCTCCTTGGTGGTGATGGCCTGCGTGACACCCCGCCCGGTCAGCACGCCTCGCTTGCCACCCGGGCCTCCCGGCACCTTCTTGGGGAAGACCGCGAAGGCTTCCTCGCCGGTCGGTGAGATCACAGCGGTATCCAGGTAGCGCAGACCGACGATGTTCCCGGTCGCCTTGGACAGCTGCGGCACCGTCGCCTGCGCCTGGATCCGCTGGCCCCAGTCGGCCTTGATCTTGTAGATCTGCAGCTCACCCGGCAGCAGCGTCGTCTTGTACGTCCCCGGCTGCAGCAATGGAGCGTCGGGGAAGCTGGACCCCGGAACGATCTCTCGGGGCGTTGTGACCGTCATCGCCGACCAGATCGGGTCGTCCGCCTCGGCCGGCAGGCTCTTGGTCTCCTCGACCGGTGGCTCCTCGTCGATGCGCAACTCGAACGGGACGTCCTTGATCTCCCGGAAGTCCTTGCCCGGATCGACGGTGAGCACGAGTTGCTCGGCCTCGGAGCAGGTCTTGTTCTGCTTGTCGTACTTCGACCAGCTCGACGCGGTGCCGGTGGCGAACCCCTGGTCGCCGGACTGGATCCGCGGGAAGCTGCGACCGCAGTCCTCGCCGTCGGGGGTCTTGAGCCTGAGCTCCGTCTGGATGACCAAGCTGGTCGCGCCCACCGGCCGTCGGAAGCTGAGACCTGCGCGCAGGGTCGACCCGGTCATCGTGCGCTTGATCACGTAGTGCTTCGGCTGGTCGAGCAGGTCGAACGAGTCCGAGTAGAGCCCCGGAGCGACGACCGGAGCGTCTTCCGGCGCCGCGGTGCCCGCCACCGGCGTACCGGAGATGCGGAACGGGCGGAAAGCACGCGTGGACAGCCTGCCCAGACCGGCCTCGAGGTCGATGGTGGAGTCCGCGTCGTAGTAGTCGCCTCGACCCTCCCGGGCGACGCACTGCAAGTCGGTGCGGGCCTTGCCCTGCACCCGGAACCCGATCACGTCGATCTTCAGGTCGATGCCCTGCTTGGCGATGCTCTTGGCCACCACGCAGGGATCAGGGGCGCAGGTCGACTCGCCGTCGGAGACGAGCACGATCGAGCGCTGGCCGCTCGGGCCGAGATCCTTCGCGGCCTGCTGCAGCGAGTACCCGATCGGGGTCTCGCCGAACGGCTTGTACTTGGCGATCGCCGCCTGCAGTTGCGGCCGGTTGCCCGTGCCGATCGGAACGGTCAACTGGGTGTCGGTGCAGGCGCCAGGGTCGCTGCCCTTGAACACGGTCGCACCGTAGACCCGCAGGCCGACCTGTGCACCGGCCGGAAGCTTGCTCACCACCTGGGTCAGCGCCGTACGGGCGGCGACGATCTTCGTCTTACCGTCGCCGGCCGGCTCCTTCATCGAGCCGGACGAGTCCAGCACGAGGACGAGCTTGCCGTTGTCGGGGGCAGGATCGGCCTGCGCCGTCGGCGCCGCCAGCCCGGCGAGCAGCGCGGTCAGTGTGATGGCGAGAAGCGCCAGCACCGCCGGGCGGCGGTGTCGATGGTGGGTCGTCATCGTTCCTCCAGTGGGATTCGCTGCCGCAAACTCTCTCAGTTTGCGATTGCAAATGTCAAGCCGCATCCGCACTGGAAATTGGCGTTCGCAAGTGCGAAGATCAGCTTTGCAGGTGCCGACAGAAGGGCCGGCCGAAGGAGTCCGAGGATGGAACAGAGCGCGCAGAACCTGAAACAACAGGTCGAGCTGTACGGCGAGCCGCTGGGTGAGGTGGTGCGGCGGGTCACCGCGGCGCTCGGCCTGACCCAGGGTGGGCTCGCACAGGTGATCGGGTTGTCCGCGCCGATGCTCTCGCAGCTGGTCAGCGCCCAGCGGGTGAAGATCGGCAACCCAGCCGTGGTGTCCCGGCTGCGCGCCGTCTCCGAGCTCGCGGACGTCACCGTGGCCGACGGGCTCCTACCGGGCCGGGTGGCGATCGAGCTGGCGACGATCCGGTCGACGCGTGGCGCCTACACCAGCGCGACCACCAACCACCACCTTCGCCACCCGGACAGCGGTTCGGCCGGGGCGCCGACGACAGGAGCGCCGACGCCGTTCACCTCGCCCGCCGGCCTGCCCGTGGAGACGTCGGCCGCGGCGTGGCAGGCGGCTCCACCCGACCTCCCCGCGCGCGCCGTCGTGCGGGAGCTCCAGGACCTGTTCCGTTCGGTCGCCTCGGCCGACGAGATCCAGCGTGCGGCTGCGGCGGCGGCAGCGGAGTCGCCGGCCGTCGCCGAGCTGCTGCTTGCCTACGGCACCGGTCGTACCGCCGACGCGCTCGCGCACTATGAGCAGCATCACGGCTGACCGGTTGATATAGCACAAGCCGACTGGACTTTGACCGCTGTCTCACGCCTTGTCGCCGTGGAATACGGGCGCCCGGCAGTGGTGTTGGGTTGCCACGGCAGGGCCGATCGCTCTGCGTTCGTTCACGGTGTGAGGAGACAGTTGTGCGTGCGTTTCGGCGGGTTGTCGCGGTAGTCGGGGCCATCACCTTGACGGCAGCGATGGTTGCCTGCGGCAGCGACAAGAAGGATTCCGCGGCCGGGCCGGACCTGGGACTGATGCAGGCCGGGACGCTGCGGATCGGCACGCTGACCGACGCGCCGCCGAACGTGTACGTGAAGGACGGCAAGTTCACCGGGTTCGACAACGACCTGATCACCGCGGTCGCGGCGAAGCTGAACCTGAAGCCCGAGTTCGTCGGCACCGACTTCTCGGCGCTGCTGTCGCAGGTGAACGGCGGCCAGTTCGACCTCGGCAGCTCGTCGATCACCGTCACCGAGGCCCGCAAGAAGACGGTTGCTTTCAGCAACGGGTACGACTTCGGCTACCTCGGCCTCAACACCACCAAGAGCTCCGGGATCACGAAGTTCGACCAGCTCCCCGGCAAGCGCGTCGTGGTGGTCCAGGGCACCGTCCAGGACGACTACGCGACCCAGAAGAACCTGAACCCGGTCTGCGTACCGAACTACAACGCCGCCCTCGGCCAGCTCAAGGCCGGTACGGCGGACGCCTGGGTCTCGCCTGCCGAGATCGGCGAGAAGATGGCCAAGGAGCAGGGCGGCGGCACGGTGATCCTGGCCGCGAAGGAGCTGAGTGACGCGCCGATGGCGTTCGCGGTCGCGAAGCAGAACGACAAGCTCCGCGAGGCCGTCGACAAGGCGCTCGACGAGGTGATCGCCGACGGCACCTGGACCAAGCTGGTCGAGCAGTACTACCCGGGTCGCGCCGTACCGGCGAACTTCAAGCCGGGCAGCGGATCGGTCAAGTTCACGGCTCCCAAAGCCTGATGGACATCTGGTCCACCCTGCGCGACACCTTCCTCGACTGGGAGTCGATGAAGGAAGTACTGCCCGAGATGCTGAAGGTCGGGCTGGTCAACACGCTGATCCTGGCGGCCGCCTCGGTCGTGCTGGGCACTGTGCTCGGTATGATCGTGGCGGTCCTCGCGCTGTCCCGGAAGCGATGGCTGCGCTGGCCGGCGAAGATCTACACCGACATCTTCCGCGGCCTGCCCGCGATCCTGACCATCCTGCTGATCGGCCAGGGCCTCTCCCCGATCACCCGGCACTGGTGGGGCCCGAACCCGTACCCGCTCGGCATCCTCGCGCTCTCGCTGATCGCGGCGGCGTACATCGGGGAGATCTTCCGCTCCGGGATCCAGAGCGTCGAGAAGGGTCAGCTCGAGGCGGCCCGCGCGCTCGGGTTCAGCTACCCCAGCGGCATGCGGCTGGTCGTCATCCCGCAAGGGGTACGGCGGGTGCTGCCGGCGCTGGTGAACCAGTTCATCGCGCTCGTGAAGGACTCCAGCCTGGTCTACTTCCTCGGCTTGCTCGCGAGTCAGCGTGAGCTGTTCCGGATCGGCCAGGACGCGGCGGCGACCAACGGAAACCTCTCACCGTTGCTGCTCGCCGGCATCTTCTACCTGGTGATGACGGTGCCGCTGACGCACCTGGTGAACCACTTCGACAAACGTCTCCGCGAAGGGCGACCGGTGGAGGAGGTCGAGCATGCAGCACGTTGAGGCCGCGAGCCTGGAGGTCAGCGGCGTCGAGCTCGCCTTTGGCAGCAACAAGGTGCTGCGCGGCGTCGACCTCGCCGTACCGGCCGGGCGGACCGCGTGCGTGGTCGGCCCGTCGGGTTCCGGGAAGTCGACGTTGCTGCGGGCGATCAACCGGCTGCTCGAGCCGGACGCGGGCGACGTGAAGCTCGGCGGCGAGTCGGTCCTGCGGGGTGACCCGGACGTCCTGCGCCGCCGGATCGGCATGGTGTTCCAGCACTTCAACCTGTTCCCGCACAAGAGCGTGCTCGACAACATCACGCTGCCGCTGCGCAAGATCAAGAAGCTCGACACCGAGTCCGCGCAGGCAGCGGCGCGCGAGCAGCTCGAGCTGGTCGGCCTTGCGCACAAGGCGACCGCGCGCCCGGGGAACCTGTCCGGCGGTCAGCAGCAGCGGGTCGCGATCGCACGGGCACTGGCGATGAAGCCCGAGGTGATGCTGTTCGACGAGGCCACGTCCGCGCTCGATCCGGAGCTGGTGAAGGGCGTGCTCGCGCTGATGGCCGACCTCGCCGGCGCCGGGATGACGATGGTCGTGGTCACCCACGAGATGGGATTCGCGCGCGAGGTCGCGGACCAGGTCGCGTTCATGGACGAGGGCGTCGTGGTCGAGTCCGGCGTACCGGAGCAGATCTTCGGCGCGGCCGAGTCGCCGAGGTTACGTCAATTCCTGTCACAAGTGCTCTAGCGTGGGGACCAGTGAGGTTATGTGAGGTTGCAGTGAGGTTCCAGTGAGGAAGTGAACCACCCACCGCCCTGGGGGGATTGTGAACGTTCGCTTGACGCATGCGGGGAACAGGGCCGTCGGCCTGGCGATGATGATGCTGGTGAGCGCGGTGATCGGTACGGTCGTGGTCGCGGCCGCGAGGTCACCGGCCAAGCCCGTCACGCCGCCCGCCGCGGCCCCGGCTGCCGTCACGCCCGGCCCGACGCCGTTGCCGACGAAGTACGTCGTGCTGACCTTCGACGACGGTCCGGATGCCGAGTACACCCCGAAGGTGCTCGGCGTCCTCGCGAAGTACGACGCCAAGGCGACCTTCTTCGAGGTCGGTCAGAACGTGCGCAAGCATCCGGAGCTGACCAAGCGGATCCACGATGCCGGGCACAGCGTGCAGAACCACACCTGGGACCATCGCGACCTGCGCAAGCTCACCGCGGCCAAGTTCCAGCAGGAGGTCACGTCGACGGACCAGGCGATCCGCGTCCAGATCGGCAGTACGCCGGGCTGTCTGCGGCCGCCGTACGGCGGGGTGAGCGCCACCGTCCGGCAACGGGCCCGTCAGCTGGGCAAGGACCTGGTCGTGTGGACCGTCGACTCGCGCGACTGGACCAAGCCCGGTACGGCGGCGATCGTGCAGCGGGTACTGAAGAACGTGCACAGCGGCTCGGTGATCCTGATGCACGACGGCGGGGGTAACCGCGCGCAGACGGTGGCTGCCCTGCCCGCGATCCTGACGGCACTCAAGGCGCAGGGGTACGGGTTCCGCACCCTGACCTGCTAGGACAGGGTGGTCACCAGCGGTACGACGTCGGCGATCGAGGCGACGATCCGGGTCGGGCGGTACGGGAACCGCTCGACCTCGTGCTCGCCGGTCGAGCCGGACAGCACCAGCACGCTGCGCAGACCCGCCTCCAGACCGCTGATGATGTCGGTGTCCATCCGGTCACCGATCATCACGGTGGTCTCGGAGTGCCCCTCGATCCGGTTCAGCGCGCTGCGCATCATCAGCGGGTTCGGCTTGCCGACGAAGTACGGCGCCACGCCGGTCGCGCGGGTGATCAGGGCGGCCACCGAGCCGGTCGCGGGCAGCGGGCCTTCCTGGGACGGGCCGGTCGGGTCCGGGTTGGTCGCGATGAACCGCGCACCGTCGGTGATCAGCCGGATCGCCTTGGTGATCGCCTCGAACGAGTACGTCCGGGTCTCGCCGAGCACGACGTAGTCGGGGTCACGCTCGGTCAGCACGTACCCGATCTCGTGCAGCGCGGTCGTCAGCCCGGCCTCGCCGATCACGTACGCCGTACCGCCCGGCCGCTGGTCGTCGAGGAACTGGGCGGTGGCGAGCGCGCTGGTCCAGATCGACGTCTCCGGGATGTCGATGCCCGCCACCAGCAGCCGGGCGCGGAGGTCTCGCGGGGTGAAGATCGAGTTGTTGGTGAGGACCAGGAACTTCTTGCCGGACGCCTGCAGCGCGGCGATGAAGTCGCTGGCGCCGGGGATCGCGCGCTCCTCGTGCACGAGGACGCCGTCCATGTCGGTCAGCCAGGTATCCACCGGTTTGGGCTCGGTCACACTGCTCATCGTAATTGTCGGTGGCCCCGTTCAGAATCACCTCATGGGTTATCGAGAGTTGTGGCGATCACGCGGCGTGCTGCCGTTGCTGGTGTCGTCGCTGCTCGCGCGGCTGCCCATGCTGGCGACGATGGTGCCGATCGCGTTCCTGGCGAAGGACGCGAGCGGATCGTTCCGCTGGGCGGGCGTCGTCGCCGGTGCCTACTCGATCGGTATGGCGATCGCGGGGCCGCTGTGGTCCCGCGCCGCCGACCGTCGCGGGCCGCGCGGCGTGCTGCTGGTGACCGGGATCGGCTGGAGCGTGGCGTTGCTCGCGATCGCGCTCCTGCCCGCCGGCCGGTACCGGTTCCTGCCCGCGCTGACGGTGATCGCGGGCGCGCTGGTGCCGCCGGTGATGCAGACGCTGCGTGCCGCCTGGCCGCGGATCGTCGACGGCCCGGCGTTACGGACGGCGTACTCCGTGGACGCGACCGCGCAGGAGCTGTTGTTCATGGTCGGGCCGATGCTCGGGGCAACCGCGGTGAGCGTGGCGAGCCCGCGTCTCGGCGTACTGCTCGCGGCGGCGATGTCGGCGGTCTTCATCTGGTGGTATGTGCTGCGACAACCCGCGCCGCTTCCTCGTGACGTGCACACTGCGGTGCCGCTGACCGCGCGGCAGTTGCTCTGGCATCGGCACCGGTTGCCGCTGATTCTCGCGTTCGGCCTGTGGATCATGTCGTTCAACGGGATCTCGCTGGCGATCGTCGCGTTCGCCGACGATCACGGGCAGCGGCTGATCGCCGGGATCTTCGAGGCCGTCTGGGCGTTCGGCAGCCTGGTCGGCGGCGCGATCTCGGGCGCGTTGCCCGGTCGCCGTACGTCGTACCTCTGGCGGCGGGCCGCGCTGGTCGCGGCCGGGATGCTCCTGTGCGTGTTCGCGACCTGGTCCGCGGTGTCGCTCGGGATCGCGTTGGCCTTGTCCGGGTTGACGTTGGCGCCGGCGATCGGCGCGCTGTACGGGCGGTTGGGCGCGCTGACGCCGGACGTCGCGCGGACCGAGGTGTTCGGGTGGATGGGCAGTGCGGCGACCGGCGGCGCGGCGATCGGGGCCGCCGCAGCGGGTGCGGTCATCGACGCCTTCGGCGTGCGGTACGTGTGGCTGCTGGCCGCCGTGCTCGCGGTGCTCTCGACGCTGGTGCTGCTGCGCGTGCCGCCCGAGGGCCGGGCCGGAAGCCGACGTGGAGCCGCCCGGGTCGATCCGGCCGGCCGATTCCGACCTATCGGCCGGAGGACTGCTCGGCGAGACCGCGTAGTACCTCGACCATCGCGTTCGGGTCGTCGGCGGCGTACACCGCCGAGCCGGCCACGAACACGTCGGCGCCCGCCTCCGCGCAGCGCTCGATCGTCTCGGCCGACACGCCGCCGTCGATCTCGATCCACAGGTCCAGGCCGTGCTTGTCGAGCAGTTCGCGGGTCCGGCGGATCTTCGGCACACACACGTCGAGGAACTTCTGCCCGCCGAACCCGGGCTCGACCGTCATGATCAGGATCATGTCGAGCTCGGACAGCAGGTCCTCGTACGGCTCGATCGGGGTCGCCGGCTTCAGCGCCATCGCGGCCCGCGCGCCCTTCGCGCGGATCTCCCGGGCGGTCCGGATCGGGGCGCGGCAGGCCTCGACGTGGAACGTGACGCTGGACGCGCCGGCCTCGACGTACCCGGGCGCCCAGCGGTCCGGGTCGTCGATCATCAGGTGACAGTCGAGCGGCATGTCGGTCGCCTTCGCCAGCGACTCGACCACCGGCATCCCGAGGGTCAGGTTCGGCACGAAGTGGTTGTCCATCACGTCGACGTGCAGCCAGTCCGCGTTCGACACGGCCACCGCCTCGTCGGCCAGCCGGGCGAAGTCGGCGGACAGGATGCTCGGTGCGATCTGAATCCCCATGACGTCAATCTATCGAGCGGTCACCTCGGCCTCGTCAGGCGGTCAGCCCCAGAACGTGGTGGACCTCACCCGGTGCGCGGTCCACGAGAACGGGCCGTCCTCAGGCACGATCAGTTCTCCGGCCTCCAGGGCCGACCGCAGCAGGCGCACCGGCGTACTCGCGTGTCGGGCACGACGTGCGGGACTGCGCCGTCCGGAGAAGCCGTTGCGCAGGGCAGTGAACGGTACGCCGCGACGATCACGACGGGCCCGAGGCTCGTGGCGGCGGGTGCGGAGGGTCCGACGCGGGCGGCCAATGCGCTGCGGGCGTACCTGCCGGAGCTTGGGATGCTGACCGATGGGGAGCGTCACGTGCTTGGCGAGTGGCTTGCTCAGAATACCCGCTGACTTTCAGCCAGGTGAGAGCTTCTGCGGGTGAGGTGACGACGTTCGGGCCGTCGGGAAGTGGTGGGCGGCGGATGATGATCACCGGGATGTGCAGTTGCCGGGCGGCGCTGAGTTTGGGGGCGGTGGCGGGGCCGCCGCTGTTCTTGGTGACGAGTACGTCGATGCGGTGCCGCTGCAGGAGCTCCAGTTCGGTGGACTCCGAGAAGGGGCCGCGGGCGAGGAGGAGCTGACACCACGTCGGCGGGGGCTCGGGTGGGTCGACGCAGCGAGCGAGGGTCCACAGGCCGGTCGTCGCGAAGGCGTCGAGGCCCTGCCGGCCGATCGTGAGGAACACCCGGGAACCGACCCGAGGAAGCAACTCCGCAGCCGCCGCAGGACTGTCAACCCAGTACCAGGTGGGCGGCGCGGAGGTGTCACCCGGCGGGCAGGTGGGCGGCGCGGGGGTGTCAGGCAGCCGGGTGGACAGCGCGGTGGTGTCAGACGTCCAGGTTGGTGGTGCGGGAGGCGGGGTGGTGGCGTCCTCGGGGGTCCAGGCGGGTGGTGCGGGGGGCGGGGTGGTGGCGTCTTCGGGGGTCCAGGCGGGGCGGTTGAGGATAAGGAAGGGGAGGTTGAGGTGGGCTGTCGCGGCGGTGGCGTTGGTGGTTATTTGGGTGGCGAACGGGTGGGTGGCGTCCACTACGACGTCGACGGGGTTCGTTTGTAGCCAGGTGATCAGGCCGGCGACCCCGCCGAAGCCGCCCACCCGGAGCTCGCCGGCCGGTCGACGGGCAGCGGTTGTCCGGCCGGCCAGCGAGGAGATCACCTCGATGCCGTCGGCAACCAGCAGCCGCGCCAGTTCGCGGGCCTCGCCGGTGCCACCGAGGAGCAGGACCCTCATCGGGAGCGGTCGGACGAATAGAGGTGACTGTCGCGGAAGGTCGTTGCCGACAGCACCTTCCCGGCGATGATGACGGCGGTACGGCGGATGCCCGCGGACTTCACCTGTACGGCGATGTCGGCGAGCGTGCCGCGGAGTACGACCTCGTCGTCGCGGGAGGCGCGGGCGACCACCGCGACCGGGCAGTCGGCTCCGTAGTTCGGGACGAGTTCGGCGACGACGCGGTCGATCTGCTGGACGGCGAGGTGCAGGACGATCGTCGCCCGGCTGGCGCCGAGGGTGGCCAGGTCCTCGCCGGGTGGCATCGCGCTGGCGCTGCCGCCGATGCGGGTGAGGACGACGGTCTGGCCGACTTCCGGGACGGTCAGCTCGCGGTTGAGCGTGGCGGCCGCGGCGGCGTACGCCGGTACTCCAGGGGTCACGTCGTACGGGATCTGCAAGGCGTCGAGGCGGCGGAGTTGTTCGGCCATCGCGCTGAAGACTGACGGGTCGCCCGAGTGCAGGCGGGCGACGTCGTGGCCGGCGGAGTTGGCGGCGGTGAGTTCGGCGACGATCTCGTCGAGGGTGAGGTTCGCGGTGTCGATCTTGCGGGCACCGGGCGGGCAGTGGTCGAGGAGTTCGACGGGGACCAGCGCACCGGCGTACAGGCAGACCGGCGAGGAGGCGATCAGGTCACGCCCCCGGACGGTGATCAGGTCGGCCGCCCCGGGACCGGCGCCGATGAAGTGCACGGTCATCCGACGGGCCTCCAGATGGTGGCGGTCACTTCGTCACGCTCCAGATGGTGACGGGCAGGGCGGGGCGCCAGCCGGTCATGGTGCCGATTGGGGACGCGCGGTGGACGTCCAGGCGGACGAGGTCGCCGCCGTACGTCTTGTACCACTGGATGATGAGCGCCTCCGTCTCGAGCGTGACCCCGTTGGCGACCAGGCGACCGCCGGGGCGCAGCGCGTTCCAGCAGGCGTCGAACAGGCCCGGAGCGGTCGCGCCGCCGCCGATGAAGATCGCGTCGGGCGACTCGAGGCCTTCCAGAGCTGCTGGGGCAGGGCCTTCGACGACGGTCACTGCGGCGCCCAGTGCGGTCGCGTTGCGTCCGAGACGCTTGGCGCGGGCGGGGTCGCGTTCGATGGCGATCGCTCGGCAGGTGGGGTGGTGTCGGGACCACTCGATCGCGATGCTGCCGGCGCCGCCGCCGATGTCCCAGAGGAGTTGTCCGGGTACGGGCGCGAGGCGGGAGAGCGAGACGGCGCGAACTTCGCGTTTGGTGAGTTGGCCGTCGTGCTCGTAGGCGTCGTCGGGGAGGCCGGGGGCGGTGGAGAGCACGGGGGCGTCGGGTGGGCAGTGGATGGCGATGAGGTTGAGGGGGTCCACCTCGTGGGACCAGTCGGCTGCTGTTGCGGTGCGGATGCGTTCGGCGGGGCCGTCCAGTTGTTCGAGGACGGTGAACGTGCTGTCGCCGTAGCCGCGGGCTACCAGTAGGTGTGCGACCTCGGCGGGGGTTTGGGCGGTGCGGCTGAGGATCAGTAGTCGACGGCCTGGTTGGAGGTGTGGGTGCAGGCGGTCGACGGGGTTGGTCACCGTGCTGACTACCTGTACTTGGTCCTGTGGCCAGCCGAGGCGTGCGCAGGCGAGGGAGACGCTGGACGGGTGAGGGATCACGTGTACGGCGTCAGCTCCCAGGAGGCGGACAAGCGTCGTACCGATGCCGTGGAAGGTGGGGTCTCCGCTGGCGAGCACGCAGATGCGGCGTCCGCGGTGTTCCTCCAGCAGTCGAGGCAGAGCCTCGGACAGCGGCGACGGCCAGGCGATCCGCACAGCAGCCACGCTCGGCGCGGAGGCGCCGGATGGGATCAGGGCTAGTTGGCGGGGGCTGCCTAGGAGGACCTCGGCGGCTTGGAGGGCTGTTTGGGCTGCTGGGGAGAGGCCTGGCCAGCCGTCGGGGCCGATGCCGACGACGGTGAGCGGGTCAGCCGGCATTGCCGAGGGCCTTTGTGATCGTGATGTGGATGACCACGCGGGCAGGGTTGGCGCGGGGCTGCTTGTAGCGCTTCGCGTAGCGAGTCTCGGCGTCCAGCACGTCGGCCGGGTCGTCGCTGACGACAGCGCGGCCTTCCAGGGTGCTCCAGCGGCGGCCGTCCACCTGCGTAACCGCAACGGACGCCTCCCCCAGCCGGCGGATCGTCCGCGCCTTGTGCGACGTACCGGAGCAGATCACTCGTAGTAGCCCTGCCTCGGCATCAAGGGTTGCGCCTACCGGGGTCGCATGTACGGTCCCGTCCGCTCGGACCGTGCTCAGCACGCACAGGTGCCGCTCGGTCCAGAACCCGACCAGTTGCTCACTCAACACCCCGCGATCGTAGACAGGCCCGCCCGGAACCTCGCCGGGCGGGCCTGTGAGCGCTGGACCCCTCAGACCAGCGCTGCTCTGTCGGCGTGCACTGTCAGCCGATGTCGCGGCGCCGGAACGTGGCGAAACCGGCAATCGTGAGCGCAGCCGCGATCCCGGTCAGCCAGAGCACGGGTGTGACGGAGAAGTCACCGCCGGGCAGCCGCGGCGTGTGGCCGTACGGGCTGAGGTTGATCATCCACTGCGGCAGATTGAAGATCTCACCGAACTGCCCGATCAGCAGAAACACCCCGTACAGCCCCCATCCACCGGCGACCAGCTTCGGTGCCAGGCCGAACAGGAGGACGACCAGTGCAGTCACCAGCCAGATCGCAGGCAGCTGTACGGCGGCCGCGGCCAGCATCCGCGGCACCTGGCGACCCATGTTGCCAAGCGACGCCCCACTGGAGACCCCAGACCCAAGACCGGCAACCAGGATCAGTGCGCCGGTGCCGAGCAGTGCCATCAGTACGTGGCTCGCCAGCCACTGCGCACGCGTCACACCGGTTGCCAGCAACGGCTCCGCCCGTAGCGCAGTCTCTTCCGACCGCAGCCGCAGCGCGGCCTGGATGCCGAACGCAGACGCCAGGAGCCCCATCACGCCCATCTCGGTCGCCAGGAACGCATCCGTGATGCCCTGGACACCGCCGAGCTTCTGCACCATCTCCTTCGCGCTGTCGCTGGTGACGAACCCGTCGACGTTGCTGGCGATGTTGCCAACCAACAGCCCCAGCAGCAGGAACGCGAATCCCCAAGCGACGAAGGAACCACGGTGCAGCCGCCAGGCCAGTGCGAGCGGCGACCGCAACGAGGCACCCGCTCGTGGCGGACCGGGACGTGGCCGCACCAGACCGGCGCCAAGATCGCGCCGCCGGATCAGTGCGGTCGCTGCAGCAACCAGTACGACCAAGAACACCAGCGGCGCAAGCAGTACCGCCCACCTGTCACCGGCGTACGCACGGACCTGCTGAGACCAGCCGATGGGAGACAGCCACGACACCCAGCGCGTGCTGCCGTCCGAGGACGAGTCGCCGATGGCACGGAGTACATAGCAAACACCAAGCACCACCGCGGTCAGTCCGTTGGCGGCCCGTGCGCTCTCGGTGACCTGTGCCGTCACGGCCCCGACACCGGCGAACGAGAGACCTGCCGCGGCCCACATCAGCCCGAACGCGAACGAACCCTTGGCGTCCAGTCCGCTTCCGATCAGCGACAGTGCTGTCACCAGCCCGAGCAGGACGACCGTCGCCCCGGACACGATCAGCCCGGCGGTCAGAGCGGCGTACCGGCCGAGTACGCCGGCGCTGAGCAGCTCGAGCCGCCCGGACTCCTCTTCGGTCCGCGTGTGCCGTACGACGAGCATGCCCGCCAGCAGGCCGACCAGCAGCGCGCCGAACGCGGTCAGCTTGAACAGCGAGACCTCCCCGAGCGAGGACTCGTCGAAGATCCGGCCGTACAGCGACACCAGGGCGGGCGACGCGTTCGACGTCCGGGCGGCCTCGACCAGCGCGTTGTGGTCGGAGTACAGGGCGATCGACGCCTTGGCCGAGCCGGCCGCCGACATCACGAAGACGACGATCCAGATCGGGATCAGCAACCGGTCGCGGCGCAGCGCGAGCCGCACCAGCGTCCCGGTACCGACGAAGTCGTTCATCGCAGCGCCGCCTCGGGCTCCGCGACCTCGTCCTCGTAGTGCCGCAGGAACAGCTCCTCGAGCGTCGGCGGCTGCGCCACCAGGCTCTTGATGCCACTCGCGGACAGTTGCCGCATCACCGCATCGAGCTGCGCGGTGTCGACCTCGCAGCGCACCCGGTTGCCCTCGACATCGAGGTCGTGCACGCCGGGCAGCTGCGCCAGACCGTTCGGCGATCCGGTCAGCTCGGCCTGGATCGACGTACGGGTGAGGTGCCGCAGCTCGGCCAGCGTGCCGGTCTCGACCACCTTGCCGCGGCGGATGATGCTGACCCGGTCGCACAGGGCCTCGACCTCGGACAGGATGTGGCTGGACAGCAGGACGGTGCGGTCCTCCCGCTTGTCCTCCTCGATGACCTGCCGGAACACCTCCTCCATCAGCGGGTCCAGACCGGAGGTCGGCTCGTCCAGGATCAGCAGCTCCACGTCCGACGCGAGCGCCGCGACCAGTGCGACCTTCTGCCGGTTGCCCTTGGAGTACGTCCGGCCCTTCTTGGTCGGGTCCAGGTCGAACCGGCGGAGGAGCTCGTCGCGCTTCTTCTCGTCCAGCCCGCCACGGAGCCGGCCGAGCAGGTCGATCACCTCGCCGCCGGTCAGGTTCGGCCACAGGTTGACGTCGCCCGGTACGTAGGCCAGCCGCCGGTGCAGCTTGGCGGCGTCGCGCCAGGGATCGCCGCCGAGCAACGAGACATCGCCGGCGTCACCCCTCAACAGCCCGAGCAGGACACGGATGGTGGTGGACTTCCCCGCGCCGTTCGGGCCGAGGAATCCATGCACCTCGCCGGTCGCGACCTCCAGGTCGAGACCGTCGAGGGCGTGCGTACTTCCGAACGACTTGTGCAGTCCGGAGACCACGATGGCTGATGTCATGATTCATAACGTACACTGTGTTCAGAAGATTGTGAATCTTCCTAACGCCATACCAACGGCTTCAGAGGGGATGATGGGGCGGTGAGTGCACATCGAGACGACGACGCCGTCAAGCGGTACACGGAGCAGTTCGGCAACCTGCTCGCGGATACGGGGTGGCCGCGGATGGCGGGCCGGACGTTCGCCGCGATCCTGTCCAGCGTGTCGGGCCGGATGACCGCCGCCGAACTCTCCGAACAGCTGCAGGCCAGCCCGGCCGCCGTCTCCGGCGCGGTCAACTACCTGCTCCAGCTCCGGCTGGCGACCCGGGAACGCGAGCCCGGCAGCCGCCGCGATGTGTACGTCGTCCAGGACGACGCCTGGTACCAGACGATGATGACCGAGGACGCGTCGCTCGGACGCTGGTCCGAATCGCTCCGCAAGGTCCTCGACGCCTCCGGCGAAGGCACCGACGCGCACCGCCGCATCCGCGTCTCCCTCTGCTTCATCGACTTCATCAACGAAGAGGTCAAGGGCCTCAGCGAACGCTGGATCAAACGCAAGGCCGAGCTCGACGCCGAACTCGACGCGGAGTACGACGCCGGCCCCTGATCCGCGCCCGTACGACGGGGCCTTGAACATCCTGCGGTTGCGTGACACAGGCCATTTCGTGTGCAACGCCACCAGTCGGTGTGCACGGCCCCCAGCCATGGTTGTCCACAACCACGAACTCGGTCACCGGCGGCGCCCGCGACGACGGCATCTTTCCCGGTATGAACCCCAAATTGAGCGTGTTGGCCGATGCCCGGGGTGGCTGGTTCAGCCGGGCGGACGCGACGGCAGCCGGATACACGGACAGCGAAATCCGGCGACGACTCCGGACCGGTCAGTGGTCGCGACTGTCCCGCGACGTGTACGTCGAACCCACCGGCGCGCCGGCTGGCGAGACGAGCTGGGACCGCGCCCGGCGGCTGCATCTCCTGAAGACCCGGGCCATCGTCAACCGGATGGGGCCCGGCGCGGTGGTCAGCCATCAATCCGCGGCCGTTCTGCATGGGCTGCCCAGCTGGGGCCTCGACCTGTCCAAGATCCACGTGACCAAGCCGCGCGGCCGAACGCGTTCCGACATGCTCGCCGAAGTGCACCGATCGCGGTTCGATCCCGGTGAGGTCACCGCCGTCGACGGGGTGCCGGTGGTGACGCCGGCGCGTGCCGTCGCCGAGGCCACCTGCGCCTCGTCGTACGAGGTCGGAGTCGTACTCGGGGACGCCGCACTACACAACCGCCTGGTCACCAGAGATGCACTCGTGGCGACGGCGGACCGGCACGCCGGTTGGCAGGGTTCACCGGCAGCACGGGCAGCGGCGCGGTTCGCGAACGGGCTGAGTGAATCGGTCGGCGAGTCGCGGCTCCGGGTACTGATGGCGAACCACGGTCTGCCGGAGCCGGATTTGCAGGTCGAGATCCGCGACCGGTCGGGCCGGCTGATCGGCCGGGTCGACATCTTGCTGGGAGGCGTGACCATCGTCGAGTTCGACGGCGCGACGAAGTACGGCGATGCCCAGAGCCTCGTCGCGGAGAAGTGGCGCGAGGACAACCTGCGCGCACTGGGGTACCAGTTCGTGCGGGTTGGCTGGCAGGACCTGGATCACCCGCGCACCACGGCCAGCCGACTTCGCGAGGCGTCGCTCGCGGCTGGGGCGAACATCCGCCCCGCCCGGCTGCCACCAGGCGGGGCGACGACCGCGTGGCGGAGGCGTTGAACAGGATATTTCTGCTCCAACCCAACCGGTTCTTGTTGACGGCCGCTCGCGCGTTAGAGGTCGTACACGGTGAGGATCGTGCAGTAGATGGGTGGGGACTCCAGGCCGGGGTAGTACAACCGGCCGGCAGCGGTTGCACCACGGGCGGTCGCCGCTGTTGCGGATCACCCAGGTCTTCTCGAACGTTTCGTCGCGGCGTACCTGCGTACCGTCCGGGACCGTCTCCCCCACCAGCTCAGCCCGATCGTCCGGGTGATGGTCGATCGGGACCGAACCGCCGAGCAGCACCGGCTGGACGTGCCGGCGGAGGTCCCGCTGCGACATGTCGCGACCGGCCCGTACGGCGGCGTCGAGCTCCGTCAGCTGGTTCACCAGCGCCTGGCCCGCGCCGAACGAGTCGTCGTACCACTCGATCAGCTCGCGGCTCGGCTTGGTGTGGCCGCGCTCGACGCGGGACAGGTGTCCCTTGTCCCAGCCCGACTCGGCGGCGGCGCGGGTCAGCGGCATTCCGGCGGCCTCGCGCAGCTCGCGCATACGCGCTCCGATCACGTACCGGGCCTGGGCTGGGCGCACGGCGCACTCTCCGCTCTCGCGGTCACTTATCTACATAAAGTACCAAATCGCAGTGACTGGTTTCCGTTGCCCACTCCGACAACAGCGGCGCGTTTTGGTTCCCTGCGAGTACAACTTCAAGGAAGGGAACACACCATGCGTACCGCCTCATGCGCATCACCGCCCGTGTTGCCGTCACCGCCCTCCTCGCCGGCGTCGCGATCCGGTCCGGGAACGCGACCAGCTTCGGCTCGGTCGGCACCCAGCCCAACGGACCGGTCGAGATCGACTGCCAGCTCTACGGCGAACCCGTCACCGGCAAGTACGGACGGAGCCTCGTCTGGGACCACATCCCCGGCAAGGGATACATCACCGACTCCTACGTCAACACCCGAAGCAGCGGCCTGATCGCACCGCTGTGCACCAGCAACCCGCGCGCCGACAACGCCATCGCGTGGTACGCCGCCCGCAACGGGTCGACGGCCTTCCAGGGGTACTGCGAGATGGCCGCGGAGAACTCGTACGGAAGACCGCGATCTGGGCCTCCGCCAAGGCCGACTGGAACGACGCCGTGGCCCGCGGGGTCGCGCACAAGGGAGACCTGAACCCGCCGAAGGGCGCCCTGGTCTTCTGGGACCTGGCCGCACCGTACGGCCACGTCGGCGTGGCGACCGGTGACGGCAACTTCTGGGCCACCAGCGTCAGCGGCGCGATCGGCAAGCGCGCGCTGCCGTACTTCAACAGCTACCTCGGCTGGGCCTACCCGAACTTCTGACCCACCCCGATCACGAGCACCCGGCCGCGCGTTCCGCCCCTCACGCGTCCGGGTGCTCGACCCTGTCCAGCCAGTCCTCCACGAGCGCCCGGTAGAGCGCGGAGCCGGGGCCGGGGAGGAAGTGGTCCTCTTGATCCAGTACGGCGTACGTCGCGCGCGGGTAGTCGTCGAGCAGCGGCCAGGCGTCGGCGTACCCGGCGATGGTGTCCTGGCGGCCGGTGACGATCAGGGTCGGGCGGTCGAAGTGGACCGACGGATCTTCCCGCAGGCCGTACGTCGACACGTCGCGCTGGATCCGGCCGAGGAACTCGAGATCCGCCCCTGCCTCGGCTGCTTCGTAGTACTCGTGCTGGCGATCGCGGGCTGTGGACGGCAACAAGTACGCGTCGGCCGGGAGCGTGCGACGGGAGCGGTCGATGACGACACCCGGTGCCCGGAGCAACAATCCCAGGACGCGGGGCGGGTCGCGCTTGACGATGCCGCGGGCGTGCAGGCCACCGGCGGAGGTACCTGCGAGGGCGAATGACTCGTCACCGGCAATCGAGGTGATCAGCCCGGCGATGGACGAGAGCATCCCGTCCTGGTCGGTGATCGATGCGTCGGCAGGCGACTTCCCGGTGCCGGGCGGGTCCACGTAGATCCGGCGCCAGCCCTCGCGCTGCCGGAAGATCGGTTCGTGGACGTCGCGGGCCTCGCCGGCGTCGCCGCCCCAGCTGGGGAGGAAGAAGATCGGGCGGGCCGGCGCCGAAGGACTCGTAGTACACGCTGCGACCCTAACCAGCGGGGTCGCGGATCACTGAGCCTTTCTGTTCACAGCAGAAGGCGGGCGCTCCCCCGACCCGCGCTCGATCAACGCACACGGCAGCACGATCCGTTGCGGCGGCCGGGTGTCCGCGCCGGAGGCCCGGTCGAGCAGCAGCCGTGCGGCGCTGCGGCCGAGCTCGGCGATGTCGGAGGCAACGACCGTGACCGGCGTCGGCAGCATGTCCGCGAGCCGGAAGTCGTCGAACCCGACCACCGCCGGGTCCTGGTCCAGCTCACCGAGCGCGCGCAGCACGCCCTCGACCAGGAAGTTCGTCGAGGCGAAGATCGCGGTCGGCGGATCCGGCCGCAGCATCACCTCGCGGGTCGCCTTCTCCGCGGCCTCCGCGTTGCCCTCCGGCAACTGGATGACCAGCGACTCGTCGACCTCCACCCCTGCCGCCCGGTGCGCCCGCCGGAAGCCGCGCAACCGGCGGCCGATCGTGTAGTACGACGGCGCGAGGATGATCGCGATCCGCTCGTGTCCCTGGCTGAGCAGGTGTTCGGCCGCGATCCGGCCGCCGCCCTCGTTGTCGACCATCACGATGTCGGCCTCGATCCCGGTGGCCGGGCGGTCGACGAACACCACCGGTACGCCGGCGCCCTCCAGGAACGCGTGGTCGCCCTGGTCGGGGACGATCATCAGCCCCGCGACCTGGCGGCTGACCAGCTCCTGGATCGCGCGCTTCTCGCCCTCGGGGTCCTCGTCGACACTGCCCAGCACGACGGCGAACCCGGACTGCCCGGCGATCTCCAGCGACGCCTTCGCGATACTCGCGTAGAACGGGTTGGTCAGGTCACCGAGGACCAGCGCCAGGCTGGTCGACTTCTTGCCCGGCCGGAGCGCGCGGGCCACCTCGTTGCGCTGGAAGCCGAGCGCGTCGATCGCCGCCCGGACCCGCTGCGCGGTCTCGTCCCGGACGCCGTGGCCGCCGTTCACGACACGCGACACCGTGCCGAGCCCGACGCCGGCCCGGCGGGCGACGTCGATCATCGTCGGCCGAGCGACCTCCGGCTTGGTTGGAAACGTTTCGGGCACGGGGTTGACTTCCTTTTCGGGACACGGCATCGTCACCCAACAGTAAGACGTTGGAAACGTTACCGTCCAGGAGGCCGGATGAGTAGTGCCACTCCAGGCGGAACCACCCGGAGGAAGAGCCGCGGTGGGATGAGTCGCAACGCCGGCTCCGACGTGAAGGCGGCGTACCTGTTCATCGCTCCCGCGGTGATCGGGTTCCTCGTTTTCGTGGGATATCCGCTGATCCGATCGTTCTATCTCGCGCTGACGAAGTACAACGGGTTGACGAACCCGGTCTTCATTGGCCTCGGCAACTTCCGGAGACTGTTCACCACCGACCCGGCCTTCTGGCCGTCGTTGCGGGCGACCGGCTATCTGGTGTTGCTCTATGTCCCGTTGTCGCTGATCATCGGCCTCGCGCTGGCGATGTTCTGCAACCAGCGGTTCGCCGGTGTCCGGGTGGTCCGGACGCTCGCCTACCTGCCGGTGGTCCTGCCCGCGGTCGCCACGATCACGCTGTGGAAGTTCATGCTCGATCCCCAGGTCGGGTTGCTGAACACGATCCTCGACCGGCTCGGCCTGCCGACAAGCCTGTGGTTGCAGAGTCCCAAGATGGCGATGCCGTCCGTAGTACTGGTGATGCTGTGGGGTGTCGGCAGCACCATGATCATCTTCCTTGCCGCGCTGCAGTCGGTGCCGACCGAGCTGTACGAGGCCGCCAAGGTGGACGGCGCCGGCCCGTGGTCGGTGTTCTTCCGGATCACGATGCCGATGATCAGCCCGATCATGCTGCTGCAGGTGATCCTGCAGACCACGGCCGCGCTGCAGACGTTCAACCAGCCGAAGATCCTGACCGGCGGTGGTCCGGGGTTCAGTACGAACGTGCTGATGCTCGGCATCTACGGCAACGGCTTCCCGACGCTCGGCCGGATCCCGCAACTGGGGTACGCGTCCGCGCAGGTGTGGGTGCTGTTCGTCATCATCATCGCCGTGATCGCCCTGACCGCGAAGTTCTCCTCACTCTGGACGTACAGTGACAGCACTTCCGACTGAAGCTCCCCCGGTGACGCCCGCCGAAGAGGCCGCGCGTCCCGCGAAGAAGAAACCACGTGTGCTCGGTACGACGTCGTGGTACGTCGTCGCGCTGTTCATCTGCGCCGTGATGGTCGTCCCGCTGCTGTGGATGATCACGATCGGGCTGAAGAGCAAGACCGCGGTGTTCGACATCCCGCCGAAGCTGCTGCCGCACGAGTGGACCTGGAGCAACTTCATCAAGGGGCCGGAGGCGATCCACTTCCCGCGGCTGTTCCTGAACTCGCTGATCATCACCGCGCTGAGCGTGATCGGCGGCGTGCTGACCGCGATGATGGCCGGCTACGCGCTGGCCCGGCTGCGGTTCCCGGGACGCAAGGTGTGGTTCTACCTGTTCGTCGGCAGCATGCTGCTTCCGGGCGTGGTCGGCCTGATCCCGTTGTTCCAGATGTACAAGAGCATCGGCTGGTACGACACCTGGTTGCCGCTGATCGTGCCGGCGTTCCTCGGTGGGAACCCGCTGTTCATCTTCCTGGCCCGGCAGTACTTCCTCGCGATCCCCTATTCCATCGATGAAGCGGCGAAGATCGACGGCGCCGGGCACCTGCGGATCTTCGTCAGCGTGATGCTGCCGTTGACCCGGCCGGCCTGGCTGACGATGGCGATCCTCGCGTTCCAGGCCTCCTGGAACGACTACCTGAATCCGCTGGTCTACCTGTATTCGTCCGGCAAGTGGCCGTTGTCGGTGGGGATGGCGTCGTTCATCTCGCCGTTCGCCGGGAAGACGCCGGACTGGAGCTACTACATGGCCACGAACCTGCTCTACATGCTGCCGCCGCTGATCATCTTCTTCGCCGCGCAGCGCTACTTCATCCAGGGCCTCGGCGCTCTCGGCAGCACGAACCAGAAATAGAGGAGATTCCTTGTGAAGAGGACATTGGGCGTCACCGCGCTGGCGTGCGCGGGGTTGCTGGCGGCAACGGCCTGCGGCGGCGGGTCCGGTTCGGGCGGTTCGAGCAACGGGCCGGTCACCGTGACCGTGATGACCTGGGAGTCGACCGACACCAACGCCGCGATCAAGAAGGCGCTGGAGGGCTTCAAGGACGACAACGTCAAGGTCCAGTTACTCGACTCCCCGAGCGGTCAGTACGGCGACAAGCTCGCGTCGCTCACCCAGGCGAAGAAACTGCCGGACCTGTTCTGGTGCGGTAACGACACCGAGCAGCAGTACACGTCGCAGGGCCTGCTGGTCAACTGGGCGGACAAGATCAAGAGCAGCAGCAGCGACTTCAAGGCGGACAACTTCGTCCCGTCCGCGATGGAGAACTGGAAGACTGCCGACGGCCAGATGGGCGGCCTGCCGTCGCTGATGAACACGTACGGCGTCTGGTACAACGCCGACGCGTTCACGGCCGCGGGCCTGCCGCTGCCGAAGGCCGGCTGGACGTGGGACGAGATGTACGCCGACGCCGCGAAGCTCGCGAACAAGAACGGGGCGAAGTACGGCCTGGTCGCCGACCAGCTGACGAGCGCGGACGGTCCGTTCACGATGAGCATGTACTCCGTGTCCGCGGGCGGCGCGCCGTTCACCGACAACGTGAACCACCCGACGAAGGCCGAGGCCGACGGCAAGTACCAGGAAGGCGTGCAGAAGCTCGCCGCCGCGATCAAGAACGGGTCGGTCGCACCGCCCGGGTACGACGCGTCGAACGTGCAGTCGCTGTTCGCGGCCGGCAAGGTGCCGATGACGTTCGGCGGGCAGTGGCTGGCGGCCGGGTTCCAGACCGACAAGCCGAAGATCAAGTACGGGTTCGCGCCGTTCCCGCAGGTGCAGACGCCGACCACGCTGTACGACTCGGTCGGGATCTGCACGCCGCAGTACACGAAGAACCAGGACGCGACGTTCAAGGTGCTCGAGTACATCAACACCAAGGTGTGGGACGCGGTTCTACCGGCCTCGCCGGTCGCGCCGCCGGCCTACACGCCGGCGCAGGCGAGCTACTTCGACGCGCTCACGAAGGCGCAGCAGCCGACGGTCGTCGACACGGTCAAGGCCGACCTGTCCGCGGAGAAGACGGTCGGTGTCCGGTTCACCACCCAGTGGGCCAGCCAGGTCGGTGACCTGACCACGGCCAACTACCAGCCGATTCTGAGCGGCAAGAAGCCGATCACCGACCTCCCGAACTACGTCGACAAGATCAACGCCCTCATCAAACAAGGCGGCTGATTCCACCGCTGACGTCCGAAGATCCGAGGGCGCACGCCCTCGGATCTTCGGACGTTACGGGTCAGAGGGCTTGCCAGAGGGAGAGGGCGAAGCGGTGTGCGGTGTCGGTCCACCACGCGGCCGGGGTGAAGCCCGCTTTGTCGAGCTCGGCTTCTACTCCGGCGCGGTGGAACTTGGCGGAGATCTCCGTACTGAGCTCCTCGCCCGCGGCGAACGTCACGTCGAGGTGGATCTCCGGGATCAGCACCTGCATCGCGCGGGTGGCGCGCAGGTGCATCTCGATCCACTCGTTGTCCTCGTCCCAGATCGCCACGTGCTCGAACGCGTCGACGTCGAAGTCCGCGCCGAGCTGGCGGTTGATCACCCGGAGCACGTTCTTGTTGAACTCGGCCGTGACGCCGGCCGCGTCGTCGTACGCCGCGACCAGCGTGGCGGGATCCTTCACCAGGTCGGTCCCCAGGAGGAGGAATTCGCCGGGCTCGAGGACGTCGCGGATCGAGCGGTAGAACGTCTCGCGTTCGGCCGGGATCAGGTTGCCGATCGTGCCGCCGAGGAACGCGACCAGCCGGGGCGGGTCGCCCGGCAGCTTGTCGAGGTGCGCGGTGAAGTCGCCGACGACACCGTGGACGTCGATGGTCGGGTAGTCGGCGTTGATCGCGCCGGACGCCTCGCGGAGCGCCGTCTCCGAGACGTCCAGCGGTACGAAACTGGTGAGTGTGCCGTGGTCGCGGAGCCCGTCGAGCAGCAGGCGGGTCTTCTCCGAGGAACCGGAGCCGAGCTCGACCAGCGTGTGGGCGTTGGTGAGGGTCGTGATCTCGGCGGCGCGGGTCTGCAGGATCTCGCGCTCGGCACGAGTCGGGTAGTACTCCGGCAGGCGGGTGATCTGCTCGAACAGCTCACTCCCCCGCGCGTCGTAGAACCACTTCGGCGGCAACCACTTCGGCGTCGCCGACAACCCCGCGCGTACGTCGTCGCGGAGGGCGCGCGCGGCGTAGTCCGGGGTCAGCTGTACGTCGATGAGGGTCACGGGTGTCCTTCCATCGGGGTGACCTGCACGGTCGTGGCGGTGGCCACGAGCAGGGAACGATCGGGTACTGCGGTCCAGTCGCCGTCGCCGAAGGGTTCGGAGGCGACAGTGACGGAGTCGGTCGTACGGCGGACGTGGAGCGAGTGTGTCCACACCGTCGCGATCACCTGCTGCCCGTCCGTCAGCAGCAGGTTCAGGCGGGAGTCCGGCGCGGCAGCTTCCACGTCACGCACGACCGACGCGACCGCCTCAGCTGGTCCCGCGCTCAGGCGGTGGGTGATCAGCGCGAACAGCAACGCCGAGTCCACCGGCGCGTCCAGCTGCAGCAGGTCGCGCGCCGGCAATTCCTCGGCCAGCTTCACAGCCGAGTCGGGGTAGCCCGGGACCCGTCCGTTGTGGCTGAACGCCCAGTCCCCAGACGTGAACGGCGCAACCGCCGCCTCGCTGTGCGGCATCCGCTCGGTCCCGTTCCGCACGGCAGCAACCACCGCCCCCGAACGAATAGCTCCGAGCAACCCCGGAAGGTTGTCATCCGTCCAGATCGGCACATTCCGCCGGTACCTGGTGAGCTGGTTTTCCGTGTACCAGGCGAGGCCGAAGGCGTCGGCGTTTACGGTGCCGCCGGCGCGCATGTCGTGGGGGGACCAGCTTTGTTCGTAGAGGGAGTGGGTGGGGTCGAGGATCAGGGAGGACAGCGTGATGGGTGGGCCCAGGTAGGCCAGGTGACGGCACATCAGGGGTGGAGTTCTTCGGGGTGCGGGTCGCGGGCGCAGCGGAAGCCGGCGAAGATCTGGCGGCGGATCGGGTAGTCCCAGTTGCGGAACGTGCCGCGGGCGACGACCTCGTCCGTACCGAACGAACCGCCACGTAGGATCTTGTGGTCGGGGCCGAAGAACACCAGCGAGTACTCGTCGTACGGCCAGGCGCGGAACCCGGGGTACGGGCGGAAGTCGCTCGACGTCCACTCCCACAGGTCGCCGATCAACTGCTCGACCCCGAGCGGCGACGCCCCGGCCGGATACGCCCCGACCGGTGCGGGCGAGAGATGCCGCTGGCCGAGGTTCGCGTGCTGCAGGCCGGGCGACTCGTCACCCCACGGGAACCGCCGCGTCCGCCCGGACGCGGGATCGAACCGCGCCGCGAACTCCCACTCCTCCTCGGTCGGCAGCCGCTTGCCGGCCCACTTCGCGTACGCCTCCGCCTCGTAGAAGCAGACGTGCATCACCGGCTCGTCCATCGGCAACCGCTCCAAATGCCCGAACCGCAGCCGCCACCACTCCCCGTCAGCCTGCGACCAGAACCGCGGCGCGACCAGCGACGCCTGCTGCACCAGCGCCCACCCGGCCTCCGACCACCACTGCGGATCCGCGTACCCACCACCGAGCACGAACCGCAGGTAGTCCCCGTTCGTCACCGGCACCGTGTCGATCGCGAACGGCATCACGTGTACGGCGTGTGCCGGCCGCTCGTTGTCCAACGCCCACGGCTCGATCGACGTACCCATCTCGAACACCCCGCCCGGCACGAACACCTCCGCCGCCGGCAAGACCCGTCCGGCGGGAGGCGGCGGCGCGTCCAGCACCGGCACACCTGCCCGCAGCTGATGTGTCGCGAGCATCGTCTCGTCGTGCTGCTGCTCGTGCTGCGTGATCATCCCGAACGCGAACGCGTTGTCCACCAACTCACGCCCGGCGTCGAACTTCACGTGATCCAAGACGTCCAGCACCTTGTCCCGTACTTCGTTCACGTAGAGGCGGGTCTCCGCCGGACCCAGCAGCGGCAACGAGGGACGGTCCGCCCGCGGGTGCTGGAACGCGTCGTACAGCTCGTCGATGTCCTGGCGCAGCGGCTCCCGGCCGCCGACGTCGCGGACCAGCCAGAGCTCCTCCTGGTTGCCGACGTGTGCGTAGTCCCAGACGAGTGGTGACATCAGCTTGGAGTGCTGCTTGACCAGGTCGTCGGTGTCGACCGCGTCGGTCAGCTGCACGGTCCTGGCCCGGGACCGTTCCAGTTGCTCCCCCACGAAGGCCCGCAGACCTTCGGGCGACAGGTCGGACAATTGGTGACTCATGAAGCTCGCCTTCCTTGGGTGGTGTCGACGATGCGCTGCAGCCGGGTTGCGACGGCAGCGGTGTGTTCGGGATCCGCACCGGTCCGGTCCAGGACCGCGGCACCGAGTGCCACCACGTCTCGCGCGGCACGCAGTACCAACCTGTCCCTGAGGCCTTCCCGCGCGGCCGGGAACCAGCGCCCGGCGGCGGGCTCAGCCGCGGCCAGGACCTGGTCGAGCGGCGCGGACATGAGTGCGGTGAGCAGCAGGGTCGGGGCGATCCACCCGTCCCCCCGCTGCGCGTCGAGGTAGCGCACCTCGAGATACCCGCGCGGCCGGACCGGCGGGAAGAGCGTGGACAGGTGGTAGTCGAGGTCGTCGTACGTCGGCCGATCGCCGGGCAGCTGTCCGTCCGCCCAGGCACCGAACGTGAGACCGGTCGGGGCGTCCCACGTGTCGCCGCGGCGCAGACACAGCACCGGCGCCTCCATCGCGGTCCGCGCCCACGCGGCGGCCGGGTCGCCGTCGATCGGTGGCGGCTCGGTGAACGGGGCGCACGTACCGAAGGTGGCCTGTGTACGAGCCGAGGCCCAGCCCGTGTCGGAGCCGTCGCGGCGGCGGGAGTTGGCGAACAACGCGACCAATGCGGGACCGAGATCGTGCAGGGCCCGCCAACGGAGAGCGGTCTGGTCAGCCTCGCCGGCGTCCAAGCAGATCTGCAGGCCGGCGGTGCTGCACATCATCCGTGGGCCGTGCGGTCCGAGCCGCTGGAACGCGTGTTCCATCGCGGCGTACCGCGGGACCGCGAGGATCCGCCGGGGTGCCCGGAACGGGTCCAGGCCGTAGCCGCCCGGGACCAGGTCGGCGTCCAGAAGCAATGTGGTGAGCTCGTCGGCGTCGGCGGCGGTGTCGTCGATCAGCCGTGGGATCGAGTCGGTCGCGGGACCGGAGATCTCCACCTGGCCACCGGGCTCCACGGTGACCAGAGCGCCGCGGCGCAACGGCAGCTGCGGGCTGCCGCGGACCAGGGTCGCGGGGGCGTGCTCGCCCAGGGCTTTACTCAGTTGTCCGGCGTCGAGCGGCCGGTGCGGATCGTCCGCGTGATGCACTGTCCACTCGAGCTCGACGCCGTACAGCCGAGGTGGACCGTGCTTGAAACAGACCATCGCGACGTACCCCTCCGCCTCGGCCCGGGAGCCGATCGGAGTCGTCGCCGTGGAACCACTGGGCGAGGTCACGTCAGCGAACCTAGCTCCGGGTGCGGGGCTGGACAACCGACCAGAAAATTACCGGTCGGTGACGCCTGGGTAGCGAGTCGACTCATGCCCGCGATGTTCCCCGGCGCCACCGACAGTTTTCAGACGGGGACCTGCACCGAACCGCCCCAGTCGTTCTGGTGCCAGCCGTCCTGCGGCGTCCACCACCAGTGGTACAACGTTCCGGTTCCGCTCTGGGCGAAATACTGATGCTGGTCAGCGAACGCGAACGCCACCGGATCGGCGTACACCTGCCCGCCCAGGTCCTCCCACGTCACCTTGCTGGTGCCCTGGTCCCACCACCAGTGGTAGAGCGTGTTGCCGGGACCACGTGCGACCACATGCTGCTGCGTCGCGGTCTTGAACGCAGACGGCGCCCCGACGAACTTCGCCGGAGCACCTCCCCATTCGACTTGGTGCAGCCCGTCACCGGCGTCCCAGTACCAGTGGTAGAGCTGCCCGTCCGCGGCTTGCGTGTACACGTGCTGCTGTCCGTTCCAAACGAACGCCGTGGGGTCGGAGTACGCCTCACCGTTCCAGTCGGCGAAGTGCGGCTCGAAGTCACCCAGCTGCCACCACCAGTGGTACAGGTGGTTGTCCGCGCCACGGGCGACAACGTGCAACTGGTTGTCCCACACGTACGTCGACGGCGTACCGACTATCGCACCGGGTGCACCGCCCCAGCTGTCGAGGCGTAACTGGCCGTCAGCGGGGTCCCACCACCAGTGCGTGAGGCCACCGGTCGAGGAGCGCGCGAAGATGTGCTGCTGGCCGGACCAGACCACTGCGGCCGGATCACCGGCCGCATCACCTCCCCAGTCCGCGTTGTGCGCCGCTGGCTCGCCCTCGACCCACCACCAGTGCAGCAGCGTTCCCGTCGTACTTCGGGCCACTGCGTGCTGCTGGTTCTCCCAGGCGTACCCCGTGGTCTTGCCGGCGATCGGGCCACCACCCAGGTCGTTCCGCTTCAGCCCGGCCGCACCACTCCAGTCCCAGCGCCCCATGGTGCCGGCCGCGGTCGGGGCGAAGATCACCTCGTGACCGGCACCACCTGCGTCGTTCCACTGGTACGCCGTCGCCCCCGGCACCACGTCGCCCGCGTGGCCGGCGCCGTACGCCTCGATCTCGTCGACGAACAGGCCGGACTGGTACTTGTTGTGCATCGTCTTGTCGAACGTCACCCGGACCCACCGGGCCTTCGACGGCGCGAACCCGATGTCGTACCAGATCCGCGAGGCCCCGTTCACCGAACTGACCTGCCCGCGGTCGGTGAAGTTCGTACCGTCGGTACTGGTCGCGACCGTGATCTGGTCCGGCCGGTAGTCCGGGTACTCCTCGTAGGCATGCACGCGCACCGTGCCGACCGTCTGGGCCCACCCGAGGTCGATGTTGACCGTCGGATGCACGCTGTCGCCGACGTTGGCCAGCTCGTACCCGAACTGCTTGCCGTCGCCCCAGTTGTCGCCCAGCACCCCGTCGGTCGCCTCGTTACCCGCGTCCGGGAACCGTGTCGACGGAGCGGTCTTGGTGTACGGCTTCCCACCCGCAAGGTTCTGCTGCAGCAGGCGGTGCCCCGCCACCTCCAGCCCTTGCAGGTCGTACGGCGCTGTGCCGTCCACCGTGATCCGGATGTAGCGCGTCTTCGCGTTGATCCCCAGGAAGTCGTCGCCACCGGGCTTGGCCAGGTCGTCCGCGGGGTCGTCGGTCCTGTTCGCTGCCTCTGCCCACTTCGTACCGTCGAACGAGATGAGCACGTGGTACTTGCTGGCCCAGGTGGCGCCCCAGTGCAGCTGTACGCCGTCCACCTGTGCCTGGCGGCCCAGGTCGATCTGCACTCCGTTCGAGGTGCCGGTCTTCTTGTACGGGAGGCCCTTCACAGGCAGCCCAGCGGCCGCATCCAGCGTAAGAGCACGGATCCGCTGCATGTAGCTCACGTCCGGCGAGTACTTGTCGCTGGCTTGCACTGCGGCCGTCGCCAGGTCGTGTGCCAGCCCCGGGTTGGTCTTGCCGAGGTGGTTGAGGACCTCCCAGTCCTCCATGCCGTCCCGCAACGACTCGTACCGCGGTGAGGCCTCGACCGTGTTGTGCACAGTGTCCGGCCGGACGATGTACCCGTCGCCCTTGACGGTCTGGTCGCTCATCTTGAACTGCCAGTTGCCGTACGCCCAGTGCAGGTACCCGGTCGCGCCCTTGCCGTACGCGAGCCACATGGTCTGCCGCTGACTCCACTCCGGCTGGTCGATGAACCTGTTGAGATGGTTGCCGGCCGGGATGTTGCAGTTGTAGAACCACAGCGGCTTGCCGGCCTTGCGTTCGTCGTCGAACGGCTTCGGGTTCGCCGTGTACGTGAACAGGTTCGGAATGACGATGTCCTCCGCGTGCGCCACCCGCGCGGCCAGCTGGTTGACGACCGCGTCACCGATCTTCACGTCCGGCCAGTACTGCCGGAGCTTGTTCGCGACACCGAACCAGCCCGGGTCACCGCCGGCCCCCGGCTCGTCGCCCACGTGCATCCAGAACATGCTCGCCCAGCCCTTGTCGGCCAGGTGCTGGCGCAGCGCCGGGTAGAACTGCTTGTACCAGTTGTCCGCCTCCGGCGAGTCCCAGTACACGAAGTCCGGGAGCTGCCTGCCGGTCTCCTTGGGCGTCACCTCCTGCAGGTACCGCGGGTACTGCGGGTTGTGCTCGGGGTTCTGCGGCCCGGCGCCGGTGAACCCCTCCAGCCGGTTCACCACGCCCTTGTCCAGGAACCGCTGCACGACCTGGTCGAAGCGGTCGAAGTTGAACGTGTAGTTGCCGGTGGCATCGACCTTGCTGCCGCCGTCGGTGAGCAGGTTGACCAGCGGCAGCTGCAGGTCGTTCTGCCGGTACCGCTTCATCGTGTCGGCCCAGTTGTCGATCAGCTGCCACCACTGCGGCGAGTACCGGTCGTGCCCGTAGAACAGCTTGACGGTGTCGCCCTGGCCCATGTCCCAGGAGGTCAGGCCGAGGAAGTTCGTCCACATCACGTTGGTGAACTCGCTCTGGTTGGCCGGCGGGATCACCACGTTCCGGGCGTTCACCCGGATCGGCACGTACAGGTTGCCGTTCGTCGTCCGGACGGTCGCGTAGCCGGCGTAGATGCCGCCCTTTGCGGTCGCCGGCACGTGCACCCGGACCCAGATCGACTGCGTCTGGTTCGCCGGTACGGCGATACCCGGCTGGTTCAGCAGCCGGTCCGGGAAGTCGCCCGGAGCGGTCCGGATCGTCGGTACGACGAAGTTGTCCGGCTCCCAGCCGTTGTACGAGTTGCGGTCCAGGTACTCGTACCCGACCGGGTTGTAGCTGATCTCGCTCGCCGCGATGGCGTCGCCGGTCCCCTGCAGCGCGCTGAAGTCGACGCTGTTCACGGTGAACGCGGCCGGTCCGCGCAGCACGATCTGCGCTGCCTCGTAGTCGTTCTTCGCGGTGTCCAGCCGGATGTCGTCACCGGCCTCCGGCGATCGCCCGCTGTCCTTGAAGACCGAGTTGTACGACGTCTCGGTCCACATGTCCGGTGTCGCGCCGGCCGCGTGCGCCAGTGGCGCCAACCCGGCCGTCGTCACCATCAGTCCAACCGCCACCACTACTCGTGTCCAGCGCATGCCGCCAAGCCTCCGCGGCCGCGCCGGACCCGGCAATCCTTTCGAGCCAGCCTGTATAGACCAATCAACCCGAACGCGGTCAGGTGGTGCGGTCCGGTACGACGACCGGTGCGCCGCCGACCTCCACCACGGTGGCCTTGAGGCCGAAGACGTCCTCCAGCAAGGCAGCCGTGAGTACGTCGACCGGACGCCCCTCAGCGGCGATCCGGCCCTCACCCATCACCACCAGGTGGTCGGCGTACTGCGCTGCCAGCGTCAGGTCGTGCAGTACAGCCACAACGGTCCGGCCTGTCGTGGCTGCTCCATGCACCACCTTCATCACGTCCACCGCGTGTGCGAGGTCCAGGTACGTCGTGGGCTCGTCGAGCAGGAGGTGCTGCGTACCCTGGGCCAGCACCATCGCGATCCACACCCGTTGGCGCTGCCCACCTGACAGCTGGTCCACGGGGCGCTCACGCAGCTCCGTCAGCTCAACCGCGGCCAAGGCCTCCTCGATAGCGGCGTCGTCTTCCGCGGTCAGCCGTCCGAACAGCCCGCGGTGCGGATGCCGGCCTCTCGACACCAGCTCGGCAGCAGTGATGCCCTCCGGAGTCACAGGCCCCTGTGGCAGCACACCTAGCTTCCTGGCTAGTTCACGCGCTGGCAGTTGGTGGATGTCCTTCCCGTCCAGCAGCACCTGTCCACGAAGCGGTGTGAGCAGCCTGCTCATCCCCCGCAGCAGCGTGGACTTGCCGGAGCCGTTCGGCCCTACCACCGCAGTCAGCTGACCGGACGGCACCTCCAACGTCAGGCCGTCCACTACCGGCGCAGCGTCGTACGCGAGGGTCAGGTTCTCTACGTGCACGGTTCAGCGTCCCTTCTGCTGACGGCCGATGAGGTGCAGCAGGTACGGCGCTCCGCACGCAGCCGTGACCACACCAACAGGTAACTCGTACGGGCCGACCTGCGCCCACTGCAACCCGTTCCGGGCCACCAGATCGGCCAGAACGACGAAGAGCGCGCCGAGCATCGCAGTGGTCAGCAAAGGCGGCCGCTCCATCCGGGTGAGCCGCTGCGCGACCTGCGGCGCGACCAGTGCGACGAATGCGATCGGACCAGCTCCGGCAGTAGCCATGGCAGCCAGCACGGTGGCGATCACCAGCAACGCCAGCCGGACCCGCGCCACCCGGACGCCGAGTGCGGAGGCCACGTCGTCGCCGAGCACCAGCGCGGACAGGTCCCGGTTGAACATCATTGCCACCGGCAACAACACGACGACCGCGATCAGCACCGGTAGCGCGTCACTCCAGGCCCGCGAGTTGAGCGAACCGGCCAGCCAGGCAGCCGCCCGGCCCGCGTCGTTCACGTCGCCGATCACCAGCAACCAGGCGACCAGCGAGTTTGCGGCGGCGGCGATGCCGACACCGATCAGCACCACCTTGCCCGCATCGACCGTGCTCCCGGGGCCGCGCCGGATCGACAGCGCACCGACGATCAGCGTCGCGGTCAGCCCGCCGAGCACCGCCGCCAACGGGATCCCGACCTGCGCCGCAAACCCGGAGATGTTGCCACCGCCCGTCCCCGCCAGGACGATGACCGCGACCGCACCCGCGGACGCACCCGAGTTCACGCCGACGATGTCCGGACTGGCCAGCGGATTCCGCGACAACGTCTGCAGCAACGCACCGGACACGGCGAACGCGATCCCCACCAGCAGCCCGGTCGCGACCCGCGGCAGTCGCAGCTCCAGTACGACGAGCCGGGTACCGCGACGGCCGCCGCCGAGCAGTACGTCGAGCACGTCCGCGACCGGGAGTTTCGTCGTACCGACGCTCAACGACACCAGCGCGATCACGACCGCCAAAGCCGCGAACAGGACGCTCAGCAGGACGGTGCGGGACCTCACAACGCCACCGCCCGGCGCCGTACGACGAGGACGAACATCGGGGCGCCGACGATGCCGAGGACCACGCCCGCCTGGACCTCACCGGCACCGCCGACGAGCCGGCCGACGAGATCCGCGAGTACCAGCGCGGTCGCGCCGATCAGACCCGCGGCCGGGATCAACCAGGTGTTGCGGGCGCCGAAGATCCGCCGCGCGACATGGCCGGACAGCAACCCGAGGAACCCGATCGGCCCGCACGCCGCGACGCCCGCGGCCGTCAGCAACCCGATCGCGCCGAGCCCGACCAGGCGCGCCCGACGGACCGGCAACCCGAGTCCCGCTGCCACATCGTCGCCCAGCGCAAGCAGGTCGAGATCGCGCGCGTTGACCGCGGCCAGCAGCAGACCGATCACCACGAACGGCAGCACCTGCCCGGCCACGTCCAGTCCGCGCCCGGCCACCGAGCCGACCGCCCAGAAGCGATAGCTGTCCAACGTGTTCGCATCGAGCAGCACGATCGCCGACGTCAACGCACCGAGCATCGCCGCCACGGCCGCACCCGTCAGCGCCAGCCCGACCGGCGTCGCACCGCTACCCCGAGCGGCCAGCCGCTGTACGGCGAAGGTCGCGATCAAGGCGCCGAGCAAGGCAACCCACACCGTCGACGACACCGAGTCGACCAGCCCCACCTGCAACCCGAGCACCACCGCGAACGCCGCACCTGAGCTCACCCCGAAGATGCCGGGCTCGGCCAGCGCGTTCCGGGTGTGACCCTGCATCAACGTGCCGGCGATGCCGAGACACAAGCCGATCAGTACGGCGACGACCGTGCGCGGGAAGCGCAGGTTGCGGACGATCACGTCCGCGTCCGAGCCGTTGTTCGCGGTCAAGGCGTGCCACAACGCGCCCGGTCCCAGCCAGCGCGAGCCGAGCGCGAGGCTGGCGGCGAACGCCAGCAGCAGGAGCACGGCGAGCGCCACCAGGGCGACGGCCCGACGGGTGACGGGGTGCGAGGCACTCGGCGGCGGGGGCGGCGACACGGGCGGGTGTGCGGGCGGCGGGGACATATGGTTAGGTTTGCCTTACCTCTGAGGTGAAGAGCTACCTTAACCCGCCACTCGTGCCGATCTGGAGACACCCGTGCGCCTGCCCCGCATCACCGCCCTGCTCGCTGCCGTGCTCGCGACCTCAGCCCTCGCGCTGACCGCCTGCGGCGCGTCCGGATCCGACGACGACCCGGCCGCCGCCGGTGCGGCCGGCGAAGGCTTCCCGCGGACCGTCGAGCACGCGATGGGCAAGACCGAGATCAAGAGCAAGCCGAAGCGGGTGGTCGCACTTGACACCAGCTACGTGGACGCGACACTGATCCTGGACACGCCGGTCGTCGGGTACACCGACTACCGCACGATCAACGGGCAACTGCCGGACTACCTCGGCGACGACCGGAAGACGTACGGGTCCGAGGCCGAGTCGGTCGGCACGCTGGCCGAGCCGAACCTGGAGAAGATCGCCGCGCTGAACCCGGACCTGATCGTCACCGCGAAGGTCCGGCACGAGAAGCTCTACGACCAGTTGGCCGCGATCGCGCCGACCATCATGTCCGAGACCACCGGCGCGACCTGGAAGGACAACATCCGGTTGGAGGCCAAGGCGCTCGGCGCGGAGGACCTCGCGGAGAAGGAGATCTCGGCGTACGAGAAGGCCGCGAAGACGACCGGCGACGCGATCAACGCGAAGGCGCATAATCCGACGATCTCGGTGGTCCGGTTCGTCGACGGGCCGACCCGGCTGTACCGGAACGCCAGCTACTCCGGGATCGTGCTCAAGGACGCCGGGCTGAAGCGCCCGAAGTCGCAGGACGTCGACGACTTCGCGCTGGAGATCAGCCCGGAGCGGATCAAGGACGCCGACGCGGACGCCATCTTCGTCACGACGTACGCCGACGAGAAGGGGCTGGGCGCGAAGACGGCCGCCCAGTTCAAGGCGAACCCGTTGTGGAAGCCGCTGGCGCCGAAGGTGCACGACGTACCGGACCTGACCTGGATGACCGCGGTCGGCCTGCAGGGCGCGTGGGCGATCCTGGACGACCTGGCGAAGACCTTCGACGTACCGGCACCCGTCCGGCCGTCCTGATCGCACGCTTGTAGGGTCGGCCGCATGACAGCTCTCACCCGCTGGCACGCCGGCCCGTGGACGACGCGCGGTACGGCGGCCGGCGCCGCGTTCGAGCCCGGCCGGAAGCGGACCCCCGACGAGCTGAACTTCGACATCATCGGCCTGTCCCGGATCGTCGGCCGTCGCCAGACGCTCCCGGAGGAGATGCTCGTCCGCCGCTGCCAGGCCGCCCTCCGCCCGACCGATCCGCGCGTCTGCGGCGTCCAAACCCTCGACCCGGAACTGTCCGGCGAACTGGCAGCCGTAGCCGAGCAGGCCTTCACGTGGCTGGCGGAGCGAGCCCCCGCCGGCTACGAGTTCGTCCACGCGGACGCCGTAGAACTGCAGCCGCTCCTGGACCTGTCCGCAGACGTGATCGCCGTGGACGCCGTAGTACAACTGGCGGACGTTCCCCTCCCCGCAGCCCGCCTCGCCACCTCGCATGTACGCCGCGCCCCCACCGGAGCCTGGTACGCCGGAGACGCCGTCTGCAACTGGTCCGGCCCGCACGCCACGTCCGCCGAGGCAGTAGCCGCCGTACGCCAGGCTCGCACCGAACTGACCGAGCAGCTCCGGTCCGCCGGACACGCCGACCTGGCCGCCACCGCACCCCGCTGGCCGGACGTCCCGCTCGAGTTAGAGCCTTTCCGGTAACTTTTCGTCGCCTGGCGCCGGTTTGTTTCCGGAAAGATCCGGCGCCGCGAGCCGACGCCCCAGGAACGCCAACTCGGCCGCGACAACCTCCTCGTGGGCGTCCAGGAACGGGGCGTAGTGGTTCCCGGCGACCCGGAGCACCTCTGCCTTTGGGGTGGTGGCGGCTGCCTTCAGTGTGGGGGCTGCCAGGGCTGACTTGTCGTCTTCGCAGACGACGTACAGGATCGGGCAGCGGGCGTCCGGGGCGTACTTCGCCGGGCGGTAGACCGCTGCGGGGAGCACCGAGCGGGCCGCGATCTGCTGCTGCCAGTCGGGGTAGCGGTTGCCGGGGTTGAGGATTTCGCTGCCCAGTTGGGCGTCGGGGGTGTTGAGGAGCGCCACCGTCCCGGTAGGACCCGCCAGATCGACCAGGCGCGGCGGGCGGCCCAGCCAACCGCCGACGACGTCCAGCAACGCCCGCCCGACCAGGCGGAGGGCGCTGCCGGTCGACTGGTAGCGGGAGGCGTGGCGGGTGACGGTGGGGCCGTCGACGTTCGCCGACTGCGCGATCGCTGCGGAGAGGCCCAGATCCTCCGAGGCGAGCTGGACGATGTACCCGCCGGGCAGCGAGAACGCCCAGATTCCCACCCGTTCCACCCCGGGCAGCGTCTTCGCGTACGCGATCGCCGCCCGCCAGTCGTCCAGTTGGTCCCGCACCCGCGCCACCTGCCGCGGCTCCCCGGCACTCTCCCCGAGGTTGCGGTGGTCGAACGCCAGCACGCTGAATCCGGCCGCGGCGAACCGCTCCGCGAACCGATCCGTCCCCGGCTCCTTCGGCACTCCGAAGCCACCGGTCATCACCACGCACCCGCCGTTGCCACCCGGGTAGTGCCAGGCCGCACAGTCCAGCCCGGCACTCGTGAAGCTCACCTTCTCGCGCATACCAGAAGTGAACCACGTGGTTCGCAAATCTGTCTATGCCTACTTCAGGCCTGCTCTTCCCGCTCCAAGGCCCGTGTCAGCGCCGCGAACCCGGCATCGATCCCGGCCGCGTCCCCGCTCGTCCGCCACTCGATCAGGAACCCGCGCAGCGTCCCCAGGATCAGCTCCGCGACCTCCGTACGCCGCTCGTCCGCCCAGCCGTCCGGGCACAACGCCAGCAACGTCGGCAGGTACTGCCGCGACGCCGACCGGGCGAGATCGGCGTACCGCCCGGCGTCGTACATCGCCAGGCCGATCGCCTGGTCGAGCACCCACGACTCCTCGCCGATCAGCGTCGGCCACATCGACCGCACCCGCTCAGCCAGTGACCCGCCCTGCTCGGCCGCCGCCGAGACCGCGCGCGTGATCCGGCGTTCGCGCAACTGCAGGACCGCCTGCGTCAGCAGGTCCTCGGCGCCGTCGAAGTGGTACAGCAGCACCTTGTGCGTCGTACCGGCCGCCCGCGCCGCGCGCCGCAGCGAAAAGTCGACCAGCCCGTTCGCCCCGAGGTCGTCCGCCACCTTCTCGAGCAACTCCCGCCGCCGCGCCTCACCCCGCGGCGACTTCGCCGACCGCCGATAACCCGTCCGCTCCTCAGTCACCCCGCCAGTATCACTGGGTGAACGACGCGACGAAGTAGCCGACGCCATACGGCGCTGCGTCGTACAGCAGGTCGCCCGTCAGCGTCGTACCGGTAAACGCGCCGGCGAGGATCTGCCAAGGCGCGCGGCCGGCTGCTTGGAGTACGGTGGCGAGATCCGGGTCGAGTGCTGCCAGTACGTCGAGATCCACGTCCTGGAAGGCTTTCGCGACCGTGGTGTCGAAGATCTCGGCGCGTGGGTGCAGGTGCACCGGCGCATGATCACTGCGCCGCGCCGAGCCGTCGCCCATCACGAGCAGGCCGACCCGTTCGTTGCCCGCGGCAATCTCCTTGCCGAGCTCCAGGCAGCGCGCCGGCACCTCGTCCACCGGCACCGCGAGGTACGTCCGGGGCAGACCGGCCGCCTTCGACTGCCCGAGCAGCCAGCCGCCGACGGTCAACGACAGCGGCAGCACCCGCGGACCGGATCCGATCCGTACGTCGGGAGCGCCGTACGGACCGAACGACCCGCCCGCGTCCGCGCCGTACGTCGCCGAAACCGGCCCCGAGCCGACGACGAGGATGCTGGTGGCGGACGACAACGCGTCGAGGGCGGTCCGGCAGGCGGCCCGCAGCGAGTCGAGTTCGGGCGCGGCGCCGGAGGCGAGTTCGGGCACGATGATCGGCGGATGCGGACAAACCGCCGCGACAACAACCGGCACTAGCGAATCCCCCGGCCGTTGCGGAGGAACAGGAAACCGTCGTCGGCGGACAGGATGTGCATGAGCGGGAGCGGTCGTGCCTCGGTGGCGGCGACGCCGTCTGTGATCCGGCGCGCACCCGGTCCGGCGAGCAGCGGGGAGACGGTCAGGCACAGCTCGTCGACCAGGTCGGCGACGGTGAGCGAACCCAGCAGGTGCGGGCCGCCCTCGCAGAGGATCTGCGTCAGCCCGCGCTCCCCCAGCGCAGCCACGGCCGCCGTGAGGTCCACCGCGTCCTCGCCGCAGACCAGTACGTCGGCGACCTCCGCCAGCGCCTCCCGCTGCTCGGCCGGAGACGCCGCGCAGGTGATGACGATCGCGCGCGTCGGCGCATTCGTGAACACCGGGCTGTCGGCGGGCAGGTCGAGCCGGGCCGAGACCGCGGCGAGCGTCGGGTTCTCCGGCAGGCCGTGCTCGACCCGCCAGGCGCGGCGCTTCGACCCGAGCCGCAGACCGCCGTACCCCTCGGCGCGCAGCGTGCCGGCTCCGACCAGGACCACGTCCGCGAGCATCCGGAGCCGGCCGAGCATGTTCTGGTCGTCCTTGCTGGACAGGCCTCCGGACACGCCCTTCACGGTCACCGCGCCGTCCAGGCTGGTGACGAAGTTCGCCCGGAGCCGGGGCACCGAGCGATCCGCCACCGCATAGGCGGCGATCAGCTCGTCCTCGGTCAGCTCGCGACCGGCCGCACGATCTCGAATCACACCAGGCTCCTTCGGGTGTACGCCGGGGTCGCGGTCTTCCGCAGTACGGCGATCAGGTCGAGGGCCTGCCGGACGCCGGCGACGTCGTGGACCCGGAACACCCGCGCGCCCAGCCAGGCCGCGACGCTGACCGCGGCGAGCGTCGCCGGACCGCGCCGGCCGGACGGCAGGTCGAGGGTCTCGCCGAGGAAGTCCTTGTTCGACATCGCCACCAGTACCGGCCAGCCGGTCGCCGCCAGCTCGTCGATCCGGCGCGTCACCTCGAGCGAGTGCAGGGTGTTCTTGCCGAAGTCGTGGGTCGGGTCGATGACGATCCCGTCCGGGTGCACCCCGGCCGCGATCGCCTTCCGGGCCAGCGCGGTGGTCGTCCGGATCACGTCCGCGACCACGTCGTCGTACGCCATCCGGTGCGGGTCGGTGCGCGGCTTCAGCCCGCCGACGTGGCTGCAGACCAGGCCCGCGCCGACCTCGGCCGCGGCTCCGGCGAGCTCGGGGTCGTGGCCGGACCAGGTGTCGTTGATCAGGTTCGCCCCGGCGGCTCCGACCCGGCGGGCGACGCCGCTGCGGTAGGTGTCGACGCTGATCAGCAGCTCCGGGTGCCGGTCGCGGACGGTGGCGACGAAGTCGACGGTCCGGCGCAGCTCCTCGGCCTCGTCGACGGGTTCGCCGTACCCGGCCTTGACGCCGCCGATGTCGACCAGGTCCGCACCGTCGGCGACCGCCTGGTCGATCGCGGTCAGCGCCGCCTGGGCCGCGTACGTCGCGCCGCCGTCGAAGAACGAGTCCGGGGTCCGGTTCACGATCGCCATCACGGCGAACTCCCCCGGCCCGAACGACCGCCCGCCGAGTCGCAACACTCCATCCCGCTCGTCCGCCACGGCACCGACTGTACGTGGCGGATCTGCAGGCACGCACAAGTACCGCCTAACGCCCGCCAGGCGGCCCGGAACCAGGGTTATGCATGCCTGCAGATCCATCAACCTATCAAGGCAGGCACATATCCTATAGGATCTCGTCGACACCCGCCCGCGTAGATCGGCTCCCGCATGGCACGATTCACCGAGTTCGAGACGTACGACGTCCGCTTCCCCACGTCCCTGGACCTGGACGGGTCCGACGCGATGAACACCGACCCGGACTACTCCGCGGCGTACGTCATCCTCCGGACCGACGCCGGGGACGGGCTCGAGGGACACGGGTTCGCGTTCACGATCGGCCGCGGCAACGACATCCAGACCACGGCCATCGAGGCGCTCCGCGACCATGTCGTCGGGCTCGACCTGGACGCCACGCTGAGCGACCTCGGCGGGTTCTGGAAGTCACTTGTGCACGACTCGCAACTGCGCTGGCTCGGCCCCGAGAAGGGCGTCATGCACATGGCGATCGGCGCGGTCGTGAACGCGGTGTGGGACCTGGCCGCCAAGCGGGCCGGCGTACCGCTGTGGAAGCTGCTGGCGGACCTCACCCCGGAGCAGATCGTCGGCCTGGTCGACTTCCGGTACCTGACCGACGCGCTGACCCCGGACGAGGCGCTGCAGATCCTGCGGGCGGCCGAGCCCGGACGGGCCGAGCGGGAGGCGGTACTGCGGGAGCGCGGCTACCCGGCGTACACCACGACTCCCGGCTGGCTCGGGTACGACGACGCGAAACTGGTCCGGCTCTGCCACGAGGCGGTCGCCGACGGGTTCACCCAGATCAAGCTGAAGGTCGGCGCGAACGTCGACGACGACATCCGCCGGCTGCGGCTGGCCCGCGAGGCGGTCGGCCCGGACATCCGGATCGCGATCGACGCCAACCAGCGCTGGGACGTCGCCGAGGCGATCACCTGGATAGCGGCCCTCAAGCCGTACGACGTCTACTGGGTGGAGGAACCGACCAGCCCGGACGACATCCTCGGGCACGCCGCGATCGCGAAGGCAATCGCGCCGATCAAGGTCGCAACCGGCGAGCACGTCCAGAACCGGATCGTGTTCAAGCAGCTGCTGCAGGCCGAGGCGCTGTCCGTCCTGCAGATCGACTCGGCCCGGGTCGCGGGCGTCAACGAGAACATCGCGAACCTGCTGCTGGCGGCCAAGTTCGGCGTACCGGTGTGTCCGCACGCGGGCGGGGTAGGACTGTGTGAGCTGGTCCAGCACCTGTCGATGTTCGACTACATCGCGGTGAGCGGATCACTGGACGACCGGGTGATCGAGTACGTCGACCACCTGCACGAGCACTTCCTGGACCCGGTGGTGGTCCGGGACGGGCACTACGTGGCACCGGTACGGCCCGGGTTCGGCGCGGAGATGGATGCCGAGACGCTGACCGACTTCCGGTACCCGGGTGGCAAGATCTGGACCGACCTAGCTGAGGAGAGCAAGTGACAGTACTGTTGGCCGGGCCTCCGGCGCCGGCACGGTCCCGGGGCCTTGGCTCCCGGTCTTCCCTCGTCGCTCCGGTCGCTTCGCCCCCTCCGCTCCTCAGTCCAGACCGGGAGGCCCCGTGACCGACTTCGCCGGCCTGCGGGCTGTTGTCACGGGCGGTGCGTCCGGGATCGGGCTCGCGGCGGCCCGGCTGCTGGCGGCCCGCGGCGCGCAGGTGGTCGTGTTCGACCTGAAGCCGGACGTCGAGGCGCCGCTGACCGGGATCGCGGCGGACGTCACCGACGACGACTCGATCCGGGACGCGGTCGCCGCCGCGGCGCTGCAGCTCGGCGGGATCGACGTCGTGGTGAACAACGCCGGCATCGGCGCCCAGGGCAACGTGACCGCGAACGACGACGCCGAATGGCACCGGGTGCTGGACGTGAACGTGGTCGGCATCGCCCGCGTCACCCGGGCCGCGCTCCCGCACCTGCGGAAGTCGGCCGCGGCCGCGATCGTCAACACCTGCTCGATCGCCGCGACCGCCGGCCTGCCGAACCGGGCGCTGTACTCCGCGAGCAAGGGCGCCGTCCTGGCGCTGACGATGGCGATGGCCGCGGACCACGTCCGCGAAGGCATCCGGGTGAACTGCGTGAACCCCGGTACGGCGGACACGCCGTGGGTCGGGCGGTTGCTCGACGTCGCCGAGGACCCCGCCGCGGAGCGTGCGGCGCTCGAGGCGCGGCAGCCGATGGGCCGACTGGTGTCGGCGGACGAGGTGGCGTCCGCGATCGCGTATCTCGCGAGTCCGCTGTCGGGTTCGACGACCGGTACGGCGCTGGCCGTCGACGGCGGCATGCAGAACCTGCGGCTTCCGGGAGCCCGCTCATGAAGCTCTTTCCGGAGGACCAGCGCATCGGGCTCGGCGGTGCGCCGCTGGGCAACCTGCTCGGCGAGGTCCACGAGGCGGACGCGGTCGCCGCGGTGAACGCCGCCTGGGACGAAGGCTGGCGGTACTTCGACACCGCACCGCACTACGGACTCGGGCTCGCCGAGGAGCGGCTCGGCCTCGGGCTGCGGGGCAAGCCGCGGGACTCGTACGTGCTCTCCAGCAAGGTCGGGCGGATCATCTACTCGTCGGACACCGCGGCACCCGACGACGAAGGCTTCGACCTCAGTACGACGCGGCGCCGGCGCTGGGACTTCTCGCGGGACGGCGTACTGCGGAGCATCGAGGACTCGCTGCGGCGGATCGGGACCGACCGGCTGGACGTGGTGTTCGTGCACGACCCGGACGATCACTACTCCGACGCGGTCGCGACCGCGTTCCCGACCCTGATCGAGCTCCGCGAGCAGGGCGTGATCGGCGCGATCGGAGCCGGGATGAACCAGTCGGCGATGCTGACCCGGTTCGTCCAGGAGGTCGACCTCGACGTGATCATGCTGGCCGGCCGGTACTCGCTGATCGACCCGGACGGGCTCGACGACGTACTGCCCGCCTGCGTGCAGAACGACGTACAGGTGGTTGCCGTCGGCATCTTCAACTCGGGCCTGCTGTCCCAGCCTCGTCCCGCGGCCGGCACGACCTTCAACTACGAGCCCGCGGCCCAGGCCCTGGTCGACAGGGCGAACAAGATCGCCGACGTGTGCGAGTCCCACGGCACCACCCTCCCCGCCGCGGCCCTCGCCTTCCCACTGGCACACCCAGCAGTCGCAGGCATCGCAGTAGGCTGCCGCACCGCCGACGAAGTACACACCAACGCAGCCCTAACCCGCACCAAGGTCCCCCCAGCCGTATGGTCCGACCTGAAGTCCGCGGCCCTACTACGCAAGGACGCCCCAACCCCGTAAGACCTCCTCCACAAGCGGACGTCCTCCCGCCCCTCCCCTCACAAGCGGGCGTCCTCCCGCCCTTCCCCTCCACAAGCGGGCGTCCTCCCCCTCCCCGTGTGTGGCGCGGGGCTATTGCGTGGGTGATGTGCGGGAGGCTAGGTGGAGGGCTAGGCGTTCGTCGGGGTTGGTGAGGTCTACGCCTAGAAGGTGCTGGATCTTGGCTATGCGGGCCGACGCTGTGTTGCGGTGGATGCCGAGGACGGCGGCGGTTTCGGCGAGGGATGACTCGGTGTCCAGGTAGACGGCCAGTGTGGTGACCAGGTCGCCGGGCTGGTCCTTGATGGGAGCGAGGAGCGCCTGCGCGGCAGGCTGGAACGTGTCTGTGCGGGTCCAGGCGAGCAGCAGTTGCGCCAACCCGAGCCGGTCGACGTGCAGGAACCGCCCGGTCTCGGCACGCCCCCGCGCCAGGCCGGCCGCGTCACCCGCTTCCGCCAGCGTGACAGCGATACCGCTCGGACCAGGCTGGACGCGGCCAACCCCGACGTACGTGTCGACCGTCTGCACGAGGCGGCGCTGGACTCGGCGGATGGCGGCGGCTTGCTGTTGTACTTCGGTGGCGGTCGGCTCGCGTACGGCGGTGATCCACGCGGACCAGCCGTCGCCCTGCTCCACCACCACCGCCCGCAGACCCTCCGCGTCGAACGCCTCCACGACGTCCGTACGTCGACCGGCCACGTCCACCTGCCCGTCGGCACCGAGCCGGATCCCGGTGTGCCAGCCGTCGAGCTGCCACCCCAGGTCGACCGCGCGCCGTCTTGTCGCCTCTGACGGCTCACCGTGCAGCAGCTCCCCCAGCAGCGACGTACGTTGGCGTGCGTCTCGCTCCAGCTCCAGCCGCCTGAGCGCCAACCGCTCACCCACGGCTGGCGCGACCACAGTCAGCACCTCAGGTACGGCGGCAACCTCAGCCGGGACCACACCGGGCAGCCGTGCAACCAGCCAGCACACAGGGCCGACGCTGAGCACCGCAACCGCGATGAGTACGGCCCCACTCGGCAGGTCGACCCGGTACGGCGCAGCCCATGCCACTGGTACCTGTGGCAACACGTCCACCAGCGCCGCGCGCTCCTCCGGCTCCAGCGGTTCACCGGCAAGCGTGCCGCCGTCAGCACCCGCCAGCGTTACAGCACGGTCCAGCACGCCGGACGTTGTCCGCAGTACCGACGCAAGATCACCACTTGCCCGCCTGAGCTCCGACACCGCCCGTAGTACCAGGTCTGAACGCACCACCTCAGGCTCGGCGGTCACGCGCCGAAGATATTCATGCGCCGCCAAGGGATCAGCACACCCCAAGACCGGCAGTTGCAACCGCTCCGCCAACAACTGAGCCCCACGCCCCAAAGGCTCAGTCCCCGCCAGCAACAAGGCCCCAGCCCCCGCAGCCGAGGCACGGCTGATCAGAGCATCAACCCGCCAGTCCCGGTGGTCCTCAACCACCAACACAACAAGCACCCTCCCCTCAAGCCCCTCCGGCTGAGCCCCCACCCCCAACACCACAGAAGACCCACTAAGCCGAGACCCCACCCCACCAGCACCGCGGACAGGCGAACCTCCAACTCCCGTGTTGGCAGCACCGGCGCCGCGTGCGGGTGCACCTCCAGCAGCCACCCCACCAGCAGCCGCACCGCGGGTGAGTGAACCTCCAGCACCCGTGCCGCTAGCAGCCGCACCGCGGGTGAGTGAACCTCCAGCACCCGTGCCGCTAGCGCCGGCACCGCGGGCGGGTGCACCTCTAGCACCCGTATCGGCAGCAGCCGAGACCTCGGCGCCAGTTGCGTCGTCACCTGGGGCTCCGGCGAGGACCACCACACCCCGCCAGCCCGGGGAGGCGAGCATGGCGGTCAAGGTCGGAAACAGGGTTGTCACGAGGCTTCCAGGAGTTGAGCTGGGCAGGCTAGGCCGAAGGCTTCTGGGCCTACGTGCGGGAGGCGATCGGGGTGGTGCCACCAGGTGGGGCCGGGGAGAGCCACGACGACTACCTCGTCGCCGGTGCGTACGGCGTCTACGGCGATCGGTTGCAGGGTACGGCGGTCCAAAACGCACAGGAGGTCCGGTGTGGTGACTACTGGTGTGCCGTCGACCAGGGCGAGTAGGTACTCGTTCTCGGTCTCGATGCGGATGACTGCTCGACTGGCGGAGTCGACCACGCACAGGCTCCCGCGGCCGAACGCCGCACCACCGTCAGCGATCACATGCCGAGCAACTTCCACCACCCGGCCGCTCCCCAGCAAGCGCCCACCCAAACCGTCAGCAACAGCTGCCGGCACCGCCCCAGGCTCAAGCGCAGCATGCGCCCGGCCAAGCGCCAGTGCCCGCGTAAGACTCCCTTCGACCGCATCAACGGCCGCAGCTTCGATCGGCGTCGGTGCCAGCGCCAGCACCGCCCATCCACCCGTCTGAGCGACAAAGCTCCGTACAGCCCGCTCCAGACCCGCCGCGTCGACGTTGTCGACCACGATCACCTGCCCACTCGGCTCACTGAGCGCACACGGCGTCAGCGACCGCCCGGCCACCGCCCACGAGAACTGGTCCAACCGCGGCAAGGCACGCCCCATCAGGTCCGCGTCGACCACCGGCAGCCCCAGGTCCAGCGCAGCGATCAACGGCGTCAGCCCGTTCAGCCCACCGGCCTCCAACGACATCAGCGCGGTCACGTCCACCCCGGTCCACCGGCTGACCGCCCGTACCGCCGTCTCGAACTCCCCTCCGCTGGGCAGCTTCTCCATCAACACACTGGTCGCCCCGACCACCCCGATCGGACTCACCGAAACACCAGGCAGGTCCACGGCGTCCCGCAGTACCAACTCCCCCGTTCCGAGCCGCCGCCGCAACATCCGCCCGAAGGCGCCCGTATCGCCCCCACCACCGGAGCCGAGCAGCGTGACCCCAACGACCAGCGCCCCCAGATCCTGCTCCCGGACGACCGTGCTCATGGGCCGATCCTCCCACCGCACCCCCGGACCACCGGTCAACGGCACCAAACCAGTGCGCCCTCGCCTGACGTCCCCGTCGCCGGGGCTGCCGTCGACGCCCCCGTCCGAATCGCGGTCAACGCATCAGCCAACGCATCAGGGGTTAACCCCTCAGCTGGCCGGTTCGCCCCCGGCATGCGCCCCGTGAACGGTCCGTCTCAGGGGTTAACCACTGAAACGGAACCCCCGCCCGACGCCTCGCCGTGGACCTGCGGGGTGGAATCCCGGCCCGCCGTGGAGGGGTCAGCGCGGCGGGCCGGGGGCTGGGGATCCCTACGGGACGAGGGCGTGGCGTTCGACGGGGTTGAACTCGACGTCCAGGCCGAAGCACGACGGGCCGAACACCGCCAGCGCCTCCGGGGTACGCATCAGGTCCGGCGTCGAGATGCCCACGACCGTCACGCGCTGCCCGTAGCGCAGGCCTTCGGTGGTGATCGGCTCCGCAGTGTCCGCCTCCAGCACGCAGATGAGGTCCGGCACCGTGCACACCACCTCGCCGTCGACCTCCGCGACCAGGTTCTCGTTCTGGAAGCGGAGCTCCAGCTGCGACGTACCGTCGTACCCCGTGAACCGCGCCCGCCCGCGCGCGAAGCCTTCGAGCGTACGGCGTTCCACGTCGACGACCTTCCCGCGGAACAGCACCCGCAGGTGGCTGTACAACGTCGGCGCCAGCGCGGCCCGGATCGCCTCGACCGGGTCCTCGTGCGCCGCCCGCGCCTCCCGCACCGCGCGCCCGATCGACAGCCCGAGCGACAACGTCCGCGGTACGGCGGTCCGCTTCACCTCGGCACCCGTCATCGAGTACTCCGCGATGTGCGCGACCCCGCCGAGCCGGATCGTGATCCCGCGCGCCAGCCACTCCATCTGCTTGTTGTCCGTGCCGGTGTCGATCACCACGGTCTCGTCGTGCTCCCCCGCGATCGCCATCGGCGACCCCGGTACGCCGTACACCGAGAACGTCTCCATCTGCAGCTCCGGGAACGCCCGCCCCATGCCGTCCGCGTCGACGACCGGCAGCCCGGTCCGGGCCGCGACCAGCAGCGGGATCATCGAGTTGATGCCGCCGCACTCGATCGGCATCGTGGCGTCGGCGTGGCGGCCGAGGTGCTTCTCCAGCGCCCGCAGTGCGCCGACCGGCTCGCTGCCGCGCGGGATCTTCTCCACGATCACGGTCGGCGCGCCCATCTGCGCGGTCGGGATCACGAACGCGTCGTCGTCCAGTTCGTCCGGATCGAGTACGGTCACCGGCCCGTGTTCGCGGATCGCCTGCTCGACCAGCAACCGCCCGATCAACGGATCGCCGCCGCCGCCGGTCCCGAGGATCGCCGCGCCGCGGGCGAGATCCTTCAGATGCGCGATGTCCAGTTGCCAGCTCATGCCCGTCCTCGCTTCGCTCCGGGCGGGCCTGAGCGAATCACACTGTGCTTTCTGATGCCCTCGCTTCGCTCGGTCATGCTGTCTCCAGGGCGCGGATCGGGTCCAGGTCGTAGCCGAAGTACCGCGGGCCGACCAGGTCGATGCCGGCCGGCGAGTGCCAGCGGTCGTCGGCGGGCGCGGCGAGCACGCTCACCCGATGGCCGTACCGCAGTGCCTCGGTGGTGATCGGTTCGCCGGACTCGGTGTCGAGCACGATGATCAGGTCCGGCGTGGTCGCCACCGCCGTACCGTCGAGCTCCGCGACCAGGTGCTCGTTCTGGAAGCGCAGCGTCAGCAGCCGCCCTTGAGACGCGTCCAGCCCGTCGACGGCCGCATCACCGCGCGCGAATCCGGTCGTCGTACGGCGTTGTACGTCGACGACCTTGCCCAGGTGCAGCAGCCGCCCGCCCAGCTCGTCCACCACGGCAGCTACCGGGTCGCTGTGCATCCGCTGCGCCCGCTCGATCGCCCGGCCGATCGTGACGCACTTGCTGAGCGTCCCGGCGACGAACGAGCCGCGGACCTCGGCGCCGGTCATCGCGTACAGCGAGACGATCGCGGAGCAGCCCATGTCGACGGTGGCCGAGCGGGCGAGGCGTTCGGCCCATTCGTTGGTGACCGTATCGAAGACGCCGCGGTTACCCTTCTCGTCGACGATCGCCATCGGGGTCGCCTCGATCCCGGCGAGCGTCGGCAGCACCATCTGCAACTCGGGGAACGCTCGGCCCATCCCGTCGCCGTCCACCAGGGGCAGGCCGAGTTGTGCGGCCGCGATCACCGGTACGGTCGAGTTCACGCCGCCGGCCTCGATACAGGCCAGGTGGGTCGGCGTCTTTCCGACGTACTTCGCCAGCGTCTGTACGGCGACCGAGATCTGGTCGGCCGAGGGCAGCTTCTCCACCATCACGGTCGGCGCGCCCATCATCGCGACCGGCAGTACACACGCATCGTCCGGAAGGTCGCCGACGGCAACGACCTCCACCGGCCCGTGCTCCTTCAACGCCTGCTGCGCCAGCAACCGCCCGATATGCGGATCACCACCCCCACCAGTCCCCAGCACAGCGGCACCCCGCGCAAGCGCACCCAGGTCTTCGGCACGCAACTTCATCGCAACCACTCCACTCCTGCGACGCGAGCCCCGGATCCCAGGGCCATCACAATTGCGCTCTCCGCCGCATGCCCCGCGTGGCCGCCGTCTCGGCGCTCGATTGTGATGGCCTGGAGATCCGCGCTCATCGGGTCTCACCCAGCCGCAGGTCGCCGACCGCCTTGCAGCGGATGCGGGTCGCGTTGCCGGGGAGGTACGGGATCGGGACCTCGTCGAAGTCCACGATCCGTACGGCCGCGGGGTCGGCGCCGGCCGCGATCGCGCGGTCGACGGCCTCCTGGCGTGCCTCGTCGACGACCGCGTCGCGGCGGCCCGGGTCGATCGCGTACACCCGGTCGACCTCGCCGCCGACCTGCGCGATCGCGGCGCCGATCGCGTTCGCGACCGCGAAGTTCTCCGGCCGATGTACGGCGAGGCTCCCGGGCAGATCGTCCGGCAGCAGGATCGACCCGCCGCCGACCGCCACCACCGGCAGCGGCTCCGGCGACGTACGCATCCGCTCCACCGCGTCCGCGATGTCCGCGGCCACCCGGGCGAGCGCGGCCTTCACCAGCGTCGGGTCGAGGTCCGCGACCGCGTCCGCGTCGCCGACGAGAGCCCGGCCGGCCGCGACGGCGATGTCCGTCGCGGTGAGCGTCTTGCCGCCGAAGACCAGCGCTTCCTCGGTCAGGCGGTATCCCACCGACCGCGGACCGACCGTCACCAGGTCGTTGCTTGAGGCCACCAAGCTGCCGCCGCCGATGCCGATGCTGAGTACGTCGGGCATCCGGAAGTTCGTCCGTACCCCGGCCACGTCGACCTCGGTGGTCGCCTCCCGCGGGAACCCGTGGGTGAGTACGCCGACATCGCTCGTCGTACCGCCGACATCGACCACCGCGCAGGTATCCAGACCGGACAGCAGGGCAGCCCCGCGCATCGAGTTGGTCGGCCCGGACGCGAACGTGGCCACCGGGTACCGGCGGGCGAAGTCGACGTCCATCAGCGTGCCGTCGTTCTGGCTCAGGTAGAGCGGTGCGGAGATGCCGTGGCCGGCGACCGCGCCGGACAGGCCGTCGACGATGCTCGCGGCGAGTTCGCGGAGCGCGGCGTTGATGATGGTCGCGTTCTCACGCTCCAGCAGGCCGATCCGGCCGATCTCGTGGGACAGCGAGATCGCCACGTCGTCGCCGAGCTCGGCGTGCAGGATCTCGGCCGCGCGCAGCTCGAACTCGTTGCTCACCGGCGAGAACACCGACGAGATCGCCACCGACCGTACGCCGTGCTGCTGCATGTCGGCGGCGTGCCGGCGCAGCTCGTCCTCGTCCAGCTCCGCGATGTGCCGGCCGTCGAACTCGTGCCCGCCGTGCGCCAGGTAGCTGCGCCCGCTGATCGCCCCGACCAGCCGCTCCGGCCAGTCGACCAGCGGGGGCAGGGACGCCGTCGCGGGCAGACCGAGCCGCAGGGCCGCGGTCGGAGCGAGGCGCCGGGCCTCGATCAGCGCGTTGATGAAGTGCGTGGTGCCGATCATCACGGCCTGCACCTGCGCCGGGTCGAAGGATCGCTCCGCCTGCAACCGGTCCAGGGTGTCGATGATGCCGGCCGTCACGTCCGCGCTGGTCGCGGACTTGTTCGCCGCCAGCACGTTGACGTCGGCACCCTCGCCGTCGAGCAGCACGGCGTCGGTGTTCGTCCCACCGACATCGATACCGATACGCATTCCAGTTCCTCCCGTTTGGTTCGTCCTTCGCCGACTTTGAGAAGCCACCAACCGTTTTGCGGACGGTGAACTGGTTGGTGGGTTCTCAAAGATGGAGCTAGCTGGTGGCGGGTACGGCGTTCGCTGCGGCTGGGTCGGGGTTCATCGTCTGGCTGGTGCCGATGCCGCGGATCAGACCGAGTCTGCCTGCGACGACGTACGCGAGGAAGCCGACCACGAGGGAGTTGATGCTCGGCAGGCCCCAGGCGACGTACCTGCCGATCAGTGCGGCGCCGACCCAGATCACGATCGTGGCCGGGACCCACGTCGGCGCGGTCGGGGGCAGCGTGCCGCCGGTGCGGGACGCCTCCAGGTCGGGGCGCCAGCGCTTCACCACGAAGTACTCCGCGACCATGATCCCGGCGATCGGCGGGAACGCGACGCCGAGCACGATCAGGAACTGGGTGAACTTGTCCAGGATCCCGCCGGCCGCGAGCACACTGCCGAGGACGCCGACCACCAGCGTGACGACCGCCCGGTTGACCCGCCGGCCGAAGACCGTGCCGATGAAGTTCACCACGCCGAGGCCGGAGCTGTAGAGGTTCCAGTCGTTGATCTTCAGCGTGCCGAGGATGATCACCAGCGTGCCGACCCAGCCGACCGACGAGGTGACGATCGTGATCACGTTGGCCGAACCAACGGCATGCGCGAGCAGTACGCCGACCAGCCCGATCACGTACTCGCCGAGCGTCACGCCCAGGATCGTCTGCTTGACCACGTCTCCGACGGTCCGGTTGTACCGCGTCATGTCAGGCGTGATCACCGCGCCGACGATGAAGCCGCCCGCGACGAGCGTCGTACCCTCCAGCAGGCTCAGGTGCGGACCCGGCGGCGCCGCGTTCACCAGCGAGCCGAAGCTGTGGTTGGACAGCTGGCTGATGATCGACCAGCCGACGAGCAGCAGGAACGCCGGAACAGTTACATAGGCGACCCAGGCCATCGAGTGGAAGCCACGCAGTACGACGAGCGTCACGAGCAGCCCGAAGACCAGCGACCAGCCCCACGTCGGGAGTACGCCGATCAGCTGGCTCAGGCCGGCCGCGGACACCGCGGACTGGATCCCGAACCACCCGATCAGGCTGATCCCGATCGCCAGCCCGATCAGCGCCGAGCCACCCTGGCCGAACCCGGTCCAGCGCGCGATCACCGACGTCTGCAGCCCCTCGCGGGCGCCGATCACGCCGATCAGGATCGCGACCAGCTCGAGGATCACCGCGCCGAGCGTGAGCGCCCAGAACGCATGCCAGAAGCTCATCCCGAACCCCAGCGTCGCGCCGAGCAGGAACTGGCTGAGCGCCGAGATCTGCCCGAACCGCTGGGTCGCGACGGACCACCATGAGTAGCGCGCATGCTCCGGGACCCGGGCGAGCGCGTAGTCGTCAGCACCAACAGAAGAACCGGCCATCGGGACCTCCAGCTCTGGGATTTCACCGAACGTACGTCCGCTGGCGGCCTGCTTCATTGTCCAGTGTGCACACCCGGCGCGTGCTGACTGTGCAGGTCGCCCAGGTCGGTACTCTTGCCGCGATGGCCGGACGCATACACGACTGCGGAGCGCGACTGTTCCGGATCCTCGGCGTACTCACCGTGGTCGCCGGGGTGTTCGCGATGCACGGCCTCACCTCCCACCACGACCCGGCGATGGCCGCCCCCGGGATGCCGATGCACCACGCCACCGCCTCGGGCGCGCACGTCGGCCCGGGGGCGCAGGTCGCCTTGGGCGCGCAGGTCGCCCTGGGCGCGCAGGTCGCCCTGGCCGACGAGGTGGACCAGATGGGGACCGCCTGTCTTGCCGTGCTGACCGGGCTGGTGCTGTTGCTGTCACTCCTGCTCGGGCTGCGGAGTCTGCTGGTATGGCGCGCCGTTGGCGTGCCGGTCTACGGCCCGCGCCGCGTCCTGGGCGAGCGGTCGCCGCCACGGTTGGTGCTGTCTTCCTTGGGAGTACTGCGGATATAGGCCGACGTGCGCCTTGTTCCGCCGTACCCACACGACAACCCAAGGAATGTGATGACGCACGTCTACCGTACGATCGCGGCCTCGGCCGCACTTCTCGCCGCTGTGTTCGGCGTTGCCGGCTGTGGTGGTTCCGGCTCCGGCTCCATGCCCGGAATGAGCCACACCTCGACGTCCCCGTCGGCTTCAGCGGCGGCGACCTTCAACGACGCGGACGTGATGTTCGCGTCGCAGATGATCCCGCACCACCAGCAGGCTGTCGAGATGGCCGACTCGGCGTTGCAGAAGGCAACGACCGCCCCGGTCAAGAACCTCGCGACCGCGATCAAGGCGGCCCAGGACCCGGAGATCAAGCTGATGTCCGGGTGGCTGACCGCCTGGGGCAAGCCGGTCCCGATGCCCGGCGAGCATGCCGGTCACACCATGACCGGCATGATGAGCCCCCAGGAGATGGATGACCTCTCCAAGGCCACCGGCAGCATGTACGACCGCATGTGGGTCACCATGATGATCAAGCACCACCAAGGCGCGGTCACTATGGCGAAGACCGAGCAATCCACCGGCAAGGACGCTTCCTCGATGGCCCTCGCCAAGAAGATCCAGGCCGCCCAGACCACGGAGATCGCCACGATGCAACGCCTGCTCGGGCGGCTGCCGGCCGCCTGACCGGCGGCCTTTCCGGAGGGACTGACCGACCGCCGTTCCGGAAGGACCGACCGACCGCCGTTCCGGAAGGAAGTCGTCGCTCAGCGGCGATTTCCTTCCGGAGAACCGGCCGGCGTCCAGACCACCTTCAGGTCGTCCCGCCGGGCGAATTGCTCGATGCGGTGCGCGACCCGGGCGCTCTGTTGTTCGAGGGCGGCCGGGTCGGCCGCGTCGAGGCGGAGGATCAGGTGGTCGGGGGTGGAGCGGATGGTCCAGGTCGCCGTACAGAGGTCGACGACCAACTGCTCGGCGGACGTGGACAGCACCTTCAAACCGCCCGGCCTGACCGGGGTCAGCATGGCGGAGATCGCGCAGCGGGCGGGAGTCGGGCGAGCCACGCTCTACAAGTACTTCGCCGATGTCGACGCGGTCCTCTCCGCGTGGCATCAGCGGCAGGTCGCCGATCACCTGCAGCAACTCACCGACATCTGGGAGCGGACCCACCGCATCGACGATGTATTGGAGGCCTACGCCTTCATCTGTCACGACCACCCGCCAACAGCCAGCCCGTCACTGCACCGGCAACAGCACGTCGATCATGCCCGCGAGCACATGATCACGTTCATCGCGGAGCGCCTCGGCGACGTGCGGACCGACGTACCGCCAGAAGAGCTCGCGGCGTACGCCGCCGGCGATGTGCGGACCGACGTACCGCGGAAGGAGCTCGCGGCGTACGTCGTCCACGCCCTCGGCGCGGCAGGCGCCGTACCGTCGAAAGCGGCGGTACGGCGCCTGGTGGCGGTGACGCTGAGCGGGCTACGCGGCGAGCCGTCGCGGTGAGAGATCCAGCCGGCGCAGGAGCTGCGCATTGAGTGCGACCACGATCGTGGAGATCGACATCAGCACCGCACCGGCAGCCGGCGAGACGACCACCCCGGCGAAGGCCAGTACGCCGGCCGCCAACGGGACGGTGATGATGTTGTACCCGGTGGCCCACGCGAGGTTCTGCCACATCTTGCGGTAGCTCGCCTTCGACAGGTCGATCACCGACAGCACCGCCCGCGGGTCATCCGCGGCCAGCACCACCCCGGCCGACTCGATCGCGACGTCCGTACCGGCGCCGATTGCGATCCCGACCTCGGCCCGAGCCAGCGCCGGCGCGTCGTTGACCCCGTCGCCGACCATCGCGACCTTCAGCCCACGCGCCTGCAGTTCGGCGACCTTGGCGTCCTTGTCCTGCGGCAGTACCTCCGCGAACACCTCGTCGATCCCTAGCTCCTTCGCGACCGCGTCCGCGACCTGGTGCGCGTCGCCGGTGATCATCGCGACCTTCACGCCACGCTTGTGCAGCGCGGCGACCGCCTGCCTGGACTCCTCGCGTACCTCGTCCTCGAGCGCGATCGCCCCCAGCACCTGCCCGTCCCGCACCACATGCAGCACCGCGGCGCCACGCTCCTTCCACACCGCCACCGCGACCTCCAGCGCATCCGGCTCGGGCAGACCGTTCTCCCGCAAGTACGCCGGCCCACCAACCGCGACCTCGGCTCCGTCGACGACCGCCCGCACACCACGCCCCGTCAACGACCGAAACTCCGAGGCGACAAACTTGCCACCGGCAACCTCACCCGCCGCCGCTCCCCCGCCGACCCGGACACCGCCCTCCCGCGCACCACCTTCCCGCGCATTGACGGACTGCGCGCCGACGGCGTGGGCGCCGGTGGAGTCGGCGCCGGCCGCCTGGGCAGCGTGTGCCCGGACGATTGCTTTGGCCAGTGGGTGTTCGCTGTCCGCCTCGACTGCGGCGGCCAGCGCGAGCAGCTCGTCCCGCGAGATCGCCCCGACTGCGGCAACCCCGGTGACGGCCGGCTCGCCCTTCGTCAGGGTCCCGGTCTTGTCGAACAGGACCGCGTCGATCGTGCGCATCCGCTCCAGCGCCAGCCGGTTCTTCACCAGTACGCCGGCCTTCGCGGCCCGCTCCGTGGAGATCGCGATCACCAGCGGAATGGCCAGCCCGAGGGCGTGCGGGCAGGCGATCACCAGCACGGTCACCGTCCGCGTGACAGCCTCGTCCAGCTTGCCCAGCAGCGCCCACACCACGAACGTGATCAGCCCCGCGATCGACGCGAAGTAGAACAGGAACGCCGCCGCACGATCGGCCAGCGCCTGCGCCCGCGACGACGACGCCTGTGCCTCGGCAACCAGCCGCTGGATGCCGGCCAAGGCGGTGTCGTCGCCGACCGCGGTGATCTCGACGCGCAGAGCGTTGTCGGTGGCAACAGTCCCGGCGACGACCGAGTCGCCCACCGAACGCGACACTGGCCGCGATTCGCCGGTGATCATCGACTCGTCGACCTCGGCCTGACCCTCGACCACCGTTCCGTCGGCCGGCACCCGACCGCCGGACCGCACCAGTACGACGTCACCCGCCTGCAGCTCGTGGAGCGAAACCTCGACCACGCCGTCGTCGGTCACCTTCTCGGCCGAGTCGGGCAGCAACGCCGCGAGCGCGTCGAGCGCACCGGACGCGGCGCCGAGTGCCCGCATCTCCAGCCAGTGCCCGAGCAGCATGATCACGATCAGCAGCGCGAGCTCCCACCAGAAGTCCAGGTCGAACCCGCCGAGCTTCAGCGTCGTCACCCAGGACGCGACGAACGCCACCGTGATCGCCATCGAGATCAGCAGCATCATCCCGGGGCGGCGCGTCCTCAGCTCGCTCCAGCCGCCGGTCAGGAACGGCTGCCCGCCGTACAGGAAGATCACCGTGCCGAGCACCGGCGCGATCAGCCCCGACCCGGGGAACTCCGGCGGCAGGTACCCGAGCAGGTCCCCGAACATCGGGCTGAAGAACACCACCGGCACCGCCAGCACCAGGCTGATCCAGAACCGGTCCTTGAACTGCGCCGCATGATCCCCATGCCCACCATGTCCACCATGTCCGCCGCGCCCACCGTGCGCCTCGTGTCCACCGTGCTGATGCAGCTCGTGCTCGTCCATGCGCCAGACCATACCCCCAGGGGGTATCAGAATCAAGCGCAGGGAAAAGCCCCGCCACCCGAAGGCGACGGGGCAGACACCACGCCCTACAGCGGATCGATGCCGGTGAGCCCCTCCGGCGTCAGCTCCACCCACCGGGTGATCCCGATCTCGCGCAGGAACGGTACGTCGTGACTCGCGATCACCAGCGCCCCGCTGTACGACGCCAGCGCGTCCTTCAACTGCGCCACACTCCCGAGGTCCAGGTTGTTCGTCGGCTCGTCGAGCATCAGCAACTGCGGCGGCGGCTCCGCGAGCAGCAGCGCCGCGAGCGTCGCCCGGAACCGCTCCCCGCCCGACAACGTACTGACAGCCTGATCCGCCGACCGCCCGCGGAACAAGAACCGCGCCAGCCTCGACCGCCGCTCCTGGTTCTCCGTCCCCGGCGCGAGCAACGCCAGATTGTCGACAATCGACAGGTCGTCGCGGAGCAGGTCGAGCCGCTGCGGCAGGTACCGGAACGGCACCACCGGCAGCTCCCCCGATACGACCGACTGCAGCAGCGTGGTCTTGCCGGCACCGTTCGGCCCGGTCAGCGCGATCCGCTCCGGACCCCGGATCTCCAGGTCGACGTGCGCCCCGGTCCGCAGTACGTGATCCTCCAGCCGGAGCACGATCCGGCCCGCGGGTACGGCGGTCTTCGGCAGGTCGACGCGGATCGTGTCGTCGTCGTGGACCTTGTCCTCCGCGTCCGCGAGCGCCTCCTGCGCCGACCCGAGCCGCTCGGACTGCATCCCGAGGTGCTTGCCGGCCGACACCTGCGCGGACCGCTTCAGCCCGCCCGCGACGATCTTCGGGATCCCGCCCTGCTCGAACGCGCGTTGGCCCCGGGCCCGGCGCTGGTCCATCTTCATCCGCGCGTCGACGAGATCCTTCTTCTGCTTGCGTACGTCGGCCTCCGCCGCGCGGAGCATCCGCTCGGCGGCCTCCTGCTCGACGGCGACCGCCTCCTCGTAGGCGGTCAGGTTGCCGCCGTACCAGGTGACCTCACCCTTGCGGAGATCGCCGATCTGGTCGACCCGGTCCAGCAACTCGCGGTCGTGGCTGACGACCACCAGCGCACCGCGGAACTGGTCCACGGCGTCGTACAGCTGCCGCCGCGCCCGCAGGTCGAGGTTGTTGGTCGGCTCGTCGAGCAGCAGTACGTCGGGACGCCGCAGCAGCTCGGCCGCGAGCCCGAGCAGGATCGTCTCGCCGCCGGACAGCTCGCCGACGCTGCGGTCCAGGCCGATCGCGCCCAGGCCGAGCTTGCCGAGCAGCGCCTCGGCGCGTTCGTCGACGTCCCAGTCGTCGCCGACGATCGCGAAGTTCTGCTCGGAGGCGTCACCGGACTCGATCGCGACGACAGCCCGCCGTACGGCGTCGATGCCGAGCGCCTGGTCGACCCGCAGCGAGGTGTCCAAGGTCAGGTCCTGCGGCAGGTACCCGAGCTCGCCGGCCACGCGAATCGAGCCGCGCTGCGGAGTGAGCCGCCCGGCGATCAGCCGGAGCAGAGTCGACTTGCCGGTGCCGTTGCGGCCGACCAGCCCGGAACGGACCGGGCCGGCGACGAACGTCAGGCCGTCGAAGAGCACCTCGCCGTCGGGCCAGGCGAAGAAGAGGTCGGTACAGGACAGGGAAAAACTCATGAGTTGTCGACTCCCACTGAGGTCTCGGACGAGACCGCGCGCCAGAACGGCGGCGATCGATCGGCTGCAGAGAGGACCTCAGTTCGACAACTCGAACCCCTGTCGTCGGGAATGTGACTCCGAAAAGCTTACGGACCCGGACCGGGTTGATCAACCGTTTTCCGAGTGCTTGCGCCAGGCAACGACCACGAGATCCACCAGCGCGACCCCGGTGAGCAGCCCGAACACCACCACCCACCCGAACGGCAGCCCGAACCCGACCGCCAGCACGGTCGCCGCCACGAACATCACCACCCCGAACCCCGACAGCACGATCCGCAGCGTCAACGCACTTCTTGGCGGGGGTGGTTCGTACATACCTCCGATGTACTACTACGGGGCCTTGCGTAGCCAGGTTTCGACGCCGGCGATGTGGGCGGTCATCCAGGCGCGGGCCGCCTCGGCGTCGCCGCTCTCGATCGCGTCCAGGATCGCCGCGTGCTCGGACAGCGTGCGCTCGACCGCGCCGGCCTGGGTCACGCCGCGCCAGATCCGGGCCCGCTGGGTGGCGCCGGAGACGCCGTCGAGCAGCGAGCAGACGACCTGGTTCCCGGTCGCCTCGGCGATCCCGCGGTGGAACTGCAGGTCGTTCGCGACCAGCTCCTCGACCCCGGCGTCCGGCGCGAGGTCGCTGCACAGCAGTCGCAGCTCGATGACCTGCTCGGGGGTGATCCGGGTCGCGGCCAGCGCGGCGACGCCCGGCTCAAGCAGCCGGCGTACCTCGAAGAACTGCAGCACCGAGTCGTCGCGGTGCAGGTCGACCATGAAGCTCAGCGCGTCCAGCAGATGCGCCGAGTCGAGGCTGGTGACGTACGTCCCGTCGCCGTGCCGGACGTCCAGCACGTTCACGAGCGTGAGCGCCTTGACCGCCTCCCGTAGCGAGTTCCGGGACAGCCCCAGCCGCGCGGCCAGGTCCGCCTCCTTCGGCAACCGATCCCCCGGGCCGAGCTCCCCCGAGGTGATCATCCCCTTGATCTTGACGATCGCCTCATCCGTCAACGCCATCCAGCAAGTATGCCCCCGCCAGTACCATCCGCTCATGAGCACGACGCCGGGGTACTCGGGCAAGCCGCTCGCGGCCAAGCTCGGGATCAAACCGGAGCACCTCGTCCTGATCGACAACGCCCCGGCCGGCTTCACCGTCGAGGGCCTTCCGGCGGGTACGGCGGTTGCCCGCCGCGCCGGGCGTACGCCGTACGACGTCGTGCTGATGTTCTGCCCCGACCGGAACCGGCTGGCCCGACGGCTCCCGGTCCTGCTCGCGAGGACGGCCACCGCCGGGATGATCTGGGTCGCCTGGCCGAAGCGGTCGTCCGGGGTGCGGACCGACCTCGACGAGAACGGTGTCCGCGAGCTCGCCCTCCCGCTCGGGGTGGTCGATGTGAAGGTGTGCGCGGTCGACGCCACCTGGTCCGGGCTGAAACTGGTGCGGAGGCTCATCAACCGCTGAAGGCCAATCATGCCCAGGTGGACTGATTCGGAGCGTGACGTTGGCCACACTTCTGCGCGGTGCTGATCATCACGGGCGGCGAGTACACAACCGCACACAGTGGGCAACCGCGCTCAGGACGCCGTCGCGACGGAGTCGGGAAGGGTGCCGGAAAGGCCACCTCTGCAAGGCGTCCGGGAGCTATGACCGTTGCTCTCCGCATCCGGCCGGGGTGAGCGGAAGGCGTGTGGCCTGAAACACCTTTGTGGGCAGTGTTTCAGGCGTCGATGGATCGTCCCACCAAGGCCCGACCACTCGACACACTGGTCCGGTGGTCCCCGGCTGTGGAAGTACTCCGCGTGCTATTAGCCTTTGCTTGGGACACCACCCATAACATCAGCATTAACCACCCGTGGTACCGGACCCGAAATCGGAAGAGGCGAACTGCCAAGTGGCCACCGAGCCATCAGACACCAATCCCCTAGCAGCCTTCGGTGCGAACGAATGGCTGGTCGACGAGCTGTACGAGAAGTACCAGCAGGACCCGAATTCGGTGGATCCGGCGTGGCTCGCCTACTTCAAAGAACAGGGCTTCAAGACCTACAAGCCAGGTGACGACGCGAAGCCGGTGAACACCTCCCCGGCCGACGCTCCCCGGCCGGATGCGGTGTCCGACAACAAGACCCCTGAGGCGCCGAGCCGCGGTACGACGCCGACCGCGCCCGCCCAGAGCGCCCCGGCGGCGGCAGCCGTGGCAGCGAGCGCCCCGGCGCAGGCCGCCGTACCAGCGGCACAGGCTCCCGTTGCCAAGGCGACGGCCGCTCCCACCGGAGGCACGGTGAACCAGCCGCTCAGAGCCCAGGCCAAGCCGGCCCCCGCGACCAGCGCGGACTCCGAGCGGCAGATCCTCCGCGGCGCCCCGGCGCGGACCGCGCAGAACATGGAGACCAGCCTCCAGGTTCCGACCGCGACCAGCGTTCGCCAGGTGCCGGTCAAGCTGCTGATCGACAACCGGATCGTCATCAACAACCACCTGAAGCGCGCCCGCGGCGGCAAGATCTCCTTCACGCACCTGATCGGCTGGGCGCTGGTCAAGGCGCTGAAGACCCTGCCCGAGATGAACGCGTCGTACGACGAGACCGACGGCAAGCCGACGCACGTGCAGCCGGCCCACATCAACCTCGGCCTGGCCATCGACATGCAGAAGCCGGACGGCACCCGGCAGTTGCTGGTGCCGTCGATCAAGGCCACCGAGTCGATGAAGTTCGCCGACTTCTGGATGGCGTACGAGGACATCGTCCGCCGGGCCCGGGACAACAAGCTCGCGCTGCCGGACTTCCAGGGCACCACGATCAGCCTGACCAACCCCGGCACGATCGGCACCCAGCACTCGGTGCCGCGGCTGATGGCCGGCCAGGGCTGCATCGTCGGCGTCGGCGCGATGGAGTACCCGTCGGAGTACCAGGGTGCGGCCGAGGAGACGATGGCCAAGCTCGCGGTCAGCAAGGTGATGACGCTGACCTCGACGTACGACCACCGGATCATCCAGGGCGCCCAGTCGGGTGAGTTCCTGCGCCGGATCCACCAGCTGCTGCTCGGCGGCGAGGGCTTCTACGACGAGATCTTCCAGTCGCTGCGGATCCCGTACGAGCCGATCCGCTGGGCCGCCGACCTCCCGCACAGCCACGAGGAGGACATCAGCAAGCAGGCCCGCATCCTCGAGCTGATCCACGCGTTCCGGGTTCGCGGCCACATCATGGCCGACACCGACCCGCTGGAGTACAAGCAGCGCAGCCACCCGGACCTCGACGTCGCCACCCACGGCCTGACGCTGTGGGACCTGGACCGCGAGTTCGCCACCGGTTCGTTCGGCGGCAACGACCGGCGGTTCATGAAGCTCCGCGAGATCCTCGGCATCCTGCGCGACTCGTACTGCCGGACCACCGGTATCGAGTACATGCACATCCAGGACCCGGAGCAGCGCAAGTGGATCCAGGAGCGGGTCGAGCGCCCGCACACCAAGCCGCCCCGCGAGGAGCAGCTGCGGATCCTGGCCAAGCTGAACGAGGCCGAGGCCTTCGAGACCTTCCTGCAGACCAAGTACGTCGGTCAGCGGCGGTTCTCGCTCGAGGGCGCGGAGACCACGATCCCGCTGCTCGACGAGCTCTGCGAGGAGGCCGCCGGCGCCGGGCTGGACGAGGTCGCGATCGGGATGGCGCACCGCGGCCGGCTGAACGTACTGGCGAACATCGTCGGCAAGTCGTACGGCCAGATCTTCCGCGAGTTCGAGGGCAACATCGACCCGCGGACCGTGCAGGGTTCCGGTGACGTCAAGTACCACCTGGGCGCGGAGGGCGAGTTCGTCTCCGAGTTCGGCGACAAGATCAACGTCTCGGTGGCGGCGAACCCGTCGCACCTGGAGACCGTCGACCCGGTGCTCGAGGGCATCGTCCGGGCCAAGCAGGACCTGCTGGACCGTGGCGCCGCGTTCCCGGTGCTGCCGGTGCTGGTGCACGGCGACGCGGCCTTCGCCGGCCAGGGCGTGGTGGCGGAGACGCTGAACCTGTCCCAGCTGCGCGGCTACCGGACCGGCGGCACGATCCACGTGATCGTGAACAACCAGGTCGGCTTCACCACCTCGCCGGCCTCGTCCCGCTCGTCGATGTACTCCACCGACGTCGCGCGGATGGTGCAGGCGCCGATCTTCCACGTGAACGGCGACGACCCCGAGGCCTGCATCCGGGTCGCGGACCTCGCGTTCGAGTACCGCCAGGCGTTCAACAAGGACGTCGTCATCGACCTGGTCTGCTACCGCCGCCGCGGTCACAACGAGGGCGACGACCCGAGCTTCACGCAGCCGCTGATGTACGACCTGATCGAGCAGAAGCGCTCGGTCCGGAAGCTGTACACCGAGGCCCTGATCGGTCGTGGCGACATCACGATCGAAGAGGCCGAGCAGGCGATGCAGGACTTCCAGCAGCGGCTCGAGCGGGTGTTCGCCGAGGTCCGGGACGCGAAGAACGAGCCGGACACACCGCCGCCGTACGTGACCGCTCCGGAATACCCGGACAAGCCGGACGGTCCGGACGCGACCGCGATCACGCCCGAAGTACTGAAGAAGATCGCCGACGCGTACACCACGCTGCCGGACGGCTTCACCGTGCACCCGAAGGTGCAGCCGCAGCTGCAGCGCCGGGCGCACGCGATCACCGAGGGTCCGCTGGACTGGGCCAGTGCGGAGATGACCGCGTTCGGCTCGCTGCTGCTCGACGGGCGTCCGGTCCGGCTCGCCGGTCAGGACAGCCGTCGCGGTACGTTCGTCCAGCGGTTCGCCGCGATCATCGACCGGGTGAACGGCCAGGACCACGTCCCGCTGCAGCACCTGGACGCCGACCAGGCGAGCTTCTTCGTCTACGACTCGCTGCTCAGCGAGTACGCCGCCCTCGGCTTCGAGTACGGGTACTCCGTGGCGCGGCCGGACGCGCTGGTGCTCTGGGAGGCGCAGTTCGGCGACTTCGTGAACGGCGCCCAGTCGGTCATCGACGAGTACATCTCGTCCGGTGAGGCGAAGTGGGGCCAGAAGTCCGGTGTCGTGCTGCTGCTCCCGCACGGCTACGAGGGCCAGGGCCCGGACCACACGTCAGCCCGGATCGAGCGGTTCCTGCAGCTCTGCGCGGAGAACGCGATGACCGTCGCGCAGCCGTCGACGCCGGCGTCGTACTTCCACCTGCTGCGCCGGCACACGCTCGGCGAGGAGCACGTCCCGATGATCGTCTTCACGCCGAAGCAGCTGCTCCGGCGCAAGGAGGCGGTGTCGCAGCCGGAGGAGCTGACCCACGGCACCTTCCGTCCGGTGCTCGGCGACGTCGCGGCCGAGGAGAACCCGGCCGCCGTCGAGCGGGTGATCCTGGCCTCGGGCCGGATCGTGTACGACCTGCTCGCCGAGCGGAAGAAGGTCGAGCCGGACAAGATCAGCACCGCGATCCTCCGGGTCGAGCAGCTGTACCCGCTGCCTGCGGACGAGATCGTCGCGGAGCTGGCGAAGTACTCGAACGCGACCGAGGTCCGCTGGGTGCAGGACGAGCCCGCGAACCAGGGTCCGTGGCCGTTCATGGCGCTGAACCTGACCGAGCACCTGGGCGGCAAGCCGTTCTACCGGGTGTCCCGGCCGGCGATGTCCGCTCCGGCGGTCGGCTCGCACGGTGTGCACGGCACCGAGCAGGCGACGCTGCTGAAGCAGGCCTTCAGCTGACATGTACTTCACCGACCGCGGGATCGAGGAGCTCGAGAAGCGGCGTGGCGAGGAGGACGTCACGCTGGCGTGGGTCGCCGAGCGGCTCCGCGAGTTCGTCGACCTGAACCCCGAGTTCGAGACGCCCATCGAGCGCTTCGCCACCTGGCTCGCTCGGCTGGACGACGAGGACGATTAGTTAGTCTGGGTGAATGCCCTTCGCCACGCAGCCCGTACGCCGGGTCGCCGCGGCGGAGGGCATTCGCGTGTCCAGGCGCTGGCCGCACACGATTCCCGCCGTACACCAGCTCCTGACCGACGGCCTCGACCTCGAACCCGGCGTCACGTTCCTCGTCGGCGAGAACGGCACCGGCAAGTCGACGCTGGTCGAGGCGATCGCCGTCGCCTTCGGCCTCTCCCCGGAGGGCGGCTCCACCGGCGCCCGGCTGACCACCCGCGCGACCGAGTCGTCACTCGCCGCCGACCTGCGCCTGACCCGCGGCGTCGGCGGCAAACGCGCCGGCTTCTTCCTCCGCGCCGAGACCATGCACGGCTTCTACAGCTACCTGGAACGCAACCCCAAGCCCCCCGGAGCCCCTCCCGAGCCGGTCTTCCACGAGCTGAGCCACGGCGAGAGCTTCCTGTCCCTCATCAACGACCGCTTCACCCGCCAGGGCTTCTACTGCCTCGACGAACCCGAGTCAGCCCTCTCCTTCTCCAGCAGCCTCGCGGTGGTCGGCGTACTCAACCGCCTCGCCGAATCCGGCTCCCAGGTCCTCTGCGCCACCCACTCCCCCGTCATCGCCGCCCTCCCCGGCGCCACGATCCTGGAGACCGGCGCCTGGGGCATCCGCCGTACGACCTGGGACGACCTGCAACTCGTCCAGAACTGGAAGGCCTATCTGCAGACGCCGGAGCGCTACCTTCGGCACGTGTTGTGAACCTGCATGCTGGCAAAAGTGGCAGAAAACGGCTCCTAGCACCCGCCTGGGCGGGGTTTTGCCTGCGTGGCGGTCCGCTCTCAGCCCGTGTGCGGCGGTCGGGTACGCCGGGGTGGGTCGGGGGCGAGGGATCCGTCGGGGGCGATGTGTTCGAAGATCTGGTCGACGAGGTTGAGGACGTGGGGGTCGTCGACGGTGTAGATGTGGCGGCGGCCTTCGCGGCGGGCGGTGATGATGCCGGCCAGGCGGAGTTTCCCGAGGTGCTGGCTCGCGGTGGCGATACTCACGCCGACTCGCTCCGCCAGGGTGCCGACGTCGTACTCCCCCTGCGCGGCCAGCGACACCAGGTGCAGCCGGACCGGAGCGGAGAGCATGGCGAAGGTGCCCGCGGCGGAATCGAGCTGCGCCTTCGTCGGATCAGGGTTGGTCATCGCGCAGTCATTGTGACCGGTCGAGCGGCCTGTGGGCAGTCCGGCGTGCCGTGGTGAGGACGGTCTCATACTTTCGCAATTGCGAAAGTATCGAAACGGTGGCAGGCTGGAACCATGTTCCGAGCGATCCGCCCCGTGCTGTTGCTGCTCCTAGTGGCGATCCCCGCGGTCGTCCTGCGCCTCACCGGCACGCATCCCCCGGCGGCGGCGTCGATCGCGATCTTCGGCCTCGCCGTGGTCGCCGCGTCGTTCGTACTGGCCTGGGCGGCGGAGGCCGCGGAGATGGACATCTCGGGCGGCCTGGCGATCGCGCTGCTCGCGGTGATCGCGGTCCTCCCGGAGTACGCGGTGGACCTGTACTTCGCGCACACCGCAGGCTCCAACCCGGACTACGTGCAGTACGCCGCCGCCAACATGACCGGGTCGAACCGGTTGCTCCTCGGCCTCGGCTGGTCGGCCGTCGTGCTGATCAGCCTGTACGTCGCCTCGCGGCGCAGCGGGCGCACCGTGAAGTCCCTGGTCCTCGAGTCCGGGTACCGGCGCGAGCTGGGCTTCCTCGCGGTCGCCGGCCTGGTCGCGTTCGTGATCCCGGTGACCGGGCAGATCCACCTGGTGCTCGGTATCCTGCTGCTCGCGTTCTTCGCCTTCTACCTGTACCGCGCGGCGACCGCCGACCACGACGGCGAGCCGGACCTGATCGGCCCGGCCGCGACCATCGGCGCGCTGCCCCAGCTGCAGCGCCGGATCCTGGTGACCGCGATGTTCCTCGTCTCCGCCGGAGTGATCCTGGCGGCTGCGGAGCCGTTCGCGGACTCGCTCGTCGCCGGCGGTCAGGCGCTCGGGATCGACCAGTTCCTGCTGGTGCAGTGGCTGGCACCGCTGGCGTCCGAGGCGCCGGAGTTCATCGTCGCGATCCTGTTCGCGTGGCGCGGCAAGGGCGCGGCCGCGCTCGGCCTGCTGATCTCCGCGAAGGTGAACCAGTGGACCCTGCTGATCGGCAGCCTGCCGATCGCGTACGGCATCGGCGGCGGTGGCGCCGCGCTGCACCTGGACGGGCGGCAGATCGAGGAGTTCCTGCTGACCGCGACCCAGACCCTGCTCGGCATCGCGATCCTGCTGAGCCTGCGGTTCCCCCGCTGGGCGGCCTTCACGCTGCTCGGGCTGTTCGCGGTCCAGTTCGCCGTACCGGGTCAGACGGGCCGCTACGTGATCAGCGCGGTCTACCTGGTACTGGCCATCGGCGCAGCGATCCACAACCGCAAGTACCTGGCGCAGACCATCACCGCCCCGTTCCGCCGTACGGCAGAAGTCGCCGCAACCGAACGCGAGCTCGTCAAGGCCTAGCTGGCTTGCTGTTCGCCGATGATGTCGGGGGTCAGGACCGGGCGGGTACGGCGTTCCTGGGGGCCGGGGCGGCCGCGGCGGCGGCCGGAGAGGAACTTCTCGCCGGCGGCGGTGCCGGTGAACTTGGTACGGCGGGCCCATTCCCGGCACTGGTCGATCACCGGGCACGACGTCAGGCAGATCGCCTGCGCCTTCCGCTGCTCCCACTGGCTGGCCGTCTCGTCGTACGACGGCGCGTGACCGACGCACGCGGCCTGCGACATCCAGTTGTCGGCCGGGTCAACGATCACCGTCAAAGTAGGCCTCATGCGCTCCCCTGCTCCTCATCGATCGGGCGGATCGGTAGGAACAGAGTGACCCCGTCGCGTTGCCCCGGTGCGACGCGAATGTTTCAGGCGTGAAACTTAGTGCCGCCGAGGTGTCACATGTGTGCCGCTGGCACCAGACAGGACCTTAGGCGCGGACCAGCCGGATCTCCTGGAGGTCGAAGTACGGGTCGTACTTGCCGGTGCCGTCGGGTTCGAAGCCGTGGCGCTGGTAGAAGGCGAGGGCCCGGGCGTTGCCCTCGAAGACCCAGAGGAACGCGGGCTGCTTGCCGACGGCAACGTCCAGCAGGCGGGTGCCGAGGCCGGTCTTCCAGAACGCCTGGCGGGTGTAGATCGCCTCCAGCTCGAACGGGACCGGCGCATCCTCGTCGCGTCCAGGCCCGATGCCGATGAAGCCCGCGACCCGGTCCTGGACCGTCGCCGACGGGTCCGGGTTCAGCGCGATCCAGCGTTGGCGCCCGGCGCCGAGGTTGGCCTGCCAGCGTCCGGTACGGCGGGCGATGTCGGCGGTGCGCTCGAGCAGTACGTCGTCCGGCACCAGACCGGCGTACGCCTCCCGCCAGCACAGCAGATGACACCACGCCCCCGCCTCGGCGTCGTCGACCGTGGCAAGCCTGATCTCGGGCTGCTGCATTCAGACAGTAAAGACGATCTTGCCGAAGACGTCGCCCGCATTCATCTTCTCGAAGCCGGTGCGGGCCTCGGCGAGCGGGAGGACGGTGTCGATGTGCGGGGCGATTCCGGCGTTCGCCATGAACTGGACCAGCTCGGCGAGCTCGGTGCGGGTGCCCATCGTGGAGCCCTGGACGCGGAGCTGGAGGAAGAAGATCCGGTTGAGCTCGGCCGACTTCGGGGCCTGGCCGCTGGTCGCGCCGGAGATCACCAGCGTGCCGCCCTGCTTCAGCGACTTCAGCGAGTGCGACCAGGTCGCCTGGCCGACGGTCTCCATCACGGCGTCGACCCGCTCCGGCAGCCGCGCGCCGGACTCGAACACGTCGTACGCGCCGATCTCGAGCGCCTTCGCCCGCTTGCCCTCGTCCCGGCTGGTGGCCCACACCCGGATCCCCGCGGCCCGCGCCAACGTGATCAGCGCTGTCGCGACACCGCCACCCGCGCCCTGCACGAGCACGGTGTCACCCGGCTTCAGCCCGGACTGCGTGAACAACATCCGGTACGCCGTCAACCAGGCGGTCGGCAAGCACGCGGCCTGCTCGAAGGACATGCCGGCAGGCTTGGGTACGACGTTCCGCGCCGGCACCGCGACCTTCTGCGCGAGGGCCCCCTGGTACCGCTCGCTCAACAGCGACCGCTTCGGGTCGAGCGTCTCGTCACCCTTCCACGCCGGGTCCGAGACGACCGCATGTACGACGACCTCGTTCCCGTCCGGGTCCACGCCGGCCGCATCACATCCGAGAATCATCGGCAGACTCTGCTCGGCCAGCCCGACCCCCTTCAACGACCACAGATCGTGATGGTTGAGCGCAGTCGCCCGTACGTCGATCGTCACCCACCCCTCGGGCGCGCTCGGCTCCGGCCGCTCCCCCACCTCCAGCGCGGCGATCGGGTTCTCGGCATCGAACTTGGCGGCGTAGGCAGCAAGCATGCGAACCACCCTAGGCGCTGGTCCACCCCACGTCAGTGTCCGACCTCACCCGCTCCCGGGGTGCCGTTTGAGGGGTTCACCTCTCGAACGGACCCTTCCACACCCGCATGCGGAAGGTTAAGGGCACACCTCGGAGGTGAACCCCTCAAACGCACCGGCGCCCAAGCGGGCAGCACCGGAGAGGCCGGAGCAGGCGGCGGAGCGGAGCGGGTGGGGGTGGGATGGGTCAGGCGGGGCGGGCGACGCCGTCGGTGTCGGCGGCTGCGGACACTGCGGCGGCTACGGCCGGGGCGACGCGCTCGTCGAAGGGGGACGGGATGATGTAGTCGGGGCGGAGGTCGGGTTCGGCGATGAGGTCGGCCAGGGCGTTGGCGGCGGCCAGTTTCATGCCTTCGGTGATCCGGGAGGCGTTGGCGTCGAGGGCGCCGCGGAAGATTCCCGGGAAGGCCAGGACGTTGTTGATCTGGTTCGGGAAGTCGGAGCGGCCGGTGGCGACCACCGCGGCGTGCCGGTGGGCGATGTCGGGGTGGACCTCGGGGTTGGGGTTCGCGAGGGCGAAGATCATCGCGCCGGGGGCCATCTTGGCGACGGCTTCCTCGGGGACGGTGCCGCCGGACACGCCCAGGAAGAGGTCCGCACCGGCGAGCGCGTCGACCAGCCGGCCGGACAGGCCGCCGGTGTTGGTGTCGCGGGCGAGGGACAGCTTGACCGGGTTCAGGTCGGACCGGTCCTCGTGCAGGACGCCCTTGCTGTCGACCACCGCGAGATCGCCGACACCCGCCTGCAGCAGGATCCGCGCACACGCGACCCCGGCCGCACCGGCCCCGGAGATCACCACTCGGATGTCCTCGATTCGCCGAGGAGTCCCACGCAGCCCGGTCACCCGGAGCGCGTTCCGCAGCGCGGCGAGTACGACGACCGCCGTACCGTGCTGGTCGTCGTGGAACACCGGGATGTCGAGGCGTTCCTTCAGCCGGCGCTCGATCTCGAAGCAGCGCGGCGCGGAGATGTCCTCGAGGTTGATGCCGCCGAACGTCGGCGCCATCCGCGCGACCGTCTCGACGAACTCGTCGACATCCGTGCAATCCAGCGCGATCGGCACCGAGTCGACGCCGCCGAACTCCTTGAACAGCAGGGCCTTGCCCTCCATCACCGGCAGCGACGCGGCCGGCCCGATGTCGCCGAGCCCGAGCACCGCGGTCCCGTCGGTGACGACCGCGACCACGTTGGACTTCCAGGTGAACCGGCGGACCAGCGCCGGATCTTCGGCGATCGCGGTGCAGACCCGCGCGACACCGGGGGTGTACGCCTTGGAGAGGTCGTCGGCGTCGCGCACGTGGATCGACGACGTGACCTGGATCTTGCCGCCGCGGTGCAGTTCGAAGACCGGATCACCAGCGTACGGATCGGAGGGAACAACGGGCTCAACAGCCTGGGCGACCATGCGGGGACCCTTCGGGAAAGAGCGAGCGGAACGTGAAGTGGTGGGCGTTCGATGAGGGTGCGTCGAACGGCGCCGTTGCCAGGGGGTCACCCGTCGGTCACGAGTAAACCACAGGCCCCACTGGTCTGCTCTGTGAGGGCCACCACAAGGCGCGCGGGACGGTGACGATCGAGTCTCGTCGGGAGCCGGCAGCCGACACGTACCTGTTTGCTGTGTCAGGATGCGGGGAATCCGGCTCGGGTACTGTCCGGGGCCGGCGTGCCACAACCAGTATCGAGGAGTACCAGCGATGAACATCGTCTCCACCCTCCGCAAGAGTCGCCTCACCGTCGCCGCCGCCTCAGTGGCGGTGTTCGCCCTCGCGCTCTCTGCCTGCGGCAACGGCTCGGGCAGCGGTGGAGGAGGCCAGGACAAAGCGAAAGCGGCCGGCATCACCTTGGTGAAGCCCGGCAAGCTGACGGTCTGCACGCACCTGTCCTACAAGCCCTTCGAGTACAAGGAGGGCACCAAGGTGGTCGGCTTCGACGTCGACCTGCTCGACCTGCTCGCCAAGGACCTCGGCGTGGAGCAGGAAGTCATCAGCATCGAGTGGGCCCAGGTCACGTCCGGAGCCGCCTACGATGCGAAGAAGTGCGACATGGGCATGGGCGCCATGACGATCACCGCGTCGCGCAAGGCCGCGATCGGGATCAGCGACCCGTACATGGACGCGACCCAGGTGCTGCTGGTGAAGAAGGGCGCGCCGTACAAGTCGCTCGAGGACCTGAAGGGCAAGAAGGTCGGGGTCCAGGCCGACACCACCGGCAAGGACTACGCCACCGCGGCGTCGAAGAAGATCGGCTTCGAGGTCGTCGTGTTCAACGACCTCGCCCTGCAGACCAACAACGTCAAGTCCGGCCGGGTCGACGCCGCCATCAACGACAACGGAGCGCTGTTCAACTTCGTCCAGGCGAACCCGGACACCGAGGTGACGGCCGAGTTCAACACTGGCGAGCAGTACGGCTTCGCGGCCAAGAAGGACGACCCCAGCGGCACCAAGCTGCTGACCAGGTTCAACGGACTGCTGACCAAGGCCAAGTCCGACGGCACCTACAACCAGCTCTTCAAGAAGTGGTTCGGTGTGGAGCCGAAGAAGTGACGGTCACTGACGCGGTAGTCGAGAAGCGTCGCGGGCTCAGTCCGCGGCAACGGGCCCAGCGCTCTCGCGGCATCCAGTACGCCGTTCTGGTCGTCATCGTCGTGGTAGCCGCCTTCACAGCCAACTGGGGCCAGATCGCCGGCGTCTTCTTCAAACCGGAGTTCGTGAAGTCGGCGTTCACCACCGGTCTGCCCGAAGCCTTTCTGAAGACGCTCGAGTACACGGCCGGGGCCTTTGTCATCGGCCTGCTCGGCGGGACTCTGCTCGCCCTGATGCGACTCAGCCGGGTCGCGCCGTACCGCTGGCTCGCGACGGCGTACATCGAGTTCTTCCGGGGGCTGCCGGCGATCGTCGTGTTCGTGGCGTTCAGTCTGCTGCCGTTGGCGTTCGCGAATCTGGTCATCCCGCTCGATCCTTACGGCACCGTCTGGCTGGCGCTCGGCATCGTCGCCGCGGCGTACATGGCCGAGGTGATCCGGGCCGGCATCCAGGCGGTGCCGAAGGGACAGGTCGAGGCCGCCCGGTCGCTCGGGATGCCGGCCGGCGTCGCGACCCGCAAGATCGTCCTGCCACAGGCGTTCCGGATCGTGCTGCCACCGCTGGCCAACGACCTGATCCTGCTGGTGAAGGACTCGTCACTGGTCTTCATCATCGGTACCTCCGCGGCGGCGTACGAGCTGACCGGCTTCGGCCGGGACCTGGCCAACACCGAGTCGAACCTGACCCCACTCGTCACCGCCGGCTTCTGCTATCTGGTCATCACCCTGCCGCTCGGCCTGCTGGTCCGCTGGCTGGAGGCCAAGGCTGCGAGGGCGCACTGATGGCACTGGTGGAGATCAAGAACCTGCACAAGTCGTTCGGCAGCAACCACGTCCTGCGCGGCATCGACTTCACCGTCGAGCAGGGCGAGGTGGTCTGCGTGATCGGGCCGTCCGGCTCAGGCAAGTCGACCCTGCTGCGTTGCGTCAACCTGCTCGAAGTACCGCAGGAGGGCAAGGTCTTCGTCCGTGGTGAGGACATCACCGACCGGGATTGCCACCTGGACGCCGCTCGGCAGCAGATCGGTATGGTGTTCCAGCAGTTCAACCTCTTCCCGCATCTGTCGGTGCTGGCCAACTGCACAATCGCGCAAACGACCGTACTGAAGCGCAGTAAGGCCGAAGCGGAGAAGGTCGCCCGGGCCAACCTGGACCGGGTCGGCTTGAACGACAAGGTGGCCGCCTATCCGATGCAGCTGTCCGGTGGTCAGCAGCAGCGGGTCGCGATCGCCCGGGCGCTGTCGATGGACCCGGCGCTGATGCTGTTCGACGAGCCGACGTCCGCGCTCGACCCCGAGCTTGTCGGCGACGTCCTGACCGTGATGCGCAAGCTCGCGCTGGACGGCATGACGATGCTGGTCGTCACCCACGAGATGGCGTTCGCCCGGGAGGTCGCGGACCGGGTGGTGTTCATGGACGGCGGCGTGATCGTCGAACAGGGACCGCCGGCGGACGTGATCGGCGCTCCGAAGGAGGAGCGCACCCGTACCTTCCTCCGCCGGGTACTGGATCCGACGCACGTGGAACCGGCCGACTGAGAACATTCTCAGTGACGCTGCGTGTCCGGCCGTGCGACGGACACGCAGCAGCCCGGCGGTCAGACTACGAATAGGTCTCTGTTCGGGGATGGTCGGTGCGCGGCCCGTACGTCGCTGTGTCAAGATGCGGACACATGGCACCGGGCCGACCGGTGCCCGGGTTTGGAGGACCTTGATGTCTGTCCTGCGTAGGACGCTGGTGCTGTCCGGTGTCCTGGTTCTCGCCGCCGCCGGCTGTGGTTCGAACTCTCTCGGTGGTTCGTCCACCTCTCCGTCGACCGCCCCGTCGAGCGCCCCCTCCAGCGCACCGTCGAGCAGCGGACCGGACTTGAGTGGCTCGCTGCCGCCGAAGATCAAGGCGGCCGGCAAGATCGTCGTCGGGGTCGACGCGACGTACCGGCCGAACGAGTTCCTGCAGGGCGGGAAGACCGTGATCGGCATGGACGTCGACCTGTTCGACGCGGTGGCGCAGAAGTTCGGAGTCACGGTCGAGTGGCAGCCCGCGACGTTCAGCACGATCATCACCGGCGTCCAGGGTGGCAAGTACGACATGGGAATCTCGTCGTTCACGATCAACGCCGAGCGCAAGAAGCAGGTCAACATGGTCAGCTACTTCAGCGCCGGCACGCTCTGGGCCGTCAAGAAGGGCAACCCGAAGGGCGTGAACGCCGACGACGCCTGCGGAAAGACCGTCGGCGTGCAGACCGGTACGACGCAGCAGCAGACCGACCTGCCGATCCGCCAGAAGAAGTGCAAGGACTCCGGCAAGCCGGCGATCAACGTGCTGCCACGGGACAAGCAGGACCAGGCGACCGCGGACCTGGCGTCCGGCAAGACCGACGCGATGCTCGCCGACTCCCCCGTCGTACTGGACGCGATCAAGCAGACCAACGGCCAGCTCGAGCAGCTCGGCCAGATCTACGGCGCGGCGCCGTACGGCTACGTGATCCCGAAGTCGGAGACCGCGTTCGCGCAGGCGATCATCAAGGCACTGCAGGCGCTGAACACCGACGGCACGTACAAGTCGATTCTGCAGAAGTGGAACAACGGCTCGGGTGCCATCACCGACTTCGCCGTGAACCCGTGAGCTGAGACATGAGCACCGAAACCGAAGCACGGCCGCAGGACGCCGCTCCTGACCGGCCGGGCGCGATCGAGGCCGTGCCGGTCCGGCATCCCGGCCGATGGGTCGCGATCGCGATGATCGCGGTTCTGGCCGCGATGCTGCTGCACCTGCTGGTGACCAACAGCGCCTTCGACTGGAAGTTCGTCTTCCAGGCCATGAACCAGCAGCCGGTGATCAACGGCTTCCTGAAGGGCACGCTGCTGGTCACCGCACTGTCGATGGTCGTCGGCGTCGGCGGCGGCGTGCTGCTGGCCGTGATGCGGCTGTCGGACAACCCGATCCTGGCCGGCGTGTCGTGGGTGTTCACCTGGTTCTTCCGGAGCATCCCGCGGTACATCCTGCTGTTCACCATGGGCACGCTCGGAATCCTGTTCCCGCAGGGCATCTCCGTCGGCTTCCCGTTCGACTGGAAGCTGATCGGCTGGTTCGGGCTGTCCGGTGACTGGCGTTTCCTGAACCTGGACGCCAATCAGGTGTTCACCGGGCTGATCGCCGGTGTGATCGGGCTCGGCCTCTCCGAGGCGGCGTACATGGCCGAGATCGCCCGGGCCGGGATCATGAGCGTCGACCCCGGGCAGGCCGAGGCCGCCCAGGCACTCGGGATGAGCAGCGGCAAGGTGATGCGCCGGGTCGTGCTGCCGCAGGCGATGCGGGTGATCGTGCCGCCGACGGGCAACGAGACCATCGCGATGCTGAAGGACACCTCGCTGCTGGTCGCGGTGCCGGTGATCGGCGAGCTGTTCTACCAGCTGCAGTCGATCGGCAGCAACTTCTACAAGACGTTCCCGATCGCGGTCGCGGCGACGCTGTACTACCTGGCCGCGACGAGTGTGCTGATGGTCGGGCAGTACTTCCTGGAGCGGCACTTCGGCCGCGGCTTCGGGACCACGAAGACCCCGCGGGCCGCGCGGCCCGCAGGCGCGGGAGGTGCGTGATGACAGCCGCTGCGGCCGCTGAGCCGGCCAAGCCGTTGACCAAAGGGCTCGTACACGCGGTCAACGTGACCAAGTCCTTCCACCACAACGAGGTGCTGAAGGGCATCGACCTGGACGTCGAACGCGGCCAGGTGGTCTGTCTGCTCGGCCCGTCCGGCTCCGGCAAGACCACCTTCCTGCGCTGCATCAACCAGCTCGAGACGATCGACGGCGGCCGGATCTGGGTCGACGACGAGCTGATGGGGTACGCCGACCGGAACGGGAAGCTGTACCGGCTGAAGAGCAAGGAGATCGCGGCGCAGCGGCGCGAGATCGGGATGGTGTTCCAGCGGTTCAACCTGTTCCCGCACAAGACCGCGCTGGAGAACATCGTCGAGGCGCCGACCCAGGTCCGGGGTGAGGCCAAGAAGGGCGCTCGGGAACGGGCGATGAAGCTGCTCGACCGGGTCGGCCTCGCGGACCGCTGCAACGCGTATCCGGCGCAGTTGTCCGGCGGTCAGCAGCAGCGGGTCGCGATCGCCCGGGCGCTGGCGATGCAGCCGAAGCTGATGCTGTTCGACGAGCCGACGTCGGCCCTCGACCCCGAGCTTGTCGGTGAGGTGCTGGCGGTGATGCGCGAGCTGGCGCTGGACGGGATGACGATGATCGTGGTCACCCACGAGATGTCGTTCGCCCGGGACGTCGCGGACACCGTCGTCTTCATGGACGCCGGCGTCGTCGTCGAGTCGGGATCACCGAACGACGTGCTCCGCAACCCGCAGCACTCCCGCACCCAGGCCTTCCTCACCCGCCTCCGCTCGGAGCACGAACATCCGTAAGCAGGTACGGTCGAACCACGAGCCACGGGCGGTCATGGGGCCTCCCGGCCTGGACTGAGGAGCGCAGGGAGCGAAGCGACCGGAGCGACGAGGGAAGGCCGGGAGTCACAGCCCCATGACCACGCCGGCGCCGAAGGCCCGGCCGATAACACAGGAGACGATGTGAGCAGCACTGGAGGAGCCGCCGAGGTTCGCCTGAGTATCCCGGCGGACAGTGCGTACATCGCCGTACCGCGGTCGGTGGTAGGTAACCTCGCGGCCCGCAACGACTTCACGCTGGACGCGATCGACGACCTGCGGATCGCGGTCGACGAGGCGTGCGCGCTGCTGCTGCCGCAGTCGGCGGACGGGGTGCTGGAGTGCGTGTTCCAGATCGCGCCGCCGCAGCTGACGGTGCGGACGAGTGCCGTCGTACCGAACGGCTGGCGGCCGGACACCACGTCCTTCGGCTGGACCGTGCTGACCGCGCTCGTGGAATCGGCCGCCGCGGAGACCATCGACGGCCGGCTGACGATCACCGTGACGGCCACCGCCACCGCCACGGAGAGCCTGTGAGTGACGAACAGGCCCAAGAGTCCCCAGATCTACGCACCCGGACCGCGGACCTGTTCCGGCAGATGGCCGCCGGCCCACTCGACCCGGCGTACCCGGTGGCGCGCGGCGGCCTGGTCGCGCTGCACATGCCGCTGGTGGAGCACCTGGCCCGCCGGTTCCGGAACCGGGGCGAGCCGTACGACGACCTGGTCCAGGTGGCGACGATCGGGCTGATCAAGGCGATCGACCGGTTCGACTCCGACCGCGGGGTGGAGTTCTCGACGTACGCGACGCCGACGATCCTCGGCGAGATCAAGCGGTACTTCCGGGACAAGGGCTGGGCGATCCGGGTGCCGCGGCGGCTGCAGGAGCTGCGGCTGTCGCTGACCGCCGCGACCGCGGAGCTGACCCAGGAGCTCGGCCGGGCGCCGACGGTGGCGGAGCTGTCCGACCGGCTCGGGCTGTCGCCGGACCTGGTGATCGAGGGCCTGGAGTCCGCGAACGCGTACAACACCTTGTCCCTGGACGCTCCCGATCAGAACGAGACCGACGCGACCACTGTGCTGGACGGGCTCGGCGGCGAGGACGAGGCGCTGGAGAGCGTCGAGTACCGGGAGTCCCTGAAGCCGCTGCTGGCCCAGCTGGACACCCGGGAGAAGCGGATCCTGACGCTGCGGTTCTTCCGCGGGATGACGCAGTCCCAGATCGCCGAGGAGATCGGGATCTCGCAGATGCACGTCTCCCGGCTGCTCGCCCGGACCCTCACCGAACTCCGGACGGGACTGCTCAAGGAGTAACGCTAAAGCACGTGATCGTTGGAGTCACCAGCGGTCAGGGCCTCGGTGGAGGCCTTCTGGAAAACGCAGACCAGGATCGCGACGGCGAGTACGGCGAGGCCGGCGGCGACGGCCTTGGATCCGCCGTCCCACAGGCTGTACGCGATCAGGAGCTGGATCAGCTGGGTGAACACCGTCGGCCCGCGGCTCCAGCGTGCGGCCTTCCAGAGACCTCGGACGGCGACGAAGACGAGGCCCACGCCGTACACCAGGAAGAAGCCGGTGGTGGTGAGTCCGAGCACCAGCCGGGAGCTGTTGACCGTCAAGGCTTGGGCAATTCCGAGAACGATGAGCACAACCCCTTCCACAGCGACCACTGCCGCAGCTAACTTGAGCGGTCTCGGGACGGCGGCAACTGGGGAGTCGGTCGGCACTTCGCCAGCATAGGGGTGTCGGTTGGCCCCCTAGGTGCCCGCCCCGGGGAAGTCCGGACCTCCTGCCCCACAGGGATTTGAGGTTCTGCGTAACCAAAAGATGGTTGGAACGGTTACCTGCAGTGAACGGGTACTTGCAGACGGGCCGCTTCGTCCGATAACCGGATGGAGAGAGCCGCTGCGTGCCGGTTCGGAGTGTTAAGGAAGCGTTGTGATCGGATCGACAACTCAATAACCCTTGTTTCGATCCGCCAAGATTGGGAACATGGTCTCGTTCGTGAAAGCGTTCACAACAAGACGCGGCACCAAACCCCGTGCCTCACGAACCGACGAGTACAGCACCGCTGATCGGGCACAGACCTACCCGGCAGCATACGTCAACTACTGAGAGAGATGGGATCCGCCATGGATTGGCGCCACCGGGCCGTATGCCTCGACGAGGACCCGGAACTGTTCTTCCCCATCGGCAACACCGGGCCCGCGATCATGCAGATCGAGGAGGCCAAGCAGGTGTGCCGACGCTGCGACGTGCGTGAGCAGTGCCTGGCATGGGCGCTGGAAGCCGGCCAGGACCACGGTGTGTGGGGCGGCCTGAGCGAGGACGAGCGTCGTGCGCTGAAGCGCCGCAACGCCCGGCAACGCATCCGCACCGCCTGATCAAGTCCTCTTCGAGGCCCCGCGGAACCCACCGCGGGGCCTTTGTGTTTCCCCGTTACGTCCGAAGATGTGAGGGTTCGCGCCCTCAGATCTTCGGACGTAACGGGTCAGTCCTTCAGCGGGATGTCCAGGGTGACCTGGGTGCCGGGCTTGCCGTCGTGGCGAGGGCCGAACTCGAGCGTTCCGTCCAGCTCGCCGATCACCAGCGTGCGGACGATGGACAGGCCGAGATTGCCGGACAGTTCGGTGTCGAAGTTCGCCGGCAGGCCCAAGCCGTCGTCGAGTACGTCGATGTGCAGCCGGCCGAGCGCCCGCTCGGCGACCAGCTCGATCGTCCCGCTCGCCGCACCGGAGTCCCGTGCCCCGAACGCGTGCTCCACCGAGTTCTGCATCAGCTCGGTCAGCACCATCGCCAGCGGCGTCGCCACCTCGGAGTCCAGTACGCCGAAGGACCCGCTGCGGCGCGTCTCCACCGTGGTCGCGACCGTCGACACGTCCGCGACCATCGCCCCGACCCGGTCCGCGACGTCGTCGAAGTCCACGTGCTCGTCGAACGACTCCGACAGCGTCTCGTGCACGATCGCGATCGACCCGACCCGGCGTACCGCCTCGGCGAGCGCGTCCTGTCCTTCCGGCACCGTGATCCTTCGGGCCTGCATCCGGAGTAACGCGGCGACCGTCTGCAAGTTGTTCTTGACGCGATGATGAATCTCCCGGATGGTCGCCTCCTTGGTGACCAGCTCCCGTTCCCTGCTGCGCAGCTCCGTCACGTCCCGGAGCAGGATCAGCGCCCCCACGTGCTGGCCGTCGGCCCGCAGCGGGATCGCCCGCAGGAACAGCGTCGCATCGGCGTTCTCGATCTCGATCTCCTTGGCGGCCCGCCCGGTGACCACCGACGCGAGCACGTCGTCGACCTTGCGTCCGGAATGCAGCAGCTCCGCGGTGATGTCCTTCAGCCGGGAGCCGACCAGATCGGTCACCAGCCCCATTCGCCGGTACGCCGACAACGCGTTCGGGCTGGCGAACGTCACCATGCCGTGCCGATCGACCCGGATACAGCCGTCACCGACCCGTGGGGTGGTGGACAGCAGCCGTTCGCCGCCGTACGGGAAGATGCCGTCGGTGATCATCCGGGCCAGGTCCGTCGCGCTCTGCAGGTACGCGATCTCCAGCCGGGACGGGGTCCGGACGCCGAGCAGGTTGGTGTTCCGCGCGATCACCGCGATCACCCGGGAGCCCCGGCGGACCGGGATCGTCTCGACCCGGACCGGTACGTCGTCGCGCCATTCCGGGTCGCCCTCCCGGCAGATCCGGCCGCCGTCGTACGCCTGGTCCAGCAGGTGCCGGCGGCCGCGCGGGATGAAGCTGCCGACGATGTCGTCGAGGTACGCCGTGGGTCCGGTCGTCGGGCGCATCTGCGCACCCGCCCAGAACCCCAGCCCCTCGGTGTCCGGCAGCCAGAGCACCAGGTCGGCGAACGACAGGTCGGCCAGCATCTGCCAGTCCGAGACGAGCAGTTGCAGACGGTCCAGGTCGGCCTGGTCGAGCGTGGTGTGGTTGCGCGCCACATCGGTCAAAGACGGCACGGTCCGATGCTACCGATTCGCTTATACCAGGCCGACTAGTGGTCCGCTCGACAAGTTGGCGTGTGTGGGTGTTGATTGAACAGCGACAGATGAAAGGATGGTCGGGTGGAGTCGACGTACTGGCAGGACGTGATGGCCGCGGACTACGCGGTACCGCACGACCGTACGCTGACCGAGCTCACCGAGGAGCTGGTCCGCGGTCTGGCCAGCACCAACCCGCAGGTCCGTGACGCCCTGGCCTACCCGACGCTCGCCACCTGGCTCGAGCGCGGGGTGTACGACGATCTGCTGCCCGGCTTCGGGGACGGCCTGTGCGCCGGACTGAACTACGGGCTCGGTGAGGACGGTACCGACACGGTCTTCCGGCGCTCGTTCACCGCGCTGACGCTGGCGGAGGTGATCCACCGCGACAACGCCGAGTTCCTGGTGCACGACGAGGTGGTGATGCGCTGGGGCGACCGGCTGGCGACCTGGCTGCTGCGCGAGCGCGACCTGCGCGGCTACGTGCAGGACTGCGGGTGGGCGCATGCCGTTGCCCACGGCGCCGACGCGATCGGCGCGCTGGCCCGGTCCCGGCACTGCGACGCCGGCGTACTGCGGGCACTGCTCGACGTGCTCGCGGACCGGATCGTCAAGGACACGCCGTACCGCTGGGTGCACGAGGAGCACGACCGGGTGGCGCATGCGGTGATGACGGTCCTGCACCGGAACATGCTGACCAGCGACGAGCTCGAGCGCTGGCTGAAGCCGATCGCGGCGACCGCGGGGCAGCAGCCGTTGATGCACGAGACGCTCCCGGAGTGGCCGTCGCCGAACGTGTTCAACGCCCGCGGCGTCCTGCACGTCCTGCTCAGCCAGCTCGCGATCGGGGTCAAGGGCTTCCCGATTCCCGGCGACGACGAGCTGTTCGGCCGCCCGATCGAGGCCCGCGCGGACCTGCTGCTGATGCTGACCGAAGCGGTGCAGGCCTCGCAGCCGTACATCTACCGGCCCGCGGCGACGTCCTAGGTCTTCAGCGCGATCGTCGCGACCACGGCCCGGTGGTCCGTTCCGTGGATCGAGTACGTCGTGAAGGTCCCCGGCTCGAACTGTCTCGTCACCACGACGTGATCGATCTGCGTCCGCAGTACGGCGGGCTGATCCGCCGGCCAGGTGCCGTCCAGCCCACCACCGACCGACGGCCCGACGCTGCGGCAGTAACCGCCCAGCGCGGAACGCAAGTACGCATGGTCGACGGTCGCGTTGTAGTCGCCCGCGATCACCGTCGGCGGATCCTGCGAGCACCACTCGCGGACCTTCAGCAGGTCGTGTGCCCAGGTCGCCACGGCGTCCGGCAGCGGCGGGTAGCCGTGGTACGCGATCAACCGGACCGCCCCGAGGTTCCCACCGGTCACGACGATGTTCCCGAACGTCGTCCCGGGCTCGGAGGCGAACGCGACGCCGCCGAGCGCCGGTGACACCAGCACACTCGTCGCACTCGGCGCGGCACTGCTCGGCTGGTCCGTATATCCCTTGTACTGCTGGTCCGGCAGCAGCGCACGGATCTTCTCGCGGACGTCGGCCTGTGCCTCGGGCAACGACACAAGATCGGGCTTCCGGTCCCGGATCAGCTGCGCCACGTCCGTGGCCCGGGCGCCGCCGCCGAACACGTTCGCGACCATGATCGTCAGCACCCGGGACCCGGCCGGTGCCGGTCGCGCGGCGGAGAACTGCCGCGGCGCGGTCAGTGCCGCACCGATCAACGCCAGTACGCCGATCAACCCCGCCGCGATCCGCCAGCCCCGCCGTACGAGCATCAGCAGGGCCAGCACCAGCACGACCGCGACGGCCTGCGGACGGAACGCGGCAACCTGCGTGAACGGGGTCAGCTCGTCGAGCCCGAACAGTTCCGGAAACAGCGGCACGGTAACGACGACGAGGAACAGTACGGACAGCACGAGCCGCCGTACGAACCATGCCTTTTCGTTACCCATGCACACACCCGATGGTCTGGTCGCTTGTCCGGACGAACGGTAGCGTGCTCCGTTGCGCCTGTGTCCCCTCCGAGGAGGTTTGCAGTGTCCCGATTGTCCGCGATCAGACCCGTGTACTGGATCTCCGGTGTACTCCTGGTGGTGGCTGTCGTCGTACCGCTCCTGGTGCCGACGTACGCCAAGAAGGACCCGCACCTGTGGGGTTTCCCGTTCTTCTACTGGTACCAGCTGCTCTGGGTCTTCCTGTCCGCGATCCTGGTCAGCATCAGTTACCGCCTGCTCCGCGCCGAGGAGCGCCGACGCCGGGCCGAGCAGGGCCTGGGCGACCCGGAGAAGGACGGTGACCAGTGAACACCAAGGTCGACTGGGTGCAGCTGATCATCGTCGTGGTGATCTTCGCCGGCGTTACCGCGATGGGCTTCATGGCCGCTCGCTGGCGGCGCACCGGCAACCTCGACACCCTCGACGAGTGGGGTCTGGGCGGTCGCGGTTTCGGTACTTTCATCACCTGGTTCCTGCTCGGCGGCGACCTGTACACGGCGTACACGTTCATCGCCGTACCGGCGGCCATGTACGCCACCGGTGCGATCAGCGGGTTCTTCGCGGTGCCGTACACGATCGTCGCGTACCCGATCGTGTTCGTGTTCATGGCCCGGTTGTGGTCGGTCTCGCACCGGCACGGGTACGTGACGCCGGCCGACTTCGTGCAGGGGCGCTACGGCAGCAAGCTGCTCTCGCTGGCGGTCGCGGTCACGGGCATCCTGGCCCTGATGCCGTACATCGCGCTGCAGCTGGTCGGCATGCAGGCCGTCTTCGAGACGATGGGCCTCGGCGGCAACAACACGCTGGCCAAGGACCTCCCGCTGCTGATCGCGTTCGCCGTCCTCGCGGCGTACACGTACTCGTCGGGGCTGCGGGCACCGGCGATGATCGCGTTCGTCAAGGACTTCCTGATCTACATCGTGATCCTGGTCGCGATCTTCTACCTGCCGCACGTGCTCGGCGGCTGGGACGCGATCTTCCACGCGGCGCAGGACAAGATGGCCAAGCCGAACCAGGTGACCGGCAAGCCGACCGGGTCGTTCATCCCGACCGACGCGGGCTACGTGTCCTACTGGACGCTGGGCCTCGGTTCCGCGATGGCGCTGTTCATGTACCCGCACTCGGTGACGGCCGTGCTGTCGACGAAGACGCGGAACGTCGTACGGCGCAACGCCGCCATCCTCCCGGCGTACTCGCTGCTGCTCGGGCTGCTCGCCCTGCTCGGCTTCATGGCGATCAAGGCGAACGTCAACGTGAAGGGCCTGGACGGGCTGGCGAACCCGCAGCTGGCGATCCCGCGGCTGTTCGACCAGGAGTTCCCGTCCTGGTTCGCGGGGATCGCGTTCGCGGCGATCGCGGTCGGCGCGCTGGTGCCGGCGGCGATCATGTCGATCGCGGCGGCGAACCTGTTCACCCGGAACATCTACCGCGCCTTCATCAAGCCTTCCGCCACGCCGGCACAGGAAGCCAAGGTGTCCAAGCTCGCCTCCCTCCTGGTGAAGGTCGGCGCGCTGGTGTTCGTGCTCGGGATGGACAAGACGATCGCGCTGAACCTGCAACTGCTCGGCGGCATCTGGATCCTGCAGACGTTCCCGGCGATCGTGGTCGGGCTCTACACCCGCTGGTTCCACCGGTACGCGTTGCTGGCCGGCTGGGCGGTGGCGATGGTGTTCGGCACGGTGTCGGCGTACAACGTGGTGAACCCGGCGACCAAGAAGCACTTCGGCGGATCGCTGGCGAACATCCCGTTCACCCACACGCCGGCGTACATCGCGCTGACCGCGTTCGTGATCAACGTGATCGTGGTCGTGGTGCTGACGTTCGTACTGCGGGCCGCGAAGGTCGCGGACGGGCAGGACACCACGCACCCGTCGGACTACACCGCGGACCGGGGCGACCCGGGCGTGGCCGACGTGATCGAACCTGCGAAGTCCTGACAGCAGTGACGGCGGCGGTCCGGGAGTCCCGGGCCGCCGCTACTTTTTGCGGTTAAGTCGACACGCTGCGGGGTCAGCTTGCCCGGTTTCGGGCCGCTGATTCGGCAGAATCACACCCGTGCTGCTGGTCCTCCTCGTCATGGTTCTCGCTGCCGGGGCGGCGCTCGCGACCGGCGGACGGTTCGGCAACCTGGCCGGCAAGACGTTGAGCGGCCTGCACTGGCTCGCCGCGGCAGCGATCGGCCAACTGCTCGGCTCGCTCTTCGGCGGTACGGCGTACCCCGTCGGCCTGATCGGATCCGCGGTCTGCATCGCGGTCTTCCTGCGGCTGAACCTGCGGCATCCCGGGGTCGGCCTGCTGGCGTTGGGGTTCTTCTGCAACGCCGTCGTGGTCGCGCTGAACGGCGCGATGCCGGTGTCGCTGCGAGCGCTGGAACGCGCCGGCATCGGCGGCGCGGTGATCGCCGACGCCCGTCACGAGCTCGCCGGTACGTCGACCCGGCTGCCCTGGCTCGGCGACGTCGTACCCGTGGCCCTTCCCGGGCTCGGGCAGGCGATCAGCCCCGGCGACCTGCTGATCGCGGCCGGCGCCGGGCTTCTGCTGTACGCCGGGATGGGCGCCACCGGCCGCGTACCGGCAACGACCGCGCCGATCTGGGACGACCTCGAACCGTGCGCCGGCACCCCCGCCCTGCTGCACCTCTCCCCCGAGGCCGACCGCGAACTGTCGGCAGCCTCACGGTCTTCAGGACCTTCAGAATCGGAAGCCGCGCCCGACGACCCGCCGCAGTGACTCCACCACCACCGGGTCGTACTCCGCCCCGATCCCCAGCCCGATCGACTCCATCGCCTTGTCCGGCGACTGCCCCGACCCTTCCCCCACCAGCTGCTCGTACGCCAGCGCGACGTTCACGATCCCGCTCTCCACCGGAATCGACGAGTCGTTCGCCCGCCCGTGCCGGTACGGATCGTTGGAGTGCCGCACGATCTCCGCCACATGATCCAGCACCCCCGACCGCTCGATCACCGCCGCCCCGATCTCCGCCGCCCGCTGCCGCTCCTCCCGAGTCCTCAGCAACGAAGCCCCACCAGGACTGGGATCCGCCAACGCCAGCTGCCCCACCCCCGACAACAAAGCGGCATACTCCAGGGCCTCCATCCGCGCCGGCGTCAACCCCAGATCGTTGCCAATAGCCACCGCCAGCGAAGCCGTCCGCGCATTCTGCCCGGGACTACTGAACCCGGCGATCTCCGTACTCCGAGCCATCGACCGCACGGTCGTCCGGTAAGTCCGCTGCGCCGAAGCAAACCGCCGAAACGCAAACTGCGTAAGCAACAACGGCACCACAACGAGCGGGACGGCCCACAGACCCAGCAACGAAGTCCCCGCGGCCAGCAGTACGCCGCCGAGACCCATAGCCATCCCGATCTGCCCCATGACCGTCAGCTCGTCGCGCAGCGCCGCCGGGAACGGCTTGTTCTCCATCTCGGTCGACTGCCCAGCCCCGACGAGCGCGTCCACGATGCCGGCGGTCAGGACGCCGAGGAGCATTGCCAGGCACAACGGCGCCGCGTGCCGCCACGAACCGTTCCAGCCGAGGTCGGTCGGGATCACGGCGGAGAACACCAAGGCGGTACAGGCGACCGACAGTGCACGACGGCTGGAGACGACGATGTCCCACCGGAGTCCCGCGATCGCCCGCGGGCAGATCCCGATCATGGTCGCCAGCGTCGTGACGACGATGATCTGCGCCACGCTCGGCGGCGTCTCCAGCGACGGGCCCCGGAGCATCGCGTACGCCAGCGCCGCGCTGGTCGCGATCGGGGCTCGATTGCGGGTCCGGTCGACGTAGAACTGGACCATCTCGCCGATCGCGATCAGGGCGCCGAAGGTGAGCGCGAAGGCCCACTCGCTGACGCCTTCGCGGGCGGTCAGCACGCCGGAGACGAGCCCGAGCCCGAGCCCGGCCACCACGATCACGACGCCGCTGCCCATCCGCCGGACGCCGAGGTCGCCGGCCGCGTCCTGGCTCGTCACAGCGGCCCCGCGGCAGTCCCGGACGCGCCGCCGCCGCTCCCGAGGCTGAGGTCGTCGTGGTCGACGGCCATCTGGACCGTGACGTCCGGCGCGGGCTGCTCGGTGACGGGCGCTGTCCAGCCGTCCCGCCTGATCACGTCGACGAAGGCGTCGACCAGCGCCGGATCGAAGTGCGTGAGTTTGTCGTTGGTGAGGATCGCGAGAGTCTCGTTCACGGTCCGTGCCGGCCGGTACGACCGGGTCGAGGTCAGCGAGTCGAAGGCGTCGACGATGCCGATGATGCGGGCGAAGTACGGAATGTTGGGGCCGCTGAGGCCGGCCGGGTAACCGGTGCCGTCGTACTTCTCGTGGTGATGCAGCACCGCGGACTTCACTTCCTCCAGGAACGGGATGTTCCCGATCAGCTCGACGCCGCGCGCCGGATGCAGCCGGATGGCGTCCATCTCGGTGTCGTCGAGCTTCCCCGGCTTGCGGATGATCCTGGTCGGTACGCCGACCTTGCCGACGTCGTGCAGGAGGCCGGCGTTCTCCAGCGCGGCCTGCCGATCGGGTGGCAGCCGGAGGTGCCGGCCGAGCATCCCGACGCCCTCACTGACCCGCTCGGAATGACCGCGGGTGTAGAGATCCTTGGTCTCGATGACCTGGATGAACGCGCGTAGCGTCGCGGCCTGGGCGTTCTTCTCGACCTCGTACTGCGACAGGGCCCAGCGGGCGAACAGCAACGGCACGAGGACCAGCAGACCGGCCACCGGCCCGAGCCCACCGAGCCAGACGACCGCGAGCAGCAGGCCGAGAAAGCCGTAACCCGCCATCGGCAGGAAGGTCGGAACGACGACCTGGCGGAGGAAATCGAGAGGGCTGGCCTTGCCGTCGATCCAGATCACGAGGCATACCAGCGCCGCGTTCGCGATGTGCAGAGCGATAGTCGCAGCCATGGTGGCAGCGATCGCCCGGAACTCGTGGTCGAGTGCCGTGTCCCCGATCGGGCCGTTCGCCAGCGAGTAGGCGATACCACCGGCCGCGGTAGACAGGACGCGCTGGGCGACATTGAAGGTCCGGCGTTCCCACGGCAATCGCCGGCGAAGCTGCGGCAGGTACGCAACCGCGGCGGCGATGACAGCTGCCCAGGGACCGCTGATGACATAGACCGTCATCAGGACAACAGAGTCCAGTGAGGCGAGATAACTACTTCCGACAGAGAACCGGAGAAAGCCGCCGATCAGCATCAACAGACAGAGTGCGCACAGCGTCCAGATGTCCGTGACATGCGTAACAGCCAGCGCAAGGATGCCGACGGCCAGAAGGGATGCAGCAGAGACGAAGACACGAAGAGCTCGGTGCCTCATGCCTCGACCACCCTGCTTCCGTCCGGAATGCCGGATCACCAGTCCCAGAAGTCGCCGCTCATGATACGTCACCTCCTATCAGCGTTCGCAGTCTTACGCCCCGCAGATCAAGCGGGGCGTAGGGGGCCAGACAGCAAGTCGCTGACTCATAGGTATTTTGCTCTTACCTGCTGCGCCGAAACACTGTAAGCCCGATCGCGACTGGCCGCCGACTACGACGGGAGCGGCTGTGGTATGAGAGACTGTGACTCTTTGCAGTTGTTTCAAGGAGGCTTAGGAATGGGAAAGACTGGCCGGAAGCGCCGTGCACGCAAGAAGAAGGGCGCTAACCACGGCAAGCGCCCGAACGCCTGACTCAGGCGGCTACAGACAGCGAGGACCTCGGAGAAATCCGGGGTCTTTGCGATTTGGTCACAGCTTTACAGCAGACCAGCTAAACAGAGGTCCTGTATTCGGAGAGTCTCCGGCCGCATACTGAATGCGATCCTTCAAACGACCGTTGGGTATTCGCGGTCAGACTCGGCGGACCTGTGGACAACGGCCACCGCTCGTCGGCAGATCCCCCTACAGTTGGGTCCGGAGGTTTCCGGTACTGACCGATATCGGGTCAGGGATCCAAGGAGGGTGAGGGAGTGAGCGAGCCGGCTGCGCCGACACTGAGCGAGCTGCTCCGTACCTTCCGTGCTCGCGCCGGGCTCACCCAGGCCGCTCTCGCCGAGCGCGCCGGCCTCAGCGAGCAGGCGATCAGCGTCCTCGAACGCGGCACCCGCAGCCGCCCCCGCGCGGACACGGTCCGGGCCCTGACCCAGGCACTGGCCCTCACACCCACCGAAGCCGACCAGTTCCGCACAATTGCCCGCGGCAAGCTCGGCACACCACGAACGCCGCCGAAGGACCCCGCAGCCGACCAGGTCCCGACCCCTTGGCAACTACCTCCGGCGGCCCCGGACTTCACCGGCCGATCCGCCCAGATCGACGCAATCCTTTCTGTACTTCGGGATCCGTCGGCCGTCGGGCTGGTCACCATCACCGGGATGGGCGGCATCGGCAAGATCACACTGGCCGTCCACGCCGCACACAAGCTGGCCGACAGCTACCCGGACGGCCACCTCTACCTGAACCTTCGCGGCTACGGTCCCGGCGAGCCGATGACTCCGACGGACGCCCAGCGTCACCTGCTGCGCTCGCTCGGTTCCGACGTCGCTTCGATCCCCGACAACGTCGACGAGGCCACTGCCCTGTTACGTTCCCAGCTCGCCGGCCGGCGAGTGCTCCTGCTGCTGGACAACGTCGCGGACGTCGCCCAGGTGTTGCCGTTGCTGCCCGGTCATGCGGGATCCGCGGCGATCATCACCAGCCGCGGTTCGCTGGCCAACCTGCACGGCGCCCGGCACATCCTTCTCGACGCGCTGTCGGAGTCGGAGTCGGTCGACCTGCTGGCCGGGGTGGTCGGGCAGAACCGGGTAGCGGCGGAGCCCGACGCCACTCGCGTCCTGGCCTCCTACTCCGGCCGCCTGCCGCTGGCAATCCGGCTCGTCGCAGGCCGGCTGGCGACCCGGCCGACCTGGCCCATCCAGCATTTCGTCGAACTGCTGCAGGACGAGGGGCGTCGGCTCGACAGCCTCGGCTCCGACGAAACAGGGGTCCGCGCCAGCATCGCAAGCTCAGTCCAGTTCCTGGAGACCAGCGACCGAGACCTCGATCGGCAGGCAGCGGCTGCCCTGCCCTGGCTGGCGATCCCGGACGGATCCGACATCACCACCGGTGTCGCCGCCGCGCTGCTCGAGCTCCCGTTGCGCCGTGCGAATGCCATCGTCGAGCGCCTCGTCGACCTCAACCTGCTGGAGTCCGTTGCCCCGACGCGTTATCGGTTCCACGACCTGATCCGCGCCTACGGCCGAGAGGTCGCCAACCAGACCCTGAGCCAGTTCGAGCGCGAGAAGGGCCTCGCTCGCGTTCTCCGGCTGTACGCCGAGGCTGCCTGGATCTGCCAATCGCTCACGCATCCGGCCAACCCGCGACTCCCGTTGGGGACTGTCGGCAGCAGCGGCCTGCTACCGACATTCAGCAGCCGGGAGGCGAGTCTGCGCTGGCTGGACGCGGAGCAGCGGAACCTCATGGACCGCTTCCGGCAGGCGCGACAGACCAGCCTGGCGAGCAGTGTGCTGCTCGCAGAGCTGTCGCTCGCCCTTTTCGGCTATCACGAGTCCCGTCGACGCTGGCAGGAGATGCGCGAGCTGGGCGCCGGCGCCATCGAGCTCGCGCAACGGCACGATCGACCCGGGACCGCCGCCTGGCTGCAGCACGACGGCGCCATCCCGGATGCGGAATCCGGCGCCGTCGGTGCGGCGGTCGCCCAGATTCAGATCGCGCTGGAGATGTTCTCGGAGGTCGACGACCTCTTCGGCCAGGCACGCTGCACGTCGTCGCTGGCCTACTTGCTCGGCTTGGAAGGACAGATCGAGGATGCGCTGGCCTACGGCCGGATTGCCCTCGCTCTGAGTCGTACCATCCAGGACCCGACTCTGGAGGGCGTCTCGCTCACCGCGGTCGGCGGGCTCTACGACCGGACCGGCGACTTCGCCGCGGCCGACGAAGCATTTGCCGAGGGCATCGCATTGGCCGAGCGGGCCAACGACACGCGAGGGATCTTCAAGCGGTACCTCAATGCCGCCTTCGTCCACGTCCAGGTGGGGCGGTATCAGGACGCCGAGCGGATGGCGGGGCGGGCCCTGTACGTCGTCGAGCAGGCAGGCGACTCCACGTTCCAGGCCGAGAGCCACCATCTGCTCGCCATCGCGCACGCCGCCCAGGGCAAGTTCAGCACCGCGGCCGCCCACATCGAGGCCGGCCTGCAGACGGCTCGGGTGTCCCGGGATGTCGAGCGCGAGGGCCGGCTGTATGTCGAACTTGCCAGAATCACCGCGGCCCGTGGCGATCGCTCCACCGCTGCCGAGCAATTGAACGCTGCACTCACGGCGCTCAGGAATGGCTCCGAGGTTTACTACAAGGACGCCCGCGAGCTACTGGAAAAGCTTCATCGCGGCGAAATCGACAGCTACGAGATCGTTGCCTACGTGATCTGAGCTGGGCCGAATCAGTCCGTGGTGGTGATGGTCGTTTCGATTTGGATTTGGGTTAGGCGGAGGAGGATTCTTTGGCGGAGGGCGTCGGGGGCGTGGTCGGAGCCGCAGGAGCGGTGGACCAGTTTCTTGACGCAGCGTTCCAGGTCGTACTCGTCGAGGCAGGGGGCGCACTCTTCGAGGTGCTGGCGGATCTCGTCGGAACTGGCGTCCGCGAGTTCGTTGTCGATGAAGACGTAGACCCGCTGCAGGATCTCTCCGCAGTCGACGTCGTGGTGCTCGCCGCAGCTCACGACTCCTCCTTCTCCGCAACTTCACCGGTGCTGGACACCGACGCGGTCGCGTCCGTGCTGTCGTCCGGGGCGGTTGCGTCCTTGCTCTCGTCGTCCGGGATCAGGCCGCGGTCCCGGGCGTAGTCGCCGAGCAGCTCACGGAGCTGGCGCCGGCCACGGTGCAGCCGCGACATCACGGTGCCGACCGGTGTGCCCATGATCTCGGCGATCTCCTTGTAGGCAAAGCCTTCGACGTCGGCCAGGTACACGGCCAGCCGGAAGTCCTCCGGGATGGCCTGCAGGGCGGACTTCACGTCGGAGTCGGGCAGGTGCTCGAGGGCGACCGCCTCGGCCGACTTCAGCCCACCGGGAGTGTGCGACTCGGCGGCGGTCAGCTGCCAGTCCTCGATCTCCTCGGTCGGCGACTGCGTCGGCTGCCGCTGACGCTTCCGGTATCCGTTGATGAAGGTGTTCGTCAGGATCCGGTACAGCCAGGCCTTCAGGTTGGTGCCCGGTGTGAACTGGTGGAACGAGCTGTACGCCTTCGCGAAGGTGTCCTGCACCAGGTCCTCGGCGTCCGCCGGATTACGCGTCATCCGCATCGCCGCGGCGTACATCTGGTCCAGGAACGGCAGCGCCTCGCGCTCGAACCGCGCGGTGCGCTGCTCGGGTGTCTCGGTCGTGGTGGGAGTCGGCATCGTGATCGAGAATACCGGGGTCTTCCCAGAAGTCCGCGCCGGTGCCTCTCTCGTCGCCATCATGTTCGTCACAACACGCCCGGCCACGGGGGCATTCCCCAGGGTCAGCCGGACACCTCGCGACTGACCCATTCGAACACAGCTTCGACCAGCAGGTCGTACGTCTCCTGCTGGTCGAGCTCGGCCCGCTTCGGCACCTTGAAGGAGTGGTCGGCGTCCGGTACGACGGCCATCTCGGTGAGCGGCGGGAACTCCTCCGGCGTACCGAACGGGTCCCGCTCCCCCTGTACGACGAGGGTCGGCAACCCGGCGCCACGCAGCTCGTCGACCCGGGACTTCTCGGGTTTCCCCGGTGCGTGCAGCGGAAAGGCCAGGGCCAGTACGCCGGAAGCACCCAAACTACTGGCGGTACGGCAGGCCACCCGGGCGCCGGCGCTCCGCCCGCCGATCACCAGCGGCGTCCGGACCCGGAGCTGCCCGATGATCGCGATCCACGCCTCGTCCAGCACCTTGGGCGCCGGTGCAAGCTTCTTGCCGGCGCGGCGCCAGGGCTGTTCGATCAGGAACACGTTGATGTCCTGTTTCGGCAGCCGGCTCGCCAGCGCGGCGAGGTCACCCGATTCGATGCCGGCCCCGGCGCCGTGACCGAGGGCCAGCGTCGCCACCGGGCGGCGGGCGCGGTGCGCCACGATCCGGGCCTCGCCGTGCGGCGTCCGCACAATCCGTTCGTCGGTCACCCGCCCCATCCTGTCATCAGCTCCGCACAACCGCGGGCACGAAACTCAGAAGAGTGTGGTCGGGGCGTCCTGCGGGTCGTCGCCGTCGGGCGGGAGTGGGTCGACCAGGTGCGGGCCGTTGTTCTTCACCGAGCTGACCGCTTTCGAGACGGCGTACGCCTCGAGGCGGCCGGGTGCGGCCGGGACCAGCAGTTCGAGCAGGTCGTCGGGGTCCGAGGACAGCGGGTCCAGCCAGGCGTCGTACCGCTCGCGCTCGACCAGGAGCGGAATCCGGTCGTGGATCCGGCCGAGGTCGTCGGTGGCCGAGGTGGTCAGCACCGTGCACGTCCACAGCCAGGCCGCGTCCTGGTCGGGGTCGGCGACCGACTTGTCCCGCCAGATCTCGTACAGCCCGGCCATCGACAGCACGCTGCCGTCCGGCGGGTGGATGAAGTACGGCTGCTTGACCGGCTTGCCGTTCAGCTTCTCCTCGGCGGTGTACCACTCGTAGTACCCGTCGGCGGGCAGGATGCAGCGCCGGGTGGCGAACGCCTTCTTGAAGGCGGGCTTCTCCGCGACGGTCTCCATCCGGGCGTTGATCAGCCGGCTGCCGATCGAGGTGTCCTTCGCCCAGGACGGCACCAGCCCCCACTTGACCGTGGTCAGCTTCCGGACCGTGGTGTCCGGCTGCTCGCGGTCCTTGCGCTCGACCACCGCGATCACCTGGTTGGTCGGCGCGACGTTGTAGTTCTCGCCGAGCTCCTCGACCGACTCGCGCACGTTGCCGGCCTCGATCTCGAACTCGGCGACGAGGTCCGACGGGGCCCTGCTGGAGGCATACCTACCGCACATGGGGTCAGCCTAGACACCCGCATCGACTCCGGGCAGGTCACATAGTCCGATCTATATAATTGTGCCTATACTTGTCGTATGAGTACTCGGACCGCCACGATCGGCGAGGCGCTGTTCGGGCTGGCGACGGTCGCGATCCGGCGCCGACCGCGGACGCTGAGCCTGACCGCGGCCTCGGTGCTGTCGACGCTGGAGCGCACCGGCCCGCGGCGGCTCACCGACCTGGCCGTCAGTGAAGAGGTGACCCAGCCGTCGATGACCGCGCTGGTGACCCAGCTGGCAGACCAGGGCCTGGCCGAGCGCCGCCGGGACGACGCTGACGCCCGGGTCGTACTCGTCGCCATCACCACCGACGGAAGCCGCCGGCTCCGCGACATGCGGGCCGAGGGCGCCTCCACCATCGCCGACCTGATCGACAAGCTCGACGACCAGGACGCCGACGCGCTCCACGACGCCACCCCCGCACTCCTCCGCCTGATCCAGTTGGCCGGCGAGGACCAGGACAGCCGCACCCCGTTGCCGAAGAGGTGACCAGAATGAACTACGACGCCGAAGCCCGGCGCACTCCCCTCCCGCTGAACCGACACCTCGGCGAACCAGCGATCGTCGTCGGTCTCGACGGCTCCGGCACCAGCTGGGACGCCTTCGCCTGGGCAGCCGGCGAGGCACTGCGGACCAACGGCCGCCTGGTCGCGGTCTACGTGATGCCGTACTCCGATCCGACCGCCGCGCTCGGGGTTCCGTACGACTACGGCGCCGCGCAGGAGAGCCGGCGCGAGCTGGCCGACGAGATCGAGGCGGAAGCGGACCGCCGCGCGCACGAGACCGGCGTACAGCTGAGCTTCGTCAGCGAGTTCGGCGACGCGATCGGGACGCTGTCCGGCGTCGCCCGGGAGGTCGACGCCCGGCTGGTCGTGGTCGGCCGCTCGGCGAAGCGCTGGCACCGCCTGACCGGCTCGCTCGGCCACCGCCTCACCTGCCGCAAGGACGCCCCGGTCGTCGTCGTGGTGCCGTAATTGCCAGAGACTCCCTAACGGGACAGGCGGTCGGCGACGGGGCCGGAGCCTTCGACGAGCACCTGGCCGTCGGTGATCGCAGCGGCCAGGGTCGTTCGGCCGGCCAGCAGTTCGTCGGCGATCTTCGGCGTGATGGTGACCACCACGTCCGGCGCCTCGTCCGGTACGACGGTCATCGACGCGAGCTGGAGCCGGCAACTGCTCCCCTCGACCCGCAGCTCCACCACACCACCTGCTCCGGCGGCGGCATCCCGCACCAGCGCGGCCAGCGGGAGCAGGTACCAGTGGTGCCGCACCGCATCCGTCTCCTGATGCGCCGCGAGCAACGGACTCCCCCACGCCGCCAACGCCGTCACCACCGGTACGAGCAGCCGCCCGCGATCGGTCAGGTCGTAGACCCGCACCGGCGCCGCCGGCGCGAACGTCCGGCGCTCGACGACCCCGTCGGCCTCCAGTTCCTTCAACCGGGCCGCGAGTACGTCGGTGCTGATTCCCGGCAGGTCGGCGTGCAGATCGGTGTACCGCCGCGGACCGAACGCCAACTCCCGGACGATCAGCAGCGTCCAACGTTCACCGACCACGTCGAGTCCACGGGCGACAGCGCAGTACTGCGCATAGCTTCGGCGAGGCATGCCCTCCACCATAGCTTGGACCTCCCAAGCACGTACTTGGAATAACCAAGTACGATGCCGCCCATGGAGTTCAGGCAGTCCAGCAAGCTGACCGGCGTGTGCTACGAGATCCGCGGCCCGGTGGTCGAGCAGGCCAACGCACTCGAAGCCGCCGGCCACAGCATCCTCCGGCTCAACATCGGCAATCCGGCGCCGTTCGGGTTCGCTGCTCCGGACGCGGTCCTCGCCGGCCTGATCGCCCGGCTCCCGCAGGCCCACGGCTACACCGACGCACGGGGCATCACCTCGGCCCGGCAGGCGGTGGCCGAGTACTACGCCGACCGCGGCTTCCAGGGCCTCGACGAGCGGTCGGTGTACCTCGGCAACGGTGTCTCCGAGCTGGCCGGCATGGCCATCCAGGCGCTGGTCGACACCGGTGACGAAGTACTGATCCCAAGCCCCGACTACCCGCTCTGGACCGCCGTCACCCGCTTCGCCGGGGGCGTGCCGGTGCACTACCTCTGCGACGAGGCCGCCGGCTGGCAGCCCGACCTCGCCGACCTCGAGGCGAAGATCACCGCGCGGACGAAGGCGATCGTGGTGATCAACCCGAACAACCCGACCGGGGCGGTCTACTCCCCCGAGGTGCTCCGGCAGATCGCCGAACTGGCCCGCCGGCACGGCCTGATGGTCTTCAGCGACGAGATCTACGAGCGGATCGTGTACGACGGCGCGACGCATCACCACTTCGCAGCGCTGGCCCCCGACCTCGTCTGCCTGACCTTCGGCGGGCTGTCGAAGAGCCACCGGATCGCTGGCTTCCGGGCCGGATGGCTGATCGTCTCCGGACCCCGTCCGGCCGCCGCCAACTACCTCGAGGGCCTGACCATGCTGGCCGGGATGCGCCTGTGTCCGAACGCGCTCGCCCAGCACGTGATCGAGGCCGCGCTGACCGACAACACGATCGACGAACTGGTCCGGCCCGGCGGCCGGCTCGAGGCGCAGCGGACCACCGCCTGGCAGACCCTGAACGAACTTCCCGGTGTGTCCTGCGTCAAACCGCAAGGCGGGTTGTACGCGTTCCCGCGGATCGATCCGGACGTGCACCGGATCAAGGACGACGAGCGGTTCGTGCTCGACCTGCTGCTCCGGGAGAAGATCCACATCGTCCAGGGCACGGGGTTCAACTGGCCGCAGCCCGACCACGTCCGGATCGTGACGCTTCCGGAGGCGGGCGACATGGAGGTGGCGATCCGTCGCATCGGCCGTTTCCTGGACAGCTACCAGCAGTAGTAAGTGAGCACGGGCGCGGGTGGTCTACAACACGGCGGAGCAGCCCGAGCCACCGGCCGAGGGTCGCCGCGCAGGGCGCCGGGATGACCTACGAAGACCTCGTCGAGCTCTTGCTCAAGACAAGCGGCGGCGGATCGCCCACCCCGTGTTAGGCGATCCGCCGCCGGTCTGGTGCGCCCGGCCGCCCCCCTGTTGGCGGCCGGACGCAGGTCCTAGGGTCTGGCCGTCACGGTCTGGCCAGCTCGTCGAGCAGCCGGCCGGCCATCGCGTCGCTACCGGGCAGGCCCTCGATCCAGATCCGGGCCAGCTGCGGTACGTCGGTGTCCAGCCGCCACTGGGTGATCAGGGCTCGTACCGTCGCGACCTGCTCCGGCAGGTTCGGGTCGCGGCCGACGAGCGCCGCCGCGCGGTGTGAGCCGACGCGGCCCAGTACGTCACCGCCGCAGAAGACGATCCGCAGGCACTCCGCGATGTCGACGAGCCGGAGCTCGCGGTCGAACGGCGATGTGCCCTCGGGATGGAGCGGCTCGACAACCACCAGTGCGTGGGTTTGCGGTACGGAAGTTCCACGGAGTTCCGCCTCTCGGTAGAGCTCGCCGAGCCGGGACCGCAGGTGCGCCAGGCTGGACAGCCCGGTCAGCGGGTCCTCGCAGGACAGCGAGTGCAGGTAGACAAGAGATGCCTCGGCCCAGCTGGAACTGAGTGCGCGTACCGCCGCGAAAGCCGGCTCGCCCCCGGCGATCGAGCGGTACAACGCACTCAGCCCATCAAGTGCCTCCACCAGCGAGACACCATCGGCCGCGAGGCGGCGTCCGGTCTCGTCCGATGCAGGCACGACATCGGCACCGTCCCGAAGCGCCTCGGCGATCGCGAGATAGGCGCTGTGGTCGGTACCAGCTGTGCCGTGCGGCTCCCTCCAGCCGCGCGGTTGATCGATGGACGACGCCTCCGGCGCGATCCGGGCGGGCGACCCCGCCAGGTTCAGGGACGGTTTGCCGGGCCGCAGGTCGAACCGTCGGCGGATGTCCGCGAACAGCGACATGGCCCTCCTCAGTTGTCCCGTCAGTCTCCCGACCGGTCGGCCGGAAGCGTCGTACGCCGAAGAGACAGACCCGGGAGGAGTTCATGACGCGGATTTCCGAGAATTTTTTTGGCGTAACTTCTGCACTGGTGATCTCGTAAGGAAAGAGGCACAGTTTCCGCGTCATGGAAGGTGCGCCGATCCGTCCTACGTGGGAGCCTTGTCTCCGGCAGCACGTGACGGTCCGTCACGTCGCCGTACGCAGAGTTAGTCAGAGCCCACGGGGGAGATGAATGGAGACGCCGGAAGGCCAGCCGGATGCACCGAGCGACGCGGAGCTGATCGCTCGCGTCCGCAACGGCGACCTGGAGGCGTACGGCGAGCTGTACGCGCGGCACCACCACGCCGCCGAGCGGATGGCCCGCCAACTGGTGCCGGCCAACGACGCCGACGACCTGGCCAGTGACGCGTTCGCGAAGGTGCTGGACGCGCTGCGCGCGGGCGGCGGGCCGGACGTCTCCTTCCGCGCCTACCTGCTGACCACGGTACGGCGGGTGCACGTCGACCGGATCCGCTCCGGTAAAAAGGTGCAGTCCACCGACGACATCGCGTCGTACGAGCGGGAGCCGGAGACGTTCGACGACCCGACCGTCACCGGGTTCGAGAGCGGTGCGGCGGCGAAGGCGTTCGCCAGCCTCCCGGAGCGCTGGCAGGCGGTCCTCTGGCACACCGAGGTCGAGGGCGAGAAGCCGGCCGCGATCGCGCCGCTGCTCGGCCTGACCGCGAACGGCGTCTCCGCGCTCGCCTACCGAGCCCGCGAGGGCCTCCGGCAGGCCTACCTGCAGCAGCACCTGGCCGACGTCGCCGGTGACCGTTGCCGCTGGACGACCGAGCGCCTCGGCGCGTACGTCCGCGGCGGCCTGACCAAGCGCGAGAACCGGAACGTCCGCGAACACATGGACGACTGCGTGAAGTGCACCGCGGTCTACCTCGAGCTCGTCGAGGTCAACAGTGCGTTGCCGGCGCTGCTCGCCCCGGCCCTGCTGGGCTCTGCGGGCCTCGGCTACCTGGCCGTTGCCTCAGGCACCAAGGTCGGCCTGGTCGGCTTCTTCGTCACCGGCTGGAAGAAGGTCACCGAGAACAGCACCCGGACCGCCGTCGGCGCCGGCGCCGTCGTGGTGGTCGCGGTCGCTGCCGTGCTCGCGGCGATGGCGCTGACCGGCAACCACACTCCCCCGGCCGCGATCGACCAGCCGACCAAGCCGCCGGCCACGCAGCCGACGCAACCACCGGCGAACCCGACAGTCCCGCCGGTCAAGCCGCCGACGGTGAAGCCGCCCACGGTGAAGCCACCGACGCAGCCACCGGCGTCCAACCCGACGACGGCACCGACAAGCGCCCCGACCACGGCACCTACGACGGCACCTACGACCGCGCCGACCACTCCGGTGCCGACGCCGACGCCCCCACCGAGTACGCCGACCCCGCCGAAGCCGACGCCGACCACGCCGATCCACTACCCCGGCATGGTGACGATCAGCATGCCGCACGGCGGCGGCGCTCCTGCGCTGCAAGGTAAGGCAGCGTCGGCAAGCGCGGACTCCGGCGTCAACTTCGTGATCACGATCAAGCCCCCGGCCAAGAACCCGAACCCGGTGGTGATCCAGCTCACGTACGGCGCCGAGCTCGCCTGGCCGCTGACCACCAACCCGCCGGGCTGGACGTGTGTGAAGGCGACCGGCAGCTGTACAGCTGTCAGCTCCGCGACCCCGCAGCCGATGCCGGTCACGTTCACCGCCCCGACCGGCGGCTCGGCCGCGGACCGCACGTTCACCGTCAGCGCCAAGACCGGCCGGCTGTACGACTCCGCCGCGGCGACCGTGCAGCCCAAGCCGAGCACCGACGAGAACCTGCTGAAGATCCTCGACGGCAAGGCCGACCCGGACGTGCACCACCGGATCCTCACCGTCGCCCCGCACGCCGGCCGGACCAGCGTGACCCTGAAGATCACGTACGGCGACGCCCTGGAGTGGCCGATCGCCGCGAACCCGGCCGGCTGGAAGTGCTCGCAGACAACCTCGACGTGTACGGCGGCCAACCCGGACAAGCCCGCTCCGCTGGCGGCGGACTTCGACGTACCGGACAAGTCGTCGGCCGCGGCGCGGACGTTCACCGTGAAGGCACAGGCGGACCTGGTCAGCGACACGGACTCGGAGGTGCTGCCGGCCGTACAGCAGGACGACTCGCTGCTGCAGATCCTCACGCCGACGCCGGGCCAGGACCCGAACCCCTTTGTCTACAACAGGTTCCTGACGGTCAACGGCGCGCAGGGACGGCGGGTCGAGCTCGACATCTCGTGGGGACGCAACCTGGTGTTCCTGCCGTCGTTCGACCTCGGCTGGACCTGTGACCGGACCAGCGACATCCGCCGCGCGACCTGCTGGACGAACAACTACAAGAAGTCGCTCAACTCGGAGTGGAACGCCTGGTTCCCGGGCAAGGGCCCGGACAACGCCGTCACCGTGCACGCACGGGTCGGCGGCCGGGAGGACACGGACAGCGTGCAGATCCCGCCGTCGGAGTCGCGCCGGTGACAGTACCGCTGGTGAAATCGAGTTGCCGCCGTCCTTTATCCTGATGATGTTCGCGTTGACGGAACCGAGTAGCGCCGTACTGCACGTCCGAGAGAGTCGCCGGTAGCTGGGAAGGCGATGCGTGCGGCGGTGGCGAAGACACTCCCGAGCGACTGCTGTGCAAGAGGCCGGACCTTCGTGACATCACTGGGTCCGGTGAAGGTGTGGTGGCACCGCGAGATTCCCCTTCGCCCACACCTCCGGGGTTCGGATGTAGACCTGGAGGTGAAACAGCAATGCGCATTCTCAGCCATGAGATCCCCTCAGCAGTAGGCCAGTCCGTCACGGTGGCCGGCTGGGTGCACCGAAGACGACGGCTCGCCGCCGTCAGCTTCCTGATCCTGCGCGACCGGTCCGGCCTGGCCCAGATCGTCGTCAAGGGTTCGCCCGAGCAGCTGGACGAACTCACCGAGGAGACCGTGGTCCAGGTGACCGGCACGGTCGCCGCGAACTCGCAGGCTCCCGGTGGCGCGGAGATCGTCGACCCGGTGATCACGCTTCTGACGGAGCCCGCGGCGACGCCACCGATCGAGTTGTGGCGGCCGACGGTCACCGCCGGGTTGCCCGTCGTACTCGACAACGCACCGGTCGCACTGCGGCATCCGGTGGTGCGAGCCGGGTGGGAGATCGCCGCGGCCCGCGCTGTCCGGGTTCCGGGAGGCGCTGGGGGGCCAGGGCTTCACGGAGATCCAGACCCCGAAGATCGTCGGTACGGCGACCGAGTCCGGGGCGAACGTGTTCGCGCTGGACTACTTCGGCGGCCCGGCGTACCTGGCGCAGTCGCCGCAGTTCTACAAGCAGCAGCTGGTCGGCGTGTTCGAGCGGGTCTTCGAGGTCGGCCCGGTGTTCCGGGCGGAGCCGCACGACACTGTCCGGCACCTTGCGGAGTACGTGTCGCTGGACGCGGAGTTCGGGTTCATCACCGACCACCGCGACGTGCTCGCCGTACTGCGGTCCACCATCGACGGGATGTTGTCGGCGGTGGCGTCGCGGGCAGGCGGTGCGCTCGAACGGCTCGGTGTGACGGTGCCGGAGATCCCGGTCGACGTACCGGTGCTGCATTTCACCGAGGCGTTGAAGATCGCCGGCGCGGACCCGGAGGAGCCGGACCTGGCGCCGGCCGACGAGCGTGCGGTCGGCGAGTGGGCGTTGCGAGAGCATGGCAGCGAGTTCGTCGCGGTCGAGGGCTACCCGATGGTGAAGCGGCCGTTCTACACGCATCCGCAGCCGTCGGACCCGCGCTGGTCGAACTCGTTCGACCTGCTGTTCCGCGGTGTCGAGCTGGTCACCGGCGGCCAGCGGCTGCACCGGTACTCGGAGTACGTCGCGGCGCTCGAGGCGCGGGGCGAGTCGGCGGAGTCGCCGGCGTACAGCTCGTACCTGCAGGCGTTCAAGCACGGGATGCCGCCGCACGGCGGGTTCGCGATCGGGCTGGAGCGGTTCGTGGCCCGGCTGACCAGGGCGGAGAACGTCCGTGAGGTCACGCTGTTCCCGCGCGACCTGCACCGGTTGACGCCCTGATGGCTCATTCATGAAGGACACCACCGCGTCGGTTGTCGCCGAACTGAACGTTGCCCTCGGCACCGACCATCAGGTCGTGCGGCAACTGACCGGTGGTCTGCAGTCGACCGCGTACGAGCTGACCGGCGGCGTCGTCCTCAAGTGGACGGACAACCCGGACTGGGCTCCACGGGTCCGGCGGGCAGCCGAGCTCGTCCGCCGGGCCCGCGCCGTCGGGTACCCGACGCCCGACTGGCTGGCGGTCGGCACCACCGCCGCGGGATCGCCGTACCAGCTGCAGGAACTGGTTCCCGGCAGCGCGCCCGTGCTCGACGAGGCGCTGGCGCGGGAGCTGATCGGGATCTGCGAACTCCAGCGGGACCTGGTCCCCGAGGACCACGACGTGACCTGGTCCGGCTGGTCGCACGGCGTCGTCTTCGACGGCTGGGACGGCGTGTGGGAGCGTGTGCTCGGGTACGACGATCAGGCATCCGAGCTGGTCCGGCGGTACGGCGAGTTGTGCCGGCCGTACCGCGACGATGTACTGCCCCGGCACGACTTCGTCCACGGCGACCTGAACATGGGCAACCTGCTGGTGTCCGACGGCCGCATCACCGGCATCGTGGACATCGAGGCAGCCGGCGGCGGGGCCCGGGCGTACGACCTGGTGTCGCTGGCAGCCTCCGCAGCGCGGGACGGCGCCGCGGCCGGCGTCGACGAGCTGTTCCTCGAGGCGGCGTTGCGGGCGAACGGCCGCGCCGCGGTCGCGGTCTGCGCGGGGGCGGCGTTCGCGTCGGTCGCGGAGTTCGTCCACAACCGCTCGACGTACTCCCACGCCCTGGTAACCCACGGCGGCCACCGCCTGCTCGAACTACTCGACGCCTAGCGCTGCCCGGGTGGGGTTCACGGATCCAGGCCTGGACGAGTGGGTGGGCAGGTAGACAGGTAGTGCACTGGTGAGACGCTGTACGCGCGGGCAAGTTCACGCTCAGGTGCACTACCCAGCCGCAGACATGTCCTGTCGACAATGCACATCTTCCACTCGGGGTCGGCTCTTAGCTCAGATCCGCGGAAGGTCGTCCGTACAGGCAGCCGAGGTGTGCCAAACCGACCGCAGCTTCAGGGGTTCACCTTTCAGATTGCCCGTTCACCCCCTGCACACCATTGGTGAAGGGGCAATGTGATGGGTGAACCTCTCAAGGTGGATCCCGCTGCAAGGGGAGGCGGCGCTGCGGCGCGCCGTCTGTCGGGCGATCGGCCAGTTCTTGTCGGCCGATCGGTGGTATTCAGGTGCTGTGCATGTCGAGACTGAGCGGGCCGTTCTGGAGGCGATTGACGACAAGCGGATTGTCGACGATCTACAGGAGCTGGTCCGGATCCCGAGTGTGGACGGGACCGCGGCCGAGGTCGACGTCCAGGCCTGGTGTGCGGCGCGGTTGCGCGCGCTCGGGATGACGGTGGACCACTGGCCGCTCGAGCTACCGGTGGACGATCCGGAGTTCCCCGGGATGGAGGTCGAGCGCGCCGAGGCCTGGGGCTGTGCCGGCGTTCTCGGTGGTGCCGGTACGCCGGGGCTGATTCTCAACGGGCATGTGGACGTGGTGCCCGGTACGGCGTTCGACGCGCGGGTCGAGGACGGTGTGATGTGGGGCCGCGGGACCTGTGACATGAAAGGCGGCGTCGCGGCGATCCTCGGCGCGGTCGCCGCGATCGTTGCTGCGGGCATCCAGTTGCGGAGACCGTTGGCCGTGCACACGGTGATCGGCGAGGAGGACGGCGGCGCCGGCGCGTTCGCGACCCTGCGGCGCGGGCATCGCGGCGCGGCCTGCCTGATCGCGGAGCCGACCGCGGGCACGGTGATCCCGGCGAACGCGGGCTCGTTGACGTTCCGGCTGGAGGTGCCTGGGCGCGCGACGCACGGCTCGACGCGTAGCCGTGGAGTGAACGCGATCGAGAAGTTCACCGTGATCCAGACCGCGCTGCAGGACCTCGAACGCGACCGGAACCGGGACCCGCATCCGTTGCTCGCGCACCTCGACCTGGCCAACCCGCTCTCGGTCGGCACGATCGCGGCCGGCGACTGGGCGAGCACGGTGCCGGATCGGTTGCTGGCGGAGGGCAGGTACGGCGTACGCCTGGGTGAAGGTCTTGCGGTGGCACGGGCCGCTTTCGAGACGGCTGTCGCGGACGCGTGTGCGAAGGACGACTGGCTGCGGGAGCACCCGGTGCGGGTGAGTTGGCCGGGTGGTGAGTTCGCGTCGGGCATGCTGCCGGACGGGGACCCACTGCTGGCTGACACGGTGCAGGCGGTGGCTGACGTTCGCGGGGAGGCCCCGGCGGTGCAAGGAGCGCCGTACGGTTCCGATCTGCGGCAGTACGCCGCGGCGGGTATCCCGACGTTGCAGTACGGCCCGGGTGACGTCAGGTACGCGCACGCCGCGGACGAGCACGTCGTACTGGCCGATGTACTGCATGCTGCCCGGGTGTACGCCCTGCTGGCTGTCCGGCGCTGCGGTTGACACACCACCGGCCATTTCAGGGGGCAACCCTTGAAATGGCCGGTCTGCACGTCAGTCGTCGAGGGACTGGTAGATGGTGGTCCAGAAGTCCTGCATGAGCTGCATCGGCGTCGCCGTGGATGCACCGACCTGGGTCAGCAGGATGCCGACGACCTGGTTGGTCGGGTCCGCGTACGTCGACGTACCCGAGCCGCCGTCCCAGCCGAACTGACCGACCGGGGCGTAGTCGCCGCGGTACGTGCGCACCGCCATCCCGAAGCCCCAGCCGCCGTGCTGGCCCTGGCCGAACGAGATGTGCACGTTGTCCCGCGCCAACGCCTCCCGCCAGACCAGTTGCTCCGCCGTGAGCCGGTTGGTGGTCATCAGCTCCACGGCCGGCCGGGACAGGATCCGCTCGCCCTGGTGCACGCCCTGGTTCAGCAGCATCCGGAAGTAGGCGTAGTAGTCGTCGGCGGTCGAGTTCAGCCCGCCGCCTCCGCCCTGGAACGCCGGCGGCGTGCTGTGCCGGCCGCCTTCGACCTCGTCCCACACGTGGAACTCCCCGGTCGCCGGGTCCGGCACGTAGAGCGGCGGCAGCCGGTGCAGTTCCTCGGCCGGTACGTAGAACCCGGTGTCCTTCATGCCGAGCGGCCCGAACACCCGCTCCTGCAGGAAGTCGCCGTACGACTGTCCGGAGACTCTGGAGACCAGTACGCCGAGCAGGTCGCTGCTGATCTGGTACTGCCACAGCTCACCGGGCTGGTGCATCAGCGGCAGGGTCCCGAGGCGGCGGATCCACTCGTCCTGCTCGGGCATCGGCTCGGGCAGGTTCGGCGTGAGGCCCTGGGCGAAGACCTCGTTCATGATCGGCGTACCGAGCGAGGTCATGTCCATGCCGAGCCCGAACGTCGAGGTCAGCACGTCCCGGACGGTGATCGGCCGCTTGGCCGGCACGGAGTCGTCCACTTCGGAGTTGATCGTCCGTAGCACCTTGCGGTCGGCGAGTTCCGGCAGCCAGGTCTCGACCAGGTCGTCGAGCCGCAGCTTGCACTCGTCGAGCAGCACCATCGCCGCCGCGACCGAGACCGGCTTGGACGTCGACGCCATCCGGAAGATCGTGTCCCGCTGCATCGGCGGGCCGCCGTCGTGGCGCATGGTCCCGAGTGTCTCGACGTGCGGCTCGGCGTCACCGCGGCCGACCAGGGCGACGACCCCGGGAATCCTCCCGGAGTCGACGTACCCGGCCAGGACCTCGTGCAGCCGGCGTTGAGCGGCCGCGGAGATTCCGTTCGTTGCCATCAGTGGTGTTCCTTTCGGTCAGAGGCTGTGGGCGACGATGTCGCCGACGGTCGTGGTCGCCTGGATGGTGAGCTGGGCGGTCTCGGAGTTCTTCAGCGAGTTGCTGATCCGGCCGGTGGTGGTGCCGGCGTCCAGGGCGGCCGAGACGCCGGCGGCGGCGCCGACCTCGATCTCGCCGACGTCGGTGCGCAGCTCGAGCGCGCCCTGCACCGCCTCGGCGATCCGGATGTCGCCCTTGCTGGTGCGCACCTCGGCCGGCCCGTTCAGGTGGCCGATCGAGACGTCGCCGGCGACGGTGGTGACCCGGGCGCTGGCCACGTCGGCGAGGTTGATCGAGCCGTGCGAGCTCTCGACGACCACCGCGCCGAGCGTCCCGGTGGTCTGCAGTTCGGCGCTGGCCGCCTTCACCTCGACCTGGGAACCGGCAGGCAGTTCGACCTGCACCGCGAGAGACCCGCTCGGGCCGAAGTACTGGTTCTTCGTGACGACCGTGATCCGCAGTACGCCGTCCGCGTACTCGACCTGCGTCGCCTCGGCCGCCTTCACGTCCCGCCCCTTCGACGGGTCGAGGGGCCGCACCTGGACCGCGGTGTCGGTCCGCTCGGCGGCGACGAACTGGATCCGGCCGGCGGGGATGTTCAGTACTGCGGAGATGGCCTTGGGGGTGTTGAACGTCGACATGGTGTTGCCCTTCTGATGATTGCGAACCTTGTTGTTGCCACCACTCTGGAAGACCGGCCTGACACCGGGCAGCCGCGGCACTGACACGGCCTCGGGCGTGGTGACGGGACGGGTGTCAGCAGCCGAGCCGGTCGGCGACGACACCCAGTACTTCGTCCAGGTCGCGACGCGGGCCCGCAGACCGAGGTCGGCGATCGCGTCCGCGAAGCCCGGATGACCTGGGACGACCCGGTGCACGCGGTGGGTCACCAGCGCTCCGGCCGCACCCGTGGTGACGGCGTACACCCCGGCGTACCAGCTCTGCACCGCCAGCGTGGATCCGGCGCGATCGACCCGGATCTCGACCGGCTCGAGGGGTCCGGCCAGCTCAGCGCGGTAGACGCCCGTACCAGCGCCGGCCACGACGGTCATGGCTCCCCGCCGGGCTGCGGAGGCTCCGGCGAGGACCAGCAGCTGTACGGCGTCCTCGCTCGGCAGGACGTCGAGTGAGATCAGCTGGACACCGTCCAGGTCGACCATGCGTCGGCGGCTGGTGATCACGGCGGTACGGCCTGACCGGAGAAGTACCGCGACAAGGAGGAGCTGCTGGCGTTGATGTCGCGGGCAAGCTCACGCAGGCTCCGGCCGGCCCGCTCACGCAGTTTGCGACAGGTGCCCCGCCAACTCGTCCCGCATGCTTACCGGGCCTCCTCTCGGCGGGCCGAGTCTGGAGGCCGTCGTCAAACCCCTGAGAGAACCCGTTTCATCGCAACGTGCCCAGCCGGCAGCCAGGTCGGTTTGCCGCCCGGGAGACCCTTCTCGCCCGCTGAGCCGATGGCGATCAGCGAAAGAGCACGGGCCGCGGCCCACGCGCGGGCGCGGCGCCAGGTCGGCTCGTCGACGGGGTAGGCGTCGAAGAAGCGGTCCACCGAGCCGTCGGGCAGGAGCAGCCAGGCGGCCGACAGGTCGGTGGCCGGGTCGCCGTGGGACAGGTCGCCGAAGTCGATCACGCCCGCGAGGGTGCCGTCGGCAACGACCACGTTCGCGGGATGCAGGTCGCTGTGCAGCCACACCGGCCTACCCGTGTACGCCGGTGCCGCGACCCCGTCGGCCCACACCTCCCGTACGGCGTCCTCGACGGCGAACTCGTCCGCCCACTTCTCGAAGCCGTCGGTGTGGCCGCGCAGTCCGTCGCCCCGGCCCGGGGTTCGCGGCGCGTCGGCCGGGGCCTCGGTGTGCAGGGCGTGCAGGAACGCGGCCAAGGTATCGGCGGCCTGCGCCGAGGTGATCGGCGTACGGTCGGCTGGTTCGCCGGACACCCAGGTGGTGACCAGCCAGGACTTGGGGAAGCTGTCCGACGGCTCACCGAGCCGCACAGGAGTCGGGACCGGCAGCGGGACCCGGGCCGCGATCTCAGGCAGCCAGCGGTGTTCGTTCAGGAGCGGGACGGAGGTGGGGTCGTGGCGGGGGATTCTCAAGGCCAGGTCCTCGCCGAGGCGCCACATCTGGTTGCCCCAGCCGCCGTCCACCTCCTTGAGCTCCAGGTCGGCCAGGTCGGGATGCTGCTCTTTCAACAGGGTCCGCACGAGTTCCTCGTCCATGGAGCGTCAGACGCGTCACACACGGACCTGGTTGGGAATAGGTCCACGGACTGGTCAGTTGCCGACTGTTATGCGCATTGATGTGTGGTCCGACGTCGTCTGCCCGTGGTGCTACATCGGGAAACGTCGGCTCGAAGAGGCTCTCGCCGGCAGCGGTGACCCAGAGTCCAAAACCGCGACCGTGGTCTGGCACAGCTTCCAGCTCGACCCGTCGTCGACGAACGACGACCCGCGGGACCTGGCGACCCGCCTGGGCGAGAAGTACGGCCGAGGCCGCGAGTGGGGCCTGCAGGCGAACGCCCAGGTCACCGAGGTCGCCGCTGAGGTCGGCCTGGACTACCACCTGGACAAGGCGAAGGCTGTCAACACCGTCGACGCCCACCGCGTCCTGCACCTGGCCCGTGAGCTTGCCGAGACCAGTGAGGTTCCTGCAGACACGCAGGGCCGCCTCAAGGAGCGGCTGTTGAAGGCGTACTTCACCGACGGTCTCCCGGTGGGTGACCACGCCACCCTGACGGAGCTGGCCACCGAGGTCGGCTTGCCCGCCGAGCGGGTGCGCGAGGTGCTGGCAGGTACGACGTACACCGAAGAGGTCGCGGCGGACCAGGCGCAGGCGCTGGCGTACGGCGCCAACGGCGTACCGTTCTTCGTCATCGACGAGAAGTACGGCGTGAGCGGTGCGCAGCCCGTGGAAGTGTTCGCGGAGGCCCTGCGACGCGCGAACGCCGACCGTAAGCCGGTCACGCTCATCACCGCGCCGGGCGCAACGACCGACGGTGACGCCGCGTGCGGGCCTGACGGGTGTCCTATCTGAGCCGGTGCGGACCGTGGTGTATGAAAGAGTTATGACTGTCGTGCGCGCACTGGCCAGGCCGTTGCTGTCCGCCATCTTCGTCGTGCAGGGCACGAACGCGATCCGCAACCCCGAGCCGCTGGTCCCGAAGGCGCAGCCGGTGACCGACCGGCTGGTACCGATGGTGAAGAAGGTCGCGCCTCCGCAGGTCAGCGAGCGCATCCCGGACACCACGGCCAACCTCGTCCGGCTGAACGGCGCTGCGCAGCTGCTCGGCGGTGTCGCGCTGGCGACCGGCAAGGGCCGCCGGCTCGGTGCGTCGCTGCTGGCTGCTTCGCTGGTGCCGACGACGCTCGCCGGGCACGCGTTCTGGCAGGAGAAGGACAAGATGGTGCGCAACCAGCAGCGCATCCAGTTCATGAAGAACCTGGGGCTGCTGGGCGGGCTGCTGCTGGCCGCGGTGGACACCGAGGGCAAGCCCGGGGTCGCCTGGCGCGCCACACACGGCGCGAAAGCAGCGAAGCGCGAGACCAAGCGCAGCGCGAAGGCGGCCAAGCGAGAGGCCAAGCAGTTGGCCCGCGAGGCCAAGCACGCCGCCCGACTCGCCAAGGCCGAGCTGAGCTGATCTGCCCCCTACACCGTTCTAGTCTAGATCGGTGCCCACGTACAGCGACGACGGCCAGTGGTGGTGGGACGGCCGCTCCTGGCAGCCGATCTCGACTCTCCCGCCCCAGCAAGCACCCCAGCAGGCGCCGTACCCGCCTGCTCAGCAGGCGCCGTACCCTCCGCCGCAGCAGCCGGGCAATCCGAAGCCGCCGCGTAAACGGCGCGGTGTGATCTGGGCAGTCGTCGCGGCGGTCCTGCTGGTGATCGCCGTACCGGCCGGCATCTTCGGCTGGCGTGCGCTGTCCAAGAAGGACGACGGTACGGCCGGCGCGCCGCACGGCAAGACGATCGAGCCCGGTCAGCCCGTGACCGCCCAGGCATTGAGTGAGGTCGATCCTGCGACGTTCTTCGAGGGTATGGCCAGCAGACAGATGACCCAGCCGCTCGGACGGCTCAAGGTGTCGTACTTCGAGAGCCAGCAGAAGTTCCTGGCCCGGAGCGACTCGTGGACGATCACCGACTCGGTCATCGATCACAAGACGGACAAGTTCTACTTCGCCACGACGTCCCGCGCCAATGCCAACGACAACGAACCGACCAGCGCCATCTGCAAGGGCGGGAAGAGCTACAGCTGGAACCACATCCTCAAGACGTGGCAGGTCGTCCCGTTCGACAGCCCGGAGTGCTCCAAGAAGCAGTCCTTCAACACCGGCGACAGCCTGTTCTCGAGCGGCCTGACCCCGGGCCAGGCCGGCACGGTGCTGGCGAAGCTGCGGAGCTACTCCGGGTACGTGAATCCCGCGAAGCCAACCCTGCTCTCGGCCGGCGGCCGGACCTACGTGCGGCAGGTCGTCGACTTCAAGCCTGTCGTCCTGACCGACGCCGGCTACGGCGGTACGGCGATCTCGATGTGGGCGTTCCGGGACGCCGGACTCGACCCGGTGACGTGGCCGTGGTCGAACCCCTACCCGCTCGGCGTCGGCATCCACGCCGTCTACTACCTGGACGCCAAGACCCTGCTGCCGGTCGCGACGTTCGAGAAGGGCATCGGCGCACCGGCCTACAGCGGCGGCGCGGCGATCCCGGCCCCCGGTATCCAGGTGATCAACTACTCGTTCCCGAAGACCTTGCCGGCCCCGGTGCTGAACAACTCCCCGCAGTACCTGTCGCTGCTGCTGCCGCAGGGCTGGAAGGTGCAATAGCGATAGGCTCAGGCTCGAGATGACGAGCCTAGGGAGTGGCATGAGCGAAGATCAGGGCTGGCCGGCACCGCTGGCTGACGGAGCTGTCAACGGACGGGTCACCGTGCCCGGGTCGAAGTCGATCAGCAACCGTGCCCTCGTCCTCGCCGCCCTCGCCGACGGTCCGTCGCAGCTCACCGGGCTGCTGGCGGCCCGTGACACCGGGCTGATGAGGTCCGCGCTGGTCGCGCTCGGAGTAGGCATCACCGAGAGCGGTACGACGGTGACCGTGACCCCAGGCTCACTCAAAGGCCCGGCGAATGTCGACTGCGGTCTGGCCGGCACCGTGATGCGGTTCGTCCCGCCGGTCGCCGCGCTCGCGGACGGCGTGGTCGCGTTCGACGGCGACGAGTACGCGCGCGAGCGGCCGATGGACGTCATCCTCGGCGCCCTGCGCACCCTCGGCGTACAGATCGACGACGCCGGCACCGGGCGGATGCCGTACTCCGTGTCCGGCACCGGCTCGGTCCGCGGCGGCAAGGTGACGCTGGACGCGTCCGGGTCGAGCCAGTTCGTGTCCGCGCTGCTGCTGGCCGGCGCGCGGTACGACGAGGGCGTCGACATCCGGCACGACGGCAAGCCGGTGCCGTCGCAGCCGCACCTGGACATGTCGGTGGCGATGCTGCGCGAACGCGGCGTCCACGTCGACGACGCCGAGCCGAACCGCTGGGTCGTTGCCCCGGGCACCGTTCGGGCGCTGGACACCGCGATCGAGCCGGACCTGTCGAACGCGGCGCCGTTCCTGGCCGCGGCCGTCATCACCGGCGGCTCCGTCACGGTGACCGGATGGCCCGCGGAGACCACGCAGCCGGGTGGTCAGCTGCCTGAGATCTTCACCCGGTTCGGTGCCGAGGTGACGCTCGGGGCGGACGGGCTGACGGTTCGCGGGACCGGGCGGGTGCAGGCGTGCGACCTCGACCTCAGCCAGGTGGGTGAGCTGTCGCCGGTGATCGCCGCGGTCGCCGCCTTCGCCGACGGGCCGTCGTACCTGCGCGGCATCGCGCACCTGCGCAACCACGAGACCGACCGGCTGGCCGGGCTCGAGGCCGAGTTCAACGCGCTCGGCGGCGACGTGACGCAGCTCGAGGACGGGCTGGCGATCCGCCCGAAGCCCTTGCACGGCGGGCTTTTCCACACCTACGACGACCACCGGATGGCCCACGCCGCCGCGGTCCTCGGCCTGCTCGTCGACGACCTGCGCATCGAGAACATCGGCACCACCGCGAAGACCCTGCCCGAGTTCCCCGACATGTGGTCGGGGCTCGTGGCCTGATGTCCCGGTACGACGAGGAGGCCAGGTACGACCGGCCCAAGCGCCGGACCCGGCCGCGGACCAAGGACCGCCCGTCGTACGACGACGCCGTGATCGGTTTCGTGTTCACCCGCGACCGCGGGCGCTACGCCTGCTGGGTCGACGACCCGGACGGCGGTCGCGAGGTGACCGCGATGAAGGCCCGTCAGCTCGGCCGCACCGGGGTGATCGTCGGCGACCGGGTCAAGCTCGACGGCAACGCGACCGGCGACGAGGGCTCGCTTGCCCGGATCGTCGAGGTGCTTCCCCGGACGACGCTGCTGCGCCGCTCGGCCGACGACGACGACCCGGTCGAGCGCCCCCTGGTGGCGAACGCCGACCAGCTGGTGATCGTCGTCGCGGTCGCGAACCCGGAGCCCCGGACCGGCCTCATCGACCGCTTCCTGGTCGCGGCGTACGACGCCCGCATGCGGCCGCTGCTCTGCCTCACCAAGACCGACCTCGCCGACCCGGACCCGCTGCTGTCGATCTACCGCCCGCTCGGCGTCGAGTCGGTGGCCACCCAGCAGGGCGGCGACCTGGCCGAGCTCCGCGAGCAGCTGCACGACCGGACGAGCGTGCTGGTCGGCCACTCCGGCGTCGGCAAGTCCACGCTGGTGAACGGCATCATCCCCGGCGCCGGCCGGGCGATCGGCGTCGTCAACGAGGTCACCGGCCGCGGGCGGCACACGTCGACGAACACCGTCGTACTGCGGCTCCCGGACGGCGGCTGGATGATCGACACCCCCGGGATCCGCTCGTTCGGGCTGGCGCACGTCGACGCCGACAAGCTGATCGACGCGTTCCCCGACCTGGCGGACCTCACCGCGGACTGCCCCCGCGGCTGTACGCACGCGACCGACGCACCCGACTGCGCCCTGGACGTAGCGGTCGCCGAAGGTCGCGTGGACGCCGCCCGGGTGGCGTCGTTCCGCCGTCTGCTGGCCTCCCGCGAAGGCCGAACCGAACCTGCCGCACTGACCAACCCCTCCCGCGACGGCACCGAGCCGCCCCCGCAGGCGTAACGCCGCGAAGCCGGCAGCGTTGGTCAGTGCCGGGGGTCCGCTACTTCTTGGGCAGCGAGCCGCCCCAGACCGCTCGCGCGCCGGCGTCGCCGGTGCGGATCGTCTGGTAGATCACCACGACGGCCATCACGACGACGGCCGCGGTCACGACCAGCTCGAGCGGTCGGCTGTTGATTGCCCTCGCACCCGTTCCACCCGTCGGTACGCGCGGACCGCTCAGCAGCAGGAACGCAGCGGCCACGAGGACGGCGAACGCCAGGACGAGCCAAAGCAGCAGGTTCCCGCGCGAGCGATGCAGCTCGACCAGTTGCCGCAACTGCGGCAGTGCCGCCACGAACGCGTCGCCGCTCTTCTTCGCCACGAACGCGCACACCAGCGCGCCGACGCCGAACACCAGCGCCGGCCAGCGCAGGAACCACCGCCATTTCGGCACCGCGGCGAAGGCGATCGCGGTGAGGGCGCTCACCGGCAGCACCACCACGGCAAGATGGATCACCAGTACGTGGAGCGGCAGGTCCCCGAAGCGCTCGAACATTGACGCCTCCCGGCAGTCGTAACGACGTGGTCAGACTCTCATGGCACGTTCGACGATCCGATTTGGTTCAATCCGGCCACAACTCGTACCGGGCTCGTGGCGCGCTCAGGGACGGTTCAGGCTAGCCTTCCGGCATGCCTTCGCACACGGATGACCTGCGGCTCGCCCACATCCTGGCCGACGACGCGGACTCGACCACGATGGACCGCTACAAGGCGCTCGACCTGCACGTGGCCACCAAGCCCGACCTCACTCCGGTGAGCGAGTCGGACAAGAAGGTCGAGGACGTGATGCGTAAGACGCTCTCCCGGGCCCGCCCGCGGGACGCGTTCGTGGGCGAGGAGGACGGTACGTCGGGCTGGGGCATCCGGCGCTGGGTGGTGGACCCGATCGACGGCACGAAGAACTACATCCGCGGCGTCCCGGTCTGGGCGACGCTGATCAGCCTGATGATCGAGGACCAGGTCGTCGTCGGCGTGGTGTCGGCGCCCGCGCTCGGGAAGCGCTGGTGGGCGTCGTACGGCGACGGAGCCTGGACCGGCCGCGCGCTGCACTCGTCGCAGCCGTGCCGGGTCAGCGACGTGAGCAGGATCGAGGACGCGTCGCTGTCGTACGCGTCGCTCAAGGGCTGGGAGAAGATCGGCAAGAAGAACCAGTGGGCCGAGCTGATGGACTCGGTCTGGCGGACCCGGGCGTACGGCGACTTCTGGTCGTACATGCTGGTCGCCGAGGGCGCCGTGGACATCGCGGCCGAGCCGGAGCTGGAGCTGTACGACATGGCCGCGCTCGCGATCATCGTCGAGGAGGCCGGCGGCAAGTTCACGTCGGTCGACGGTACGCCAGGCCCGAACGGCCCGAACGCGGTAGGCACCAACGGCCGGCTGCACGACGACGTACTCAAACGTCTCGAGTAAGCCGCCCCTGGAGGAACCCGACCTCCACCGGATCGGTGGTGAAGGCAAGCGCTTCTTCGTAGGCCGCCCGCGCCTCCTCGGTCCGCCCGAGCCGTCTGAGCAGCTCCGCCCGGGTCGAGTACAAGTACGAGTACGTCGCCAACGCCGGGTCGTCGGGCAACTGCTGCAGTCCCGCCGCAGGCCCCTCCACATAGCTGACGGCCACGGCCCGGTTCAGCCCGACCACCGGCGACGGCCACCGAGCGAACAACAACTCGTACAGTCCCAGGATCTCGGACCAGTCGGTGGCCTCCCAGCATCCGGCCTCCGCATGCACCGCGGCGATCGCCGCCATCAACCCGAACCGCCCGCCCTCCCGGACGGCTTCGGGCACCAACTCCAACCCCTCGGCGATCAGCCCCCGATCCCACAGGCGCCGATCCTGGTCCTCCATCAGCACCAGTTGTCCCGCGCCATCGACCCGCGCCGCCTGTCGCGCCTCGGTCAGCAGCAACAACCCCAGCAACCCGGCCGCCTCAGCACTCGCCGGCAGCAACAACCGAACCATCCGGGCAAGGTCGATCCCCCACTGATTGCCGGCCGTGTAGACGAGGTGGACCACGTCGAGGACTGCTTCGATGCGCTCCGGCAGCTCCGGGACGTGTGGGATCCGGTACGCGATGCCGGTGCGGGAGATCTTGTGCTTGGCCCGGGTGATGCGGGCCTGCATGGTGGCTTCCTTCACCAGGAAGGCCTTGGCGATCTCGGCCGAGGAAAGGCCGCAGACCAGGCGCAGTGTGAGCGCGATCTGAGCTTCCTGCGACAGCGCAGGATGGCAGCACGTGAAGACCAGCCGCAGACGGTCGTCGGGAAAGGTCTGGTCGGCCGGGTCCTCGTCGGGCACGAGCAGCGGGAGCTTGCGACGAGCGACATCCGCCCGCCGCCGGTGCTCCAACGCCCGTCTGGTCGCGACCGTCGTCAGCCAAGCACCCGGGCGTCGCGGCACACCCTGCTCGCGCCAGTGCACCAGCGCCTTCGCGTACGCGTCCTGGACGCAGTCCTCGGCCAGGTCGAGATCCGCCGCAACCCGCGCGGTCGCGGCGAGCACAGCGGCCCACTCGCTCACATGGGCCGCCGCCACCGCCTCCGCAACCAGATCAGCCACAGCAGCCGCCGGACGAGCAGACCTCAGTCACCGTTGACCAGCGGGCGGACCTCGACGCCGCCCATCGGGGACGGGACCTGCTTGGCGATCGCGAGCGCCTCGTCCAGGTCTGCGGCCTCGATCAGGTAGTAGCCGCCCATCACCTCACGCGTCTCCGCGAACACCCCGTCGGTGACGACGTACCCGCCGTTGCCGTCCGTGCGGATCGACGTCGCCGTGGTGCTCTCGTCGAGCTGCCCGGCGTCGCGGATCGCCGCACCGTTGGCTTCCACGAACGCCCGGTGGTTCTTGTCGTTCTGCGCCATCACCGATCCGTCGTCAGCGGCCCACTTCGCCTCGTCGTCGTAGATCATCACCAGGTACTTGCCCACTGCGGGTCACCCTCTCTCGTCGTACTCCGGTTCCAGCATTCACCATCCCGATGCGCGACCCGTCCCGGGATCGACAACCACGGCAAGGAAGTTTCGCGACCACGTATGGTGGCCGGTATGCCCTTGGACTACCCCATCGCGGAGCAGACGCTGGACAACGGCCTGCGGGTCGTCGTCAGCTCGGACCGTGCCGTCCCGATCGTCGCCGTCAACCTCTGGTACGACGTGGGTTCGCGCCATGAACCGCCGGGCCTGACCGGGTTCGCGCACCTCTTCGAGCACCTGATGTTCCAGGGGTCCCGCAACGTCGCCTCCGGTCAGCACTTCAGCCTGCTGGAGACGGCCGGCGCGAGCCTGAACGCGAGCACGTTCTTCGACCGCACCAACTACTTCGAGTCGCTGCCCAGCGGCGGCCTGGACCTCGCGCTCTGGCTCGAGGCGGACCGGATGGGCTACCTGCTCGACGCGGTCAACCAGGAGAACCTGGACAACCAGCGCGACGTGGTCAAGGAGGAGAAGCGGCAGAGCTACGACAACCGCCCGTACGGCGACTCGTACGAGCGGCTCGTGAAGCTCGCCTTCCCCGAGGGCCACCCGTACGCGCACATGACGATCGGCTCGATGGCCGACCTCGATGCCGCGTCGGTGGAGGACGTGCACGCGTTCTTCCGCAAGTACTACGGGCCGAACAACGCGGTCCTGACGATCGTCGGCGACGTCTCCGAGGCGGACGCGTTCGACGCCGCCAAGCGGTACTTCGGGCACCTGCCGGCGATCCCGGCACCGCCGCCCGCCCCGGACGGGACGATCGGGCCGATGACCGGCGTACAGCGCGACGACGTGACGTCCGACGTACCGTCCGACCTGGTCACGATGATGTTCCGGCTCCCGGTGGACGGTACGCCGGAACTCGACGCGGCCGGGCTCGCGCTCGACATCCTCGCGGCCGGGCAGAGCGGCCGGCTGAACCGGCGGCTGGTCCGCGACGAGCAGATCGCGCAGTCGGTGTCCGGTGGCGCGCTGCCGCTGATCGGCGGGGTGTCGTTCGGGACGCTGACCGGGATCGCGTCGGACGGCGTCGACCTGCAGAAGGTCGAGGACGCGCTGCTCGAGGAGATCGAGAAGCTCGCGACCGACGGTGTCACGTCCGAAGAACTGGCGACCGTCCAGGCACAGGCCGAGCGCGACTGGCTGGAGCAGCTGGCGACCTGCGCCGGGCGTGCGGACGAGATCTCGCACTACGCGCTCCTGTTCGGCGACGCGAACCGGATCAACACCCGGATCGACCAGGTCCAGGCCGTCACGGTCGACCAGGTGCAGGCAGCCGCGCAGAAGTGGGTCCGCGCGGCGGGCCGCGTCCAGGTGACCTACCGCCGCAGCGGAACGGGAGAGCAGGCATGAACCAGGTTCTGACCACCCCACCGGCCGTCGGTGCGCCGCGGCCGTGGAAGTTCCCGGACGCCGTGACGACACAGATCGGCGTCGGTACGCCGGTGCACGTGTTCGACCGCCCGGGGCAGTACGTCGCCACCGTGCGGGTGACGATCGCGATGCCGCTGATCGCCGAGCCGCGGGACCTCGAGGGTGTCGCGACGATCATGTCGCGGACCCTCGACGAGGGCACCGAGCTGCATTCGGCCAACGAGTTCGCGGCCGCCCTCGAGCGGCACGGCGCGGCGTACGGCGTGGACGTCAGCTCGGACGCGTTGCATGTGGAGATCTCGGTGCCGGTGTCGCACCTGGCGCCGGCGGTCGAGCTGCTGGCCGAGGCGATCACCCGGCCCGCGTTCAACCGGGCCGACGTCGGGCGGCACGTGACGATCCGGCTCGGTGAGATCAACCAGGAGCGGGCGAACGCCGGGTACCGGGCGCGCGAGGCGTTCGCGGCGCACCTGTTCGACGCGTCGACGCGGCGGTCCCGGCCGACCGCGGGGACGCCGGACACGATCCGGCCGCTGACCCACGTCGAGGTCGCCGAGTTCTACCGGAACAACATCGGTCCGGAGCGGGCGCAGATCCTGTTCGCCGGGGACGCGACCGGTGTGGATGTTGCCGGAATCATCGACGGCGCGTTCGGCCACTGGACGTCGTCGGCCGGTACGGCGCTGGAGACCCCGGAGCCGATCTACCTCACCGGGAACCGGATCGTCCTGGTAGACCGGCCGGGCTCCGTGCAGAGCCAGCTGCTGATCGGCTGCGCCGGACCTGACCGCCGGGACCCGGCCTGGGGCGCTGCCGCGGTCGCGAACCACGTGGTCGGCGGGACGATCACCTCCCGCGTGGACACGGTGCTGCGCGAGGAGAAGGGCTACACGTACGGCACGCGCACCAGCTTCTCGGCACCGCGCAAGGGCGGCACGTTCAGCCTCGGCGGCGCCGTACGGACCGAGGTCACCGGCGCCGCCATCACCGACGCGCTACGGATCCTGCGGGAGGCCCGCGACGGCCTCACCGAGCAGGAGGTCCAGGAGGCGAAGGACAGCCTGATCCGGACCGCGCCGCTGCGCTACGAGCAGGCCGACTCGGTGGCGCAACAGGTCGGCAGCAACATCGCGAACGGCGTACCGATCGACTTCGCCGACACGTACCTGACCAACATCGCCGCCACCACCGCGGCGGAGGCAACCGAGGCCTACCGCCGGTACGTCGGGACCGACGGTCTGCTCGTGGTCGTGGTCGGAGAAGCCAAGGACGTGCGTCCTCAGCTCGAGGGCCTCGATCTCGGCGAGCTCATCGACCTGTAGCCGGGTGCTGCCCCCGATCCGGTCGGGGGCAGCACCCGGTCAGCTGGTGATGTAGTTGGAGAGCTGCTCCCTCTCGAACTCGAGCTCGCCGATCCGGGACTTCACCACGTCGCCGATGCTGACCAGGCCGGCCAGGTTGCCGTCGACAACGACCGGGACGTGCCGGATCCGGCGGTCGGTCATCATCCGCATCAGGTTGTCGATCAGGTCGTCCGGCGTACAGGTGTGCACCTCGGACGTCATGATCGCGCTGACCCGGACGTCGCCGGCTTCCGGCGTACCGTTCCAGAGCCGCACGATGTCGCGCTCCGACACGATCCCGGACACCGTCGATCCGTCCGCGCTCACCACCACCGCGCCGATGTTGTGTTCGGCCAGCAGGGCGAGCAGCTCGGTGACAGTGGCTTCTGGGGAGATGGTGACGACCTGGTTGCCCTTGCCGCGCAGTACGTCGTTGATCTTCACGGAGCCTCCTGCAGATCGAGGACCAATACCCCACGGTAACGGCAATCCCGTGATCACCCCCAGTGACAACGACGGACAACCGCGGCCGCCGGGGGCGTTTAGGTGTTTGAACGCTCAAAGGTATGGCACCGCGAGCCATCGCTACTTACAGTGATTACATGCCGAGTGCGAGGGGGGATCGTGCTCGGCACGAAGTAACAAAACAGCGGACCGGTCGTGCGGGCGGTGAGGAGGGGGGACCTCCCGCACGACCGGTTCAGCTCTTCGCCTTCAGCTCTTCGTCTTCAGCTCTTCGTTTCAGCTGTTCAGCTCTCGTCCTCGACTCTTCGTTTCAGCTCTTCGTTTTCAGCTCTTCAGCTCTCGTCTTCAACTCTTCGTCTCAACTCTTCGTCTTCAGCTCTTCAGCTCTCGTCGCGGAGCAGGTCTATGGCTGCCTGGCGGTCCTTGACCCGGAGTTTGCGCAGTACGGAGGAGATGTGTACGCGAATCGTGGTCGGCGAGAGGAACAGCCGCTTGGCGACCTCGTCGGTGGTCAGGCCGTCGCCGAGCAGGCCCATCACCTCCCACTCGCGGGACGTGAGCAGCGCCGCCTTCGACCGCCGGGCCGGGCGCCGGCGGCCCGGCTCCCGGAACTCGTCCAGGATCCGCGCGACCAGCGACCGCGGGATCGCGGCCTCGCCCGACAGCACACCGCGCAGTGCCTCCGGCAACCGCCTTGGATCGGTGTCCTTGAGCAGGTAGCCGGACGCCCCGGCGCGCAGCGAGTCGAACAGGTCGTTGTCGTCGCGGGACACGGTCAGCATCACGATCGCGATGTCCGGCAGCAGCCGGGAGATCTCCGCGGCGGCACGGATCCCGCCGCCGGGCATGTGGATGTCGAGCAGTACCACGTCCGGCCGGTGTTCCTCGGTGAGCCGAACCGCCTGCGGACCGGTGGCCGCCTCGGCGCAGACCTCGAAACCGCCTGCCTCCAGAGCCTGCCGGATGTGCGCCCTGAGCTGCGGATGGTCGTCCGCGATCACCACCCGGCGCGGTTCCGCTGTCACCAATTCGTCACCACCTGACCACCACCGTCGTCCCCTCGGCCGGTCGCGTCGTCAGTACGAAGGTACCGGGCAGCGCCTCCGCGCGCTCGCGCATGCTGATCAGCCCGAACCCGGTGTGCCGCTGCTCCGGGTCGAACCCGGGCCCGTCGTCGATGATCCGCAGCCGGCTCCCGTCGCCGTCCCGGCTCAGCTGGATTCGTACCCGGTCCGCTTTCCCATGCCGTACCGCGTTCAGTACCGCCTCGCGCGCGATCCGTACCAGCGCGTGCCGCTGCGGCCGGTCGACCACGATCGACTCGTCCACCTCGAGGTCGAGCGTCACGCCGTACCGCTGGGCCAACTGCTCGACCGCCCGGCGCAGCACGGTCCCGAGCGGCTCGTCGTCCGCCCGGCCGAGTGCTTCGAGCATCTGCCGCGCCTCGTCCAGCGCCCGGTCGCTGGCGGCGAGGATCAGGTTGCCGCGCGGGCCGTCGAACGTGGCGATCTCGGAACGGATGTAGCCGAGCTCCTGCAGTACGCCGTCGTGCATCTCGCGGGCGAGCCGCCGACGGTCTTCGACGACAGCGATCTCCGCCTGCAGCGCCCAGTGCCTGCTGATCTCGCGGCCGGCAGCGATGAGCAGGAGGAGGTAGGACACGGTCCTTAGTACGTCGCCGGAGTACAACCAGTCAGGGCTGTCCGGTGGGAACAGGAGGTAGTTCAAGCGTGCGAACGCGCCTACTGCACAAGCAGGACCCAGCCACCGCAGGAGCACGTCGTCACGGCTACGGGCCTGCAACGTGAACGCCACTGCGGCTACCACGAAGAAGGCGAGTGTCAGGATCTGTGGGACCAGCAGCTCGCCGGCTGTCACAGCGTCCGGCAGTGATCCCCTCCGCCAGTACAGCAACGCGCTGAGCAGGAGCATGCCGGCGACAGCTGGTGCCAGCGCCCAGTGCCGCCAGCCACTACCCCAGGCCTGCCTGGCCGGCGCCAGGGCGGATGCAGCGATCAGCAACGTCCCTACGATCCGCAGGGTCGGCGGGAGCCAGCTGCCGAACGCGCCGACCTCGCCCTTGACGAGGGTGACGCTGAGCAGTGCGTTCGCCGTACCGAGAACGACCAGTCCTTGAAGCAGGAGGAGGTCCTGCCAGGTGGTGCTACGCCGGAAGCGCCCGTAAACCAAGAACGCCAGCAGCAGGGCCACGCAGGCGTTGACGGTCTCGAGCACGAGGTGCGCAGCGGGACTCTGGTACCCGAGCTTTCCCTCGGCGAGTGCGACCACGGCCAGGCATACGACAACCGCTACGAGCGCCACGCTCCCCCGTGCCGCCCACGCTGCCCCCACCACCCGCTGCCGCCTCACAATCACCGACCGTACGCCTCCTTGTCTGCTGGTGGGTTAATCGGAGGAGCGCCGGTACCGCGGTCCGATAGGCTCCCCAGGTTTGGCGAGAGGGGTGTGGGGTGGGGTTCCGGCAGGATCTGGCCGTACTGCGGCATCGCGACGTGCGGGTCTTCGTGTCCGCGCGCTTCATCTCGATCCTCGGGTCGTCGATCGCCCCGGTGGCGCTGGTGTTCGCCGTACTCGACGTCTCGGACTCGGCGAGCGCGGTCGGGACGGTCCTCGCCGCGCGCAGCATCCCGAACATCGTGTTCCTGCTGCTCGGCGGCGTGATCGCGGACCGGTTGCCGCGGCACCTGGTCCTGGTCACCGCGAACACGATCAGCGGCCTCACTCAAGGCCTCGCCGCAGCGCTCGTCCTCAGCGGGCACGCGACGATCTGGCAACTCGCGACGATCGAGGCCGTGAACGGGATCGCGTCCGCGTTCGTGATGCCGGCGATGACCGGGATCCTGCCGTCGATCGTGGACCGCGCCGAACTCCCACAGGCGAACGCGATCTCCGGGTTCGCCCGCTCGTCCGCGATGATCGGCGGCGGCGCGGTGGCCGGCGTGATCGTCGGCCTCACCGGCCCCGGGATCGGCCTCGCGGTCGACGGGGCGACGTTCCTGGTCGGTGCGCTGCTGCTGTCCCGGTTGACGATCCCGCGGATCGAACGGGCGGCCAGTTCCGTGCTGACCGATCTGCGCGAGGGCTGGCACGAGTTCGTGTCCCGGCAGTGGGTGTGGGTGATCGTACTCGCGTTCGCCCTGCTCAACCTCATCTACACGGCCTGCTACCAGGTCCTCGGCCCGGTGATCGCGGACCGCACCTTCGGCCGGGCCGGCTGGGGTGTGGTCAGCGCGTGCTTCGGCGCCGGACTCGTTGCCGGCGGCATCGTCATGCTCCGGCTCAAGCCGCGGCGACCGCTGCGCATCGGGATGATCGGCATGCTGCTCACCATCCCGGTCATGCTCTGCCTGGCGCTGGTACCGCACCTCTGGGCGATGGCGATCGCGGCGTTCGTCCTCGGCGTCGGCTTCGACATCTTCGGTATCAGCTGGGAGACTGCACTCGGCCAGCACGTACCGATCGACAAGCTGTCCCGCGTCTCGTCGTACGACATGCTCGGCTCGTTCATCGCCGGCCCGGTCGGCCAACTCACCGTCGGGTACGTCGCGGTGGCGATCAGCGCGAAGGCCGTCGAACTGTACGGCGCCGCCCTGTTCGTACTGATCACCGTCATCACGCTGATCGTCCCGTCGGTCTGGAACCTGCGTAGGGTGGACGCGTGAGCTCAATCGTTCCGGGACCGAAGAAGAAGCTCGAGGAAGAAATCACCGCGGCCCGCTCCGGCGCCAAGCCGCTGGACGCGAGCGCCCTCAGCCCGTCAGCACCCCGTCAGGAACAGCTGACCGGGCTCGACGACTTCCCGGAGTCCCTCCGCACGGCGATCGAAGCAGAACACACCCGCCTCACCGCCCTGGAAACCAACCGCCGCAAAACCGCCGACCGCGCCGTCCCCGCCGTCGTCGAGTCCCTGGACGCCCTGCTCACGCAGATCACCGACCACCTGGGCAAGCCCCGCCTCTTCGGCAAACCCACAGCGGTGTCCGAGCCCACCGCGGAAGCCACAGAACTCCTCGGCATCCCGTCCGGCGACCTCGACACCTCCCCCGGCCGCGCCGAACACCGCACCGCCCTCCGCACCCTCAAACAACTCCGCGCCCAACTCAAAGACCTCGAAACCACCCCCGACCACGACCGCCTCACCCGCCTCTCCACCCTCACCATCCGCCTCTCCGTAGCCCTCGAAGCCACCCCCGACTCAGCCACCCTCATCCCCCTGGCCCTAACCCGCTTCACCCAAGCAATCCCCGATCCCCAATGGACCCAGACCTTCCCCGAAAAACTCGCCACCTGGAAACAAGCCCTCACCTAAACGCCACCTCCCCGCGGCGACTCCCTCTCGCGGCCCCCGACGGTGTGCGCGTGAGGCCCTGACACGGCTGAGGCCGGCCGCGCCAGGTGCTGGGGTGTGTGGATAGCGGTCACCGCTTCGCGGTGGCCGCCTCTTGCCGCCTTCGGCGGGTGCACATACGGGTGATAGATGGCGGAGGTCGATGGCTCCGCCTGATGTGGTGACGGACACCGCTCCGCGGCGTCAACTCTTCTGGCCGCCTCCGGCGGCAGGCGCACGAGGCGATCGCGGGGCTGAGGTCGACGGCGCGAAGCGTCGCGGCGCTCAACGACGCCACCCTCGGCGCCCGCCACAGGTCATCGTGAGGCGGAGGTCTCCAACGCCGCGAGCTCTGGTGGCGCAGTAAAACGACACCGCTCCGCGGCAGCAGTTCTTCGGGACGCCCCCGACGGCGGCAGTTGCTCTGGCACCCCCGGCGGCGGCAGCTGTACTGGCACCCCCGGCGGCGGCAGCTGTACTGGCACCCCCGGCGGCGGCAGCTGTACTGGCACCCCCGGCGGCGGCAGCTGCTCTGGCACCCCCGGCGGCGGCAGCTGCTCTGGCACCCCCGGCGGCGGCAGCTGCTCTGGCACCCCCGGCGGCGGCAGTTGTTCTGGCGCCTCCGGCGGCGTGCTTGGGAGGTGGTGGTGTAGCTCAGGTGAGTGGTCCGGCTCGCTGCAACTGCCGTTCGGGGGTTATCCCCTGATGTTGCCCCTTCGCCCCTGGTATGCAAGGGGCGAACGGGCAACACGATGGGTGAACCCCTCGTCTTGCAGGCAGATCCCGCACCGAAGGACCGCCGCAGCGGCCGACCCTCCACGGATCTGGGCTTGTGCGTGCGCCACAAGTCCCGAGAGAGGCAACGCCGTGGGCCGGAGCAGGCGGCGATCGACCGGCGTCACCCAGCCCGCCACCCAGCCCCGTCCACGCAGCCGCGTCCACCTAGTACTACAGCCGGACTTTGCGATGTCCCCCCGGTCCGGACGTGCAGCACTCAGCAACCGCTGGCCGCCGTCCAGGAGCAACCGCCGGCATCGGCGCCCGCCGCCAGTGCAGCAGGGTTGATGAGTGCGGGAGATCCCCCGGGGACCGTGTCCGCGGATCCCGGCAGATCTCCGGCACCATTTCGGCACGGCGAGTTGGGGAGGATTTCCCGCCCGATTCGGCACAACATCCTCCCCAACCCGGACCTACGTCCGGCCCCGAGCTCCGCCATCCACCCACACGGTGGGGTGTACAGCGGCGAGCTGGTCTACCGCTGCCACGCCACCCTCGACGCCGTCACCAACGCACGAGAATCGACCACACCCACCACAACCACGCCACACCGACCGCCGACCGCCGACCGCCGACGACCAGCTGATCCCCCATACCTGCAACGAAATCCGCCACCTCACCGCGCCCGACTCTGCAACTGCCGACGCCGAAAAAGGTCACGCCCTACGGCTGCAGTACTAGGCGCGTTCACCTGCCGCGTCCACCTAGGCACATTCACCAGGCGCGTTCACCTAGGCGCATTCACCGATTGGCGGCAAGTACCGCCGCGAGGCCCGCTTGGAGGTCTTGGACGAAGTACTGCGGAACCTCCAGCGACGGGAAGTGTCCGCCGCTTTCCGGCGAGCCCCAGCGGACGATCTGCCGGTACCGCTCCTGCGCCCACGGACGCGGATACTTCTCGATGTCCCGCGGATACACACTGAGAGCCGCCGGTACGTCGACCCGAAGCTCGGGGTCCAGCGAGTTGTGGCTCTCGTAGTAGATGCGCGCCGCCGACGCGCCGCTCCGCGTCAGCCAGTACAGCGTGACATCGTCAAGAACCCGATCTCTGGAAATCGTCTCGAACGGGCTGTCCTCGGTATCCGACCACTCGGCAAACTTGTCCAGGATCCACGCAAGCAGTCCGATCGGCGAGTCGACGAGCGAGTAGCCGATCGTCTGCGGCCGGGTCGCCTGCTGTTTCGCGTACGCCGCGCGGTGGCGCCAGAAATCGCGGGTCTCCGCTGTCCACCTGCGCTCGTCCGCCGTCAGCCCGTCCGTCGTCAACCCGGGCGGCCCCTCCGCGAACGTCGAGTGGATCCCGAGCACGTGCGCCGGAAACCTGCCGCCGAGAACCGTGGTGATGTTCCCTCCCCAATCACCGCCATGGGCGACGAACTTGCGGTAGCCAAGCCGTCCCATCAGTTCCACCCACGCGGCCGCGATCTTCTCGGTCCCCCACCCGGTCGCAGCCGGCTTGTCGCTGTAGCCAAACCCCGGCAGCGACGGAACCACGACATGGAACGCCGGCGCCTCCGCATCCTCAGGATCCGCCAACTCGTCCACGACATCGACGAATTCGGCGATGCTGCCCGGCCAGCCGTGCGTCAAGACCAGCGGAGTGGCATCGGTACGCGCGGATCGTCGATGCAGGAAGTGGATCCCCAGACCGTCAATGGTCGTGCGGAACTGGCCGATGCCGTTGAGGCGCTCCTCGAACGACCGCCAGTCGTACTCCGTGCGCCAGTAGTCCACGACCTCGACGAGGTCGGCGAGCGGAACGCCCTGATCCCATCGGCGAGGATCGGGCCCCGCGCGATAAACCGTCTCGACCTCCGGCAGCCGCGCCGCGGCCAAGCGCCCACGCAGCTCGTCGAGGTCAGCGTCAGATGCATGCGCTTCAAATGCTTGTACGTCGCTGGCTGTGGACATGAGACCTCCCGACCATCGCGGAACCGGCTAAGACGGTTCTAACATGCCCTTCCGGCTGGATGCAACCGGCTAAGGTGGTTCCATGCGCGCAGAGTTCCCCGACTTTCGCCTCGGCACCGTGCTGGCCACCAGCTTCACCGCGACTCTGACCGAACGCTGCGGCGAACCTGTCGAGCGCATCCCCACGCCCGAACGACTCGTCGACTGGCTGGCAGTGAGCGGCCTCGCGGTGGACTCCTGCACCCCCACCCAACTCGAACTAGCCCGGGACCTGAGGGAATCAATCCACGCCGCCGCAACAGCAGCCGCACTCCAAGACGCTCTCCCGGCATCCGCCGTCCAGGTCATCAACGACCGCAGCACCCACGGCCGAGCCGCGGCCATCCTGACGCCAGACGGCAACCGCCAATGGCAACTCGACTCAGCTTCCCGTGTCGAAGACGCCCTCAGCGTCATCGCCGCCGACGCAATCAGCATCATTTCCGGCGAACGAGACGGAAAGCTCGCCCTGTGCGCATCCCCAACCTGCCAAGCCGCCTTCTTCGACACCAGCCAAAGCCGCACCCGCAGATGGTGCGACATGAACACCTGCGGCAACCGCCAAAAGAAAGCCCGCTTCAACGCCAGCCACCGCAAGCGAGCGGAGCGCCCCGCTCCGGCTCCGTTGTCGAAATCCCCGGAAAAATAAGGGGGTTCGCTTTGAGAACTGTCGGAGGCGGCGGCTAGAGTTGTTGGCATGGATGTTCTCGGTGGACGCTCGGTGGTTGCGTTGGGCAACCATGAGGTGATGCCTGCGCTCGACGCGGTCGACGCCGAGATCATCCGGCTGCAAGGGATCCGGCTGCAACTCGTCACCCGCGCCGAGGAAGACGGCCACGCCCAGGAACTCGGCGCCCGCGACACCGTCGAGCTGCTCAACCTCCGGCACCGCCGCGACCGCTCCGAGGCCTGGCGCGACGTCCGCCTGGCCCGCGTGTTGCCCAAGTACGGCGCGGTCGGTGCCGCCCTGGCTGACGGGATCCAGTCCGGCGATGGCACGGTGCGGCTCATGCAGACCGCGCACGCGTTCGCGATCGTCACCGAACTCGAACGGATCCGCTCGCGGGTTGCGGTGGAGGACCTGGACGTCGCCGAGGCACAACTGGTCGGGCTTGCCGCCCACCTCACTCCCAAAGAGCTGCGGGCCGCGGCCAGAGAGCTGTGCAACCTGCTCGATGCTGACGGCGTCGAACCGGAGGAACACAAGGCGTACGCGCGGGAGTCGCTGACGTTGACCACGGCCGAGAACGGCGTGAAATTCAGGGGCTACCTCGCCAACGAGAACGCCGAACTGCTGCGCGCCATCGTCCACGCCGGCGCCCGCCCCCACAAAACCGTCGACGGCGAACACGACCCCCGGTCCCGCGACAAGCGCCAGGCCGACGCACTCACCACCGCACTGACGGTCGCCGCGAACGCCTGGGACACCGATACGGCCGGGCACGGCGCGAAAGCGACCATCACCGTCACCATCGACCTCGACGACCTCACATCAGCCACCGCCGACGCGACCGGCCAAACGGTCTACGGCGACGCCCTGTCCGCCGCCGCGATCCGCCGCCTGGCCTGCGACGCCAATGTCATCCCGCTGGTCCTGGGCTCCACCTCCGAACCGCTGGACGTCGGCCGCCGCGAACGCCTGGTCACCAAACACACCCGGCACGCCCTGAACGCCCGCGACCGCGGCTGCGTAGTGTGTGCCGCGCCGCCGGTCATGTGCGACGCCCATCACCTCACCTCCTGGCTGGACGGCGGCCCGACCGCCCTGACCAACCTCGTGCTGCTGTGCCGCCGCCACCATGTAGACCTCCACACCGGCCGCTGGCACATCACCACCACCAACGGCAAAGTCCACATCGCCCGCCCCACCTGGGCCAACCCACCAAGCACCAACCCACCAAGCACGAGCCCACCAAACACCAGCCCACCGGCACGCGCTCGCATCGCACAACCCGGTCCCCCAGCCGGTCAACCACTGCGCGACACACCCAATACACCCAACGCATCGGACACACCGGGCACACCCGGCACACCCGAGCCACCAGGCGCCGTACCCGCATGCCCCGACGATCCCGACAACCAACCCAGACCACCCGAACCCCACAAGCCGCCAGACAACCCCTGGGGCGACACAGACGTGCCCGACCAACCAACCCGCTGGAAATCCGACGAAGCAACCCTCACCGCCGCAGCCCGCTTCGCCGTCTGGGGCGACCGCACCGCGGAGCCCGCCACCGGCCCACCATCTTTCGCAACCATCTGACCCCCACCGAACCCGCCACCCTCTGACCCCCACCGAGATCAGGCGATCGCCGACCTCGGCGCGAGGGTCAACACACCGCCATCGGCGCTCAACAGCCGCGTTCGACGGCTGCGGTCGTTCTGCGACTATCAGAGTCGCGCAGCAACCGGTCCTCGGCGTCCAGCACCTCCGCGGTCAGCGGCGCCGGCCGTTCTGTCGGTATCCAGCACGCGGGCCTACCGACCTGCGCACGCCACCACCGCGCCCGCCAAGGGCCGCACACTGCCACCGCGAAGCCGCGCCCGTGACCCATCCCCACTCCGTCACCAGAGCACCCGGCGCCGTCCACCTCCGCACGCCACCAGCCCATGCACCTGCCGCGCGCAGCCCCGGCCTGATTCGCCGGAGTCCTGCACAGCTGCGGGTTCCTCACCCCCATCACGGCACCCGGCGCCGTCCACCTCCGCACGCCACCAGCCCATGCACCTGCCGCGCACCGCCCGGCCGGATTCGCCGGAGTCCTGCACAGCTGTGGGTCCCTCACCCCCATCACGGCACCCAGCGCCGTCGAGCTCCACGCGTCACCAACCCCGGCGCCCTCAGCACCTCACGCGCGCACCGCCGGAGGCGGCAGCAGGCAGTCGGCGCGGAGCGGTGTCCTAACGCCCGGCATGCGGCGGCGCGGCCTGGTGTGCAACGTGATCCGGAACGGCGACGTCGTCTCGGTCGCCGGTACCTGGCTTTCGGGGGCGGAGGGCGTGGGGGTCAGCCCTTGATGGCGCCGCCGAGGGCGAAGGCGCCGCCTAGCTTTCGGCTGAGGAGGAGGTAGAGGAGGAGGACGGGGGTGGTGTAGATGAGCGAGTACGCCGCCAGCTGGCCGTAGTTGGGTTCGCCGTACTGGCCGAAGAACGTGAAGATGCTCACCGAGGCCGGCAACCGTTCAGGTGACAGCAGCAGCATGAAGGGGACGAAGAAGTTGCCCCACATGCCGATGAAGGTGAAGATCAGCACGACCGCGATCCCGGGCCACATCAGCGGCAGGACGATCGCCCACAGCGCCCGCATGTTGCCCGCGCCGTCGACCCAGGCTGCCTCTTCGAGCGAGATCGGTACGCCGTCCATGAACGTCTTGGTCAGCCAGATCGCGAACGGCAGCGCGGCTGTCGCCATGAACATGATGGTGCCACCAAGGGTGTCCACCAGGTTCAACTGCACGAACAACCCATAAACCGGCACCATGACCGCAGTGATCGGCAGCCCCGTGCAGAACAGCACCGTCAGCAGGAACGGCCGGTTGAACCGAGTGCGGAAGCGCGACAACGGATAGGCCGCCAGCACGGCACACACCATCGTCAGCAACGCGGCCCCGCCGCACAGCACGATGCCGTTGAACACCGGACGGTACGTCGTGTCGGTGTTCAGCACCGCCTTGAAGTTCTGCAGCGTCGGGTGCGTCGGGAGCTCGACCCGCAACCCCGCCGTCCGGTTGATCGACGCGAACAGCACCCACAGCAGCGGCAGCACGAACAAGATGCCGATGGCAAGCAGTACCAGGTTCGACGCGAGCTTGCTCATCCGGTCGCGGGCTATCACGCTGCCTCCGAGTTGAGTCCACGCAGGTAGATCAGCGAGAAGACCGCGCCGATCGCCAGCATCACCAGCGCGATCGCCGTGCCGTAGCCGATCTGGGAGAAGCTGAACGCCTGCTCGTACATGTACAGCGGCAACGTCTGGCTCTTGGTGCCGGGGCCGCCGCGGGTCATCGCGTAGATCAGGCCGAACACGCTCAGCGTCTGCAGCGTGATCAGCATCAGGTTGGTCATGATCGCGCGGGTGATCATCGGTACCGTCACGAACGCGAGCCGCCGCCACCCGCCTGCGCCGTCCATCTCGGCCGACTCCTCGATCTCCTTCGGGATCTCGCTCAGCGCCGCGGAGTACACCAGCATCGAGAACGCCGTACCGCGCCAGATGTTGGCCAGCGACACCGCGATGATCGGTGCCCCGTACAACCAGTCCTGGCCGGGCAGGCCGACCGCGTGCAGTATGACGTTCAGCGTGCCGTTGTCGTTGAAGAACGCGCTCAGCAGGTACGCCGCGACCACCTCGGGCAGTACCCAGGCGCCGATCACCGCCGTACCGACGAAGTTCCGCACCACCTTGGTCGACTTGCGCATCAGCAGCGCGAGCCCGAGGCCGAGCGTGTTCTGGCCGATGATCGCGGAGATCAGCGTGAACACCAGCGTCAGCCAGATCGCGTTCGTGAACGCGCCGCTGCCGAACGCCTTCCGGAAGTTGTCCAGCCCGACGAACTTCACGTTCGCCGCGCCGGGCCCGGTGAGCGCCATGTTCGTGAACGCGGCGTACACGCAGTAGAGGATCGGGCCGGCCAGGAAGACCAGCATCAGTCCGATGGCCGGCGAGAGCGGCAGCATCCGGACGAGTTTGGCCCCCCGCGGCCGCTTGCCCGTTGTCGGGGCAGCGGCCGCGGTGGGCGCGACAGTCGTCGTCACAGGGGAGAAACCTCCGGCCTACTGGCCAGTGCTCTTGGTCGTCGTACTGTCCTTGCCGCCGACGATTCCCTCGACCGCCTGGTCGTAGTTCTTCGCGGCGTCGTCCGGCGAGGACTGCCCGGTCATCACCGACTCCATCGCGGTGATGATCTCGTTCGACACCTTCGGGTACTCCGGCAGCGCCGGTCGGTACACGGTCACCGACACCAGGTCGGTGAAGAACTGCGTGCTCGCCGAGGAGGACTTGTACGCCGCGTTCGAGGCGACGTCCTTCCGTACGGCGATCTGCGCGCCGTCGGTGGCGTACTTCGCCGCGTTCTGCGGGGTCTGCAGGGTCTTGATGAAGTCCCAGGCCGCGTCGGGAGACTTGGCCTTGGCCGGAATCGCCCAGGTCCAGCCGCCGGAGAGGCTGACCTTGCCCTTGCCACTACCGTCCTGCGTCGGCATCGCGGTCTGCCCGAGCACCGTGCTCCACTGCGGCCACGGCTTGGCGCCGGACTTCAGCCAGTTGCCGTAGATCCAGGAGCCGTCCAGGTCGATCGCCAGCTTGCTCTGCGGAAGCAGCTCGGTGCCGACCTTGCTGCCCATGTTCGGGCTGAGCGCGTCCTTCGGCGACGGCGCCAGGCCCTCGGTGAAGACGGTCTTGACGAAGTTCAGCGAGTCCTTGAAGCCCTGGCTGCCGACGACCCACTTCTTCTGGTCGTAGTTGTACAGGGTGTCCTTGGTGCCGTAGAGCAGCATCTCGAAGCCCTGCATGGCCGAGCCCTCACCCATCGGCTTGCCGGAGTACATGTTGAACGGCGTCACGCCCGGCACCTTCTGCTTGATGGTGCGCGCCGCGCTGAGTACGTCGTCCCACGTCTTCGGCTGCCAGTCGGCCGGCAGTCCGGCCTTCTGGAAGATCTGCTTGTTGTACCAGAGCGCCCGCGTGTCGGTGCCGTCCGGTACGCCGTACGTCTTGCCGTCCTGGCCCTTCGCCGCGCCCTTGGCGGTGTCCTCGAACTGGCTCCACTGATCCCAGTTCTTGATGTAGTCGTCGAGCGGCTTCAGGTACCCCGCGGTGATGTCGGAGTTGATCAGGAAGGTGTCCTCGTAGACGATGTCCGGCGCAGTGTTCGGCGACCGCATCATCAACTGGATCTTGGTGTAGTAGTCGTTCTCACTGGCGACGACCGGGACGATCTCGACCTGGGACCCGGGGTGCGCGGCCTCGTACTCGGACTTCACGCCGGTGAGGAAGTTCTTCATCACCACGCCCGGACCCCACTGCTGGTACGCGATCTTGATGTGCGCGGGACCGGCGCTCTGCGAGCTGCCGGCGTCCGGCTGCTTGGTCGTCGAACCCTGGCTGCAGGCCGACACCGCCAGCAGCAGCGCGCTCGCGACCGCGGCCACTGTGAAACGTTTCCTTGACTTCATCAGGTCCACCTTCGGGCAATCGTTGTCATCCCGGTACTACGACCCAAATCCTGCGGGCTTTTCCGCGACCGTAGGAGTCCCGGTCGGCCCAAGTCAATGCTTGACAGACAACGTTGTCGCCGCAGTCACGCGGTAACGCGGTGACCGGATAGTAACGATCCGGTCACCGCGTTTCCATACCCCGGCTTTGTCAGGCCGCTACGGCTCGCGCCTCATGACGAGCCGGTACGGCGCGGCGCCGGCCGCGGAGTGTGCCGAGTCCGCAGAACAGCAGCCCGGCGAGCAGCCAGCAGCCCAGTACGACGAGCGGCCGCCCGATCCCGGCGCCATCGAAGAAGCTGACCGAGCGCAACGCCGTACCCGCGGCTCCTGGTGGTAGCAACTGGCCCAGCGTGCCCCAGCCGCTCGGCAGCATCTCGGGGGCGCTGGTCATTCCGGAGAGCGGGTTGCCGAGCAGCATCATCACGGCGCCGCCGAGCGCGAGGCCCGCCGTACCGAGCAGCCACTCGAGGCCGAGCAGGGTGAGGCTGATGGCCGCGATCGACAGCGCGATCACGCCCGCGTTGCCGAGGTAGCTCCCCTCGAACGAGCCCAGCCAGTACTGCAGTACGGCGGCCAGCGCGAGCCCGCCGGTGACGGCGAACGTGATCGCGCCGATCATCCGCTTCGACCCGGACCGCACCAACTGGGTCAGTGCTCCGGCGGCGATGATCCCGCCGAGTACGAGCGGCAACGCACCGGCGGCCAGGGCCGGCGCCGCGCGGGTCGTCCTTCGGCAGCGGCACGACGTCGGTGACCAACGCCCCGCCGTCCGGGTGCATCCGCCCGGCGAGCTGCGTGAGGATCTGCGCGACGGCGGGCCCGGCCGCCGACGCGGTCAGTACTTCGGGTTGCGGCGAGTCGAGCACGATCGCGCCGTACGCGTCCCGGTCCTTGATCCGTTGCACGGCCGCCTGCCGATCCGGTACGGCGGCGAGCTCGAAGCCGCCCGGGACCGCCTGGTCGAGCGCGGTCCTCACCTGCGCGACCGCGGGCGCCGGGCCGGCCACGGCGAGCGGGACGTCACGCGGTTGGGACCGGGCGGACGGCCAGGCGAACGCGATCAGGAACACCGTGAGGACCGCGGTCAGCAGCACGATGACGGCGATCAGGGGCGGCCGGCGACGGGCGGCCGCGTGCGCTTCGGTGGTCATGGCGGGACTCTCCCTCGGACAACTCTGAGATTAAAACCGAATGATCGTTCTTTATGATTCCGAGCGTGGCAAACGGGTCGTCGGCTTGTCAAGAACGGACATTCGTTTTATGTTGCGGACGTGCCCAAGGTCACCGAGGAACACCGGCTGGCGCGCCGTGCGCAGATCGTCGCGGCGGCCCGTACCTGTGTGCTCGAGGAGGGCTTCCACAAGACGACGATGGCGGACGTGATCCGCGCGTCCGGGCTCTCCGCGGGCGCTGTCTACGGGTACTTCAAGAGCAAGGAGGAGATCGTCGCGGCGATCGCCGAGGACGCGCTGAGCGCGATCGACGAGCTGTTCGAGAAGATCCTCGCCTCCGAGGGTCCGCTGACTCCACTGACCGCGCTGGAGGCGGCACTCAAGCACGTCGTGGTGATCGCGGAACGGCCCGGCGGCGACGTCACCCGGGTGGCGGTGCAGGCCTGGGCCGAGTCGCTGCGAAACCCGGCGGTCAAGGCGACCGCGGTGGACAAGTACACGCAACTGCGCGAGCACTTCGTGGCCGTCGCCCGGCGCGCCCAGGCCGACGGCACGGTCGACGCCGACGCGGACCCGGCGTACATCGCGCAGGTCCTGTTCGGCACCCTGCCCGGGTTCATCATCCAGCGGCTGCTGATCGGGGACGTGACACCCGAGAGCTACACCGAGGGACTGCGGGCGCTGCTGCGTTCGTAGCGGGGTGGACTTTCACCCACCTCGTACGGCGGTCCAGCACCCTCGGCCGGTACGCCGTTGCTCCGTAGCGTCGACGGCATGAGGAAACGGACGCAGGAAGCAGTCGACGGGACCGGGTACTCGGTCGTCCTGCAGGAGGTACGTCGCGTGTACGGCCGCGGCGGGAACGCGGTGACGGCGCTGAACGGGATCTCGATGAAGTTCGCCCCCGGGACGTTCACCGCGGTGATGGGGCCGTCCGGGTCCGGCAAGAGTACGTTCCTGCACTGCGCCGCGGGGCTCGACCGCCCGACCTCGGGCAGCGTGTCCATCGACGGGCAGCCGCTGGCCGGGTTGAGCGAGCGGAAGCTGACCGAGCTCCGGCGGGAGCGGATCGGGTTCGTGTTCCAGTCCTTCAATCTGCTGCCCACGTTGAACGTCTGGCAGAACGTCTGCCTGCCGCAGGAGCTCGACGGCCGCCGTACGGACAAGGCCGCCGTACGCCAGGTGCTGGAGCGCGTCGGCCTCGGTGATCGGTACAACCACCGCCCGAGCGAGTTGTCCGGCGGTCAGCAGCAGCGGGTCGCGATCGCCCGTGCGCTGGTCGCGCGTCCGGCGGTGATCTTCGCGGACGAGCCGACCGGTGCGCTCGACACCCAGACCGCTGCCGACGTACTCGAACTGCTCCGCGAGCCGGTCCGGACGCAGGGCCAGACGGTGGTGATGGTCACGCACGACCCGGTCGCCGCGTCGTACGCCGACCAGGTGGTGTTCCTCGCCGACGGCGTACTGGCCGGCAGCCTGACCGAGCCCACCGCGGAGCAGGTGGCCGACCGGATGACGCACCTCGGCGCCCGCTCGAACCTGCAGGTCGTGGCGGGATGATGCGGCTCGCGCTCCGCACGTTGCGCTATCGCAAGAGTGGATTCCTGGCGACGTTCGTCGCGGTCGTCTTCGGTACGGCGATCGTGATGGCGTGCGGCGGCCTGATGGAAACCGGCATCCGCTCGAACGTCGAACCCCAACGCCTGGCCGCATCCGCCCTCGTCCTCACCGGCAAACAGTCCCACCTCCGCCCCGGCGCCGAAGACGCCACTCCCCTCCCCGAACGCGTAGGGGTCCCGGTCAACCTCCTCCCCCAAATCCGTTCAGTACCAGGCGTCACCTCCGCCACCGGCGACTACAGCTTCACCGCCACCACCACCGCGGCCGCGCGCGGCGCGAGCGCGGCGCCGACGGTTGCCGAGGGCCACAACTGGTCGTCGGCGGTGCTTGCGCCCTACCACCTCAGTGCTGGGCGTGCGCCGCTGTCCGGGGAGGTGGTTGTTCCGTCGGGGACGATAGGTAGGTCCCTCACGTTTCTGATCAACGGAGAACCGCGCACCTTCACCATCAGCGGGCTGGCGGGCGGCCCGGCGGGGCACGCGTTCTTCTCCGACGCTGATGCCGCACACCTCGTCCGCAATCCGGAGCGCTTCGCCGATGTCGGCGTACAAGTTGCTCCCGGCACCGACCTCGACGCCGTACGGAAGAACCTGCAGGCGATCGACACCGACCTGACAGTCACCACCGGCGTCGACCGCGGCCTCGCCGAGCACCCCGACGCCGAATCCCACCGGACCGCCCTGATCGCGATCGCCGGCTCCTTCGGCGGTATCGCGACCATGACGATGATGTTCGTCGTCGCCTCCACGCTGGCCCTCGCCGCGCAGCATCGCGAGCGCGAGTTCGCCCTCCTCCGCGGCATCGGCACCACCCCCGGACAGGTACGCCGGATGATCCTCGGCGAAGCCCTGCTGGTCTCGCTGCCCGCCGTCGTACTCGGCTGCCTACCCGGCATCTTCCTCGGCCGCTTCCTCTTCGACCAGCTCGGCGCCCACGGCGTCGCCTCCCCGGTCATCGAGTTCTCCCAGGGCTGGATCCCGTTCGCCGCCGGCGCCGGCGCCGCAGTACTCGCCGCCATCGGAGCGGCCCTGATCGCCGCCCGGAAGTCCGCCAAGATCCGCCCGATCGAAGCCCTCGCCGAGGCCTCGCTGCAACGCAAATGGTTCAGCTGGATCCGTCTGTTCCTCGGCCTGGTCGCTCTCGGCGGCGGACTCGCCCTGCTGATCGTCACCGCAACCGTCATGAGCGGCCCGCTCGCCGCCTCGACTGCCGGCCCGTCCGTCCTCTGCTGGGCAATCGGCGTCGCCCTCCTCGGCCCGTTCTGGACCAAGTCCGTACTGGCGTTCTGGCGCTGGCCGATCCAGGCGCTGACCCGAGTCAACGGACGCCTCGCGATCCGGAACCTCTCGGCCCGCTCGGTCGCCCTTTCGGCAGCAGTAGTCCCTGTGATGCTTGCCGTCGGTATCTCGACCGCGAACCTGTACATGCAGACCACCCAGGTCCACGCATCCTCGGAGGCATTCACCCGCGACCTCCGTGCAGACGCCGTACTGGTGTCGGACGCCGGCCTCTCCCCGAAGGTCCTCCAACAGGTCCGCGCAGTACCCGGCGTCGCGAGCGCCTCGGCGTACGTCCGCAGCATGGGCGCCGTCGACGACCCGCGCAACGCCCCGTTCGACGAGGACGGTGTACCGGTGGTCGGCGTCGACGCACAAGGTGCCGACGGTACGGCGCCCGTACGACTGACCGCCGGATCGCTCTCCGGCCTGAGCGGGCTGACGGCCGCCGTACCGGACAGCATGGCGTCCAAGACCGGCCGCGGCGTCGGCTCGGACATCACGATGACGCTCGGCGACGGGACCACCGTGAAGCTGCGGATCGTCGGGACGTTCGCCGCCGAACGCGGGTACGAAACGATCATGCTCCCCGCGTCACTGGTCGCCGCGCACACCACCGACGGTCTCACCAAGCAGATCCTGGTCCGCGCCTCGCCTGGTGCCGACGTACGACCGGCGCTCGCCAGACTCGCGGCCGTCCACCCCGGCGTCCAGGTGGCAGACCGCAGCGCACTCGTCGCCACGAACGTCGAGGACCTGCAGACGCAGGCGTGGGTCAACTACATGCTGGTCGGCATGCTGATCGCGTACACGGCAGTCTCGGTCGTCAACACGCTGGTGTCGACGACCCTGCGCCGCCGCCGCGAGTTCGCCCTCCAACGGCTGACCGGTTCCACCCGCTTCCAGGTACTACGGATGCTCACCACTGAGAGCACACTGGTCACGCTGATCGGCATCACGCTCGGTACGGCGGTGGCGCTGGCCTGCCTGCTCCCGTTCTCGTCCAAGGTCTCCGGCAGCGCGATCCCCACCGGTCCCGCCTGGATCTACCTGGCCATCGCAGGCGCAGCCGCCGTACTCACCTTCGGCTCCACGCTCGTCCCGGCAACCGCCGCCCTCCGCCACTCCCCCACCCACCCCACCCACGCCGACTAGCTAGCGCGCTGGTGTGGGTTCGGGGACCGGCTGGAGAGCGATCGTCGTGGCCTGGATGATGACGGCGTTCGTCCGGATCCAGGTGGAGAGGACGACCTGCAGGTCCTCCAGGTCGCGCTCCTCGAGGATCACGCCGGGCACCGGGACGCTCGCGCCCAGCTCGGCCAGGACCGGGCGCAGGTGCTGGTCGGCGAGGAGCTTGTGGCTCGGGGCGGCGGACACCGTCACCGGGATCACCACCGCACCGGCCAGCGCCGAGGGCCGCAGTACGTCGAGGAAACTCTTCAGCAGGCCGGTGTAGCTGCCTTTGTAGACCGGGGTCGCGACCACGATCACGGACGCGGCGGACACCTGGTCGACCGCGCTCTCCAGCGCGGCCTGCGCGTCGGCGTCCGCGTGCTCGCCCTGGAAGATCGCCGGCGCGAACGTCACCAGGTCGATCAGCTCGTCGATCCGGTACGGCGTACCGAGCTCGGAGGCGAGCAACTCCGCGACCGACGCCGCGGCGGCCGCCGTCCGCGAACCGGCGCGCGGATTACCCACCACCGTGACCACGGCCTGCGGCCACACCGGTGACCCGGCCTCGGGCCCACCCTGCGACTCGAACGCGACTGACGGCATCTGACCCATCTCCTGAATCTCGGCGGCAACTCCTGCTTCGAGAGTAGACAAAGTCGATCCCCCAACTTGACTTTCTCAGCATCCGAACGCCCCCACAGCCCGACCCAGGCGGCTGCACGGCCACGTGCGGGTTGCGGTGACTACTTTGAGAAGCCACCAACCATGTCCGGAGCGGAAATCCGGTTGGTGGCTTCTCAAAGTGCGGCAGGCGGAATTGTGCGAGGCTTTGCGTATGACTGTCGAGCATGCGGTGCGGGTCAGCGGCTTCCCGGACCGCCGGGAGCTCGGGCGGGCCGCTGCCGCCGAGGCCGCCGTACGACTCCGGAAGGCGATCGCGGAGACGGGCCATGCACGCGTGATGCTCGCGGCCGCGCCGAGTCAGACCGCGACTCTGACGGCCCTCGCCGACGAGCGGGACCTCGACTGGAGCAAGGTCGTCTGTTTCCACATGGACGAGTACGTCGGCCTGAGCCCGGACGCGCCGCAGTCGTTCCGGAACTGGCTGCGCCGGACCTTCCTCGAAAAGGTGCCACAGGCAACCTTTCACCCACTGAATCCGGACGCCGACAGCTACGTCATGGGCGAGGAACCGTTCGACCTGGTGCTGTTCGGGCTCGGCGTGAACGGCCATCTCGCCTTCAACGATCCGCCCGCGGACTTCGACGACCCGCACGCGGTCAAGCGCGTCACACTGGACGAGACGAGCCGCCGGCAGCAGGTCGACGAGGGCAACTTCCCGACGCTGGCCGACGTACCGACGCACGCGGTCACGGTCACGATTCCCCGCCTGCTGAACGCCCACACCCTGATCGGCTCCGTTCCCGGCGCGGTCAAACGCCAGGCGGTGCACGACACCCTCACCCAGCCGATCGGCCCCGACCACCCCGGCACGGCGCTCCGCACCCACCCCGACGTACACCTGTTCCTCGACGCCGAGTCCAACCCACCAGGCTGAGGCATCGACCTTCACCCAGGTAGCCCGGACGCAGGCCCCGGCGGCGCCGCCGGACGGTTCTCACCTTCCTCCTCGAGCCGGTGCCTCGCAATCTCTCACCCGAGCTGCCCTCAGTGGTGCTCGGCCAGGTCGAAGACGTTGCCCTCCGGGTCGGCGAGGGTGATCCAGTGGGTGCCGTACTCGGTGTGCTCGTCGAGGCGTTTGGCACCGAGGTCGACGAGGCGGTCGACCTCGGCGGACCAGTCGGCGGTGGCGAGGTCGAGGTGCAGGCGGTTCTTGCCGGTGCGCGGCTCGGGGACTTGCAGGAACATCAGCGTCGGTCCGGCCGTCGCCTTGATGGTCGCAAAGAACTCGTTGGCCTCGGCCTCCACTTCGGACGACAGTACGGCGGCCCAGAAGGTTGCCAGCGCCTTCGCGTTCGCGCAGTCGACGGCGATGTTCTCGAGGGTGATCGACATGGGTGTTCAGCCTTTCAGGACAGGGATCCGCTGGATCGGCCAGCAGACCTCGGTTCGGTAGTCGGCCGGGTCGGGGACGTCCCCGGGGCCGATGGGATACAGCTCACGGATCGGGCCGGGCGCGACCTCGCAGTACTCCGCGACGTGACTGCCGAGGGCGCCGTACGTCCGGTCGAAGTCGGTCATGTGGCCCGCGTGCACGGCGATCGCGAAGTACCCGCCGGGCAGGTCGACGAGCTCGACGCCGTCGGCCGCCGGCTGGTCGAGCGGGACCGGATGGAACGCGACCACCTCGCCCTCGTCCTCGGTGAAGAACTCGTCGCTGTACGTCGCGCCGGAGGTGCCGCTGATGTGGCCGGCCACCTGGCCCAGGCGGCCGTACGCGAACTCGCACCACGGCCCGATCCCGTCGCGCAGCACCTGACCGCGGACGCCGTACGCACGGAACGGCGGGATGAAGCGGTACTGCACGTCGAGCAGCGGGCGGCCCGGGGTGAGCAGTTCGCGGAGTGAAGTGACGACGTCGCGGGTGTGCGCGAGCTCCTGCTCCATCCGCTCGAGGTGCGTGCGGAGCGTCTCCTCGCGGGCAGCACCGTCACCCGCCTCGACGACGGACCGCACGTCCGGCAAGGGCATCCGTAACTCGCGCAGCCGGCGGATCAGCAGGGCGGTCTCCACCTGTCCGGTCCCGTACCGCCGATACCCGGACGAAGTATCCACCGACACCGGCGCGAGCAGGCCGATCTCGTGGTAGTGGTGCAGGGTCTTCACACTCAGGTGGGTAAGTCGCGAAAACTCCCCCACCGTCACCGTCGCCGTCATGTGCCCTAGCTTCCACCCTCCGGCTACAGGAGGGTCAAACGCGCCCTACCCGGCGTACCGCCCGATCACCTTCGAGAAGTCCCACGGATTCTGGGCGATGCCGGAGCAACTGTCGGCGCTGCCGCCGGTGCAGGGGCGGTCGCGGTTGGTGGACCAGTAGGTGAAGCGGGCCAGGTGGTGCTGGGCGGCGTAGGCGAGGTTGGACTCGAAGTCGGACAGGTTGACGCGTTCTCCCGCCTGGTCGGTCAGGCCGTTGATGGAGGAGATGCCGATCCTGCGGTACGCCGCGTCGTCGGTCAGCCCGTACGCCGACTTGACCGCGTTCTTCAGCCCGTCCGCCGCCTGCTGCGTCAGCGTCCCCATGTTCGTCGACCCGCCGCCGAAGTCGAACGGCATGATCACCCAGCCGTCCAGGTTCAGCCCGAACGCCGCGCCGCGGTGGATCAGGTCCTGCCCGTCGCCGTCCGGCCCGGACTGCGTCGTGCCGAAGGTCAGGTACGTCGTGATCCCGGCGTTGTTCTGCTCGACGATCTTCAGCGCGTCGATGACCTTCTGCCGGACAGCCGGCTGCGCCATCTCCTGGTCCTCGATGTCGATGTCGATCGCCTTCAGCGACAACGCGTCGATCACCTTCTGGTACGCCGCCGCCAGCTCACCCGCCGTACCGCAGCTCTGGCCCAGCTTGTTCCCGGACCACCCGCCGAACGACACCACCACGTCGCCGCCGTTCGCGCGGATCGTGCTGATCGCCTGCTGGTCGACCCCGCCGGTCAGCGGCCGTCCGCCGTCCCACTGCGGGTTGCAGTAGCCGTTGGACAGGATGAACGCCATCGTGAACCACTTCACCCCGGTCGCGTTCATCACCGTCGCCGGGTCCGGCGGATCACCCCAGCCTTCATACAGGTACGGCGCTGCCGCCATCGGCGCACCACCCGCGGGCGGAGGTCCGTCCGACGCCGGCACGTTCCACTTCTGGTTCGCCGCACCGGTACAGCTCCACAGCTGCACCGGCGTACTGTTCGCGGGGTTGTTGCCCGTGACATCGAGGCACTTGTTCGCCTGCGGGTTCACCAGGTCACGGCCCGACGTGTACGTCCACTGCTGCGCTGCGGACCCGTTACACGTCCACAGCTGCACCCGGGCACCGTTAGCGACGGAGCCACCAGAAACGTCCAGGCACTTCCCGAGCGCCCGCAGCGTCCCGTCACTCGACCGCGACCACTGCTGCGCACCTGTCCCGTTGCAGTCGTACAGCTGAACCGCCGTACCGTCAGCAGTCCCAGTCCCAGCCGCAGCCACGTCCAAGCACTTGCCAGCCAGACCTGTCACAGCTCCGGTAGCAGCCTGCGCAGGAGTAGCCACCGTCAGCCCGAGTGCGAGAACCGCACCCCCTACCAGCAGCCGCTTCACGACACGGTCCACTTCTGGTTGGCCGCACCAGTGCAGCTCCACAGCTGGAGCGGGGTGCTGTTGGTTGAGACGTTACCCGTGACGTCGAGGCACTTGTTCGCCTGTGGATTCACTAGATCTCTCCCGCTCGTATAGGTCCATTGCTGGGCGCCGCTGCCGTTGCACGTGTAAAGCTGCACCTTCGCTCCGTCGGCAACTGAGCCCGCGTTGACGTCGAGGCACTTGCCGAGTGCACGGATGGTCCCGTCGCCAGGACGCTGCCATTGCTGCGCCGTCGAACCGTTGCAGTCGTACAGCTGGACCGCCGTACCGTCGGCACTGCTCGCACCAGCGACGTCCATGCACTTGCCGGCGAGCCCCGTGATCTGCCCGGAGCTACCAGCGCTCTGCGAGCCGGACCAGGTGAACGTCGCGGACGTCTGCGTAGGCAGCGTGTAGACGAACGACTGCGAGCCCCAGTTCACCCGGACCGACTGCGAGCTGCCCGTGGTGTTGTACGCGATCAGGGCCTTCGAACCGTCCGGGTTCTTCCACGCCACGTTCTTCACCGAGCCGTTGGCGGTGGAGTCGATCCGCAACGCCCCCGGCTTCACGAACTTCGTCAGGTGGCCCATCGTGTAGTACTCGACGGTCTTGGTGACCTGGCCGCGCAGGCTGTCGTTCCGGTGCACGGTGACGAGTCCGGTACAGACGTTGCACCCGGCACCGACGTACGGGAGGTGGTTCTCGTCGAGAGCGATGCCCCACTTGACCCACGACTTGTCCCAGTTGCGGGTGTAGTCGATCAGGTTGTTCATGTCCTCGGTCTGCTGGTTCCCGATCCAGGTACCGCCGGAGTGCTCGGTCATGTACGCGTTCACCGACGGGTACTGGTCGTGGATCTGGGTCTGCAGGTTCACGTCACCGCCGTACCCGTGCCAGGCGATCCCGCCGAAGTTCGGGTCGTTCCGTACCGCGGCGTCCGCCAGCGGGACCGAGCCGAGGTCGTTGTAGTTGCCCCAGTTGTAGTCGAGGAGCAGGACCTTGGTGGTGAGTCCGGCGGCGTGCAACGCGGGCAGCAGGTTGTTCTTGGTGAACTCGAGCAGCCCGGACCCGTTCCAGTTCATCGAGGCGTACCCCGTGCTGTCCGTACCGCAGCAGGTCGGCTCGTTCTGCACCGAGATGTAGTCGATGTGGTTGCCCTGGGCCTCGTTCTGCTGCAGGTACTTGACGAAGTACTGCGCGTACATCGGGTAGTACTCGGCCTTCAGCCAGCCGCGGTGGACGAAGTCGTTGTTGTCCTTCATCCAGGCCGGCGCGCTCCACGGCGAACCCATCACCTTCAACGCGGGGTTGAGCTGCCGTGCCTGCTTGGTCAGCGGTACGACGTCCGCCAGGTCGTGCTGGATGCTGAAGTCGTTCAGGTCGCAGCAGGTGTCGTCGTACGAGTAGTTGAACCGGGCCAGGTCGGACGCGCCCATCGGATTCCGGACGAAGGACAGACCGATCCCGTTCACCGGGTCGAACAGGTCCTTCATCACCTGGTCGCGGGTGGCCGCCGAGATCACGCCGCCGCTGTTCAGCAGCCAGGCGGAGCTGTCGGCGAACGACGCGCCGCCGCCCTCGAAGGACTGGTACGTCGTGTTCTCGTTGACCGTGATGGTCTGGTCCGCGGAGCCGCCGGCCGGGCCGAAGTTCACCGGGGTCTGCTGCTGCAGCCCCCGGGTCACGTTGCGGCCGCCGGAGTCGTTGGTGGTGGTCAGCCAGACGTTGACCTGCTCACCGGCGGCCTGGGCCGGTGCAGCGGTTCCGAAGCCGAGGCCGGCGGCGGCCACGCAGAGCGCGGCGACCGCGGGCGGCAGGAAGCGTTTCATGGGGCGGTTCTCCCTTTATTTCAAGGAGTTCAAGGCGGCGTCTGCCCGCGCCGCAACTGCTGGTCACCACGAGATAACCATCGGTGAAGAACCCTGTCAACGCCGAACCCACGACTTTTTTCAGATCTTTTAATTAGTCCCGGGGTTGACGTGGGAGCGTTCTCACGGCACGCTGCGGGCCAATCACTGTCCTCATTCAGACGCCCCCGAAATGAGGTACTCATGAAGCGTCCACGCTTGCTCGCGCTTGTCGCGATCGGTGCCGTCGCAGTCGGCACCGCCCTCCTCCAGCCGGCCGTCAGCGGCCATCAGCAGGCCTCCGCCGCACAGACGGCGACGGTCTGGGAGGACAACTTCGACGGCCCGGCCGGCCAGGCCCCCGATCCCGCCAAGTGGCGGTACGACATCGGCGGCAACGGCTGGGGCAACAACGAGATGGAGTACTACACCAACAGCACCCGCAACTCCGCTCTCGACGGCAACGGCAACCTGGTGATCACCGCCCGGCAGGAGAACGGCGGCTACCAGTGCCACTACGGCCCGTGCCAGTACACGTCGGCCCGGCTGCTCACCGCGCAGACCTTCACCCAGACGTACGGCCGGTTCGAGGCCCGGATCAAGATCCCCCGCGGACAAGGGATCTGGCCCGCGTTCTGGATGCTCGGCGGCGGCAACTGGCCGAACGACGGCGAGATCGACATCATGGAGAACATCGGCAAGGAGCCGGCCACCGTGCACGGCACCATCCACGGCCCGGGGTACTCCGGCGCCGGCGGCATCGGTGCCGCGTACAACCATCCGAACGGCTGGTCCTTCGCCGACGACTTCCACACGTTCGCGGTGGACTGGGCCCCGGACTCGATCACCTGGTACGTCGACGGCGTGCAGTACCAGCGCCGTACGCCGGCCGACCTGAACGGCAACACCTGGGTGTTCAACCACCCGTTCTTCATGATCCTGAACCTCGCCGTCGGCGGGTACTGGCCGGGCTACCCGGACGGGACCACGCAGATGCCGCAGACCATGACCGTCGACTACGTGCGCGTCACCACGCTCGGCAGCTCCGGCGGTGGCGGCTCGCAGATCACCGGCCTGGCCGGCAAGTGCCTGGACGTCGCCGGTGCGAACGCCGCCGACGGTACGACGGTGCAGCTGTACGACTGCAACGGCACCAACGCGCAGCAGTGGACCCGCCCTGGCGACGGCACGATCCGGGCCCTCGGCAAGTGTCTCGACGTGGCGAACGCCGGAGTCGCCGACGGGACCAGGGTCCAGCTGGCGACCTGCAACGGAAACGCTGCCCAGCAATGGGTTTACAGCTCCGGGCACGACCTGGTGAACCCACAGGCGAACAAGTGCCTCGATGTCACCGGCAACAGTTCCGCGAACGCCACCCCGACCCAGATCTGGACCTGCTCCGGCGCCGCCAACCAGAAGTGGACCGTCTAACGGACTGCGCCTCCATCGCGGAGTAGGCGTACTACGGGGAGGGTCGCGGCGCCGAGAGCCACGGCGTCGCGACCCAGTTCGCACAACACGATGGACACCTGTGCGTACGGCCGCCGGAGGGCGTGCTTGCCCACCTCCGCGCGGAGCTCGTCCAGGTGCTTCTCACCGAGGAGCAGACCGGCCCAGCCGCCGAGCACGATGCGTTCGGGGTTGACGAGGTTGACCAGGTTCGCGAATCCTGCGGCCAGGTAGCCGATCGTGTCCGCGACGATGGTTGCCGCCGGCTCCTTGTCCGACGCCAGGACCTCGACGAAGGCAGCCTCCTCGTCGCCCCCGACCAGCCCGCCGGCCTCCCGATAGCGGTCCAGCACGCCCTCGGCGCCGACGTACGCCTCGAGACAGCCGAGCGCCCCGCAGCGGCATCGCCGGCCGCCGTAGACGATCGTCATGTGGCCCCACTCGCCCGCACTGCTGCGGGTGCCGCGGTAGCTGGATCCGCCGGCCACCAAGGCGGATCCGACGCCGGAGCCGACCAGCGCGACGACCGCGTCGGTCGCGCCCCGGCCCGCGCCGAACCACATCTCCGCCTGGCCGAGCATGTTCGCGCCGTTGTCCACGTGCACCGGAATACCGATGCCCTCGGCAAGCATCGGGCCCAGCGGTACGGCGTCCCAGCCGAGCGTCTGCGCGTCGACGACTGCGTTGTCCTCGACCACGCCGGAGACCGCGACTCCGAGGCCGAGGATCTGCCCGGACCGTACGCCGGAGGCCGCGATCACGGTCGAAAGCCCTTCCAGGACGTGCTTCACGACCTCCTCGGGTGTCGGCGAGCTGATCGGGTGGTCGGCCCGGGCGAGGACGTTCATCGCCAGGTCGAACAGCTCCACCCGGACCCGGGTCTCCCCGACCTCGGCGCCCACGACGTACCGGAAGGTCGGTGCCACCCGCAACAGCACCCGCGGCCGGCCGCCCTCGGACTCGACCGAGCCGGCTTCCTCGACCACGCCCTCGGCGATCAGCTCCGCGACCAGGTTACTGACGCTCGCGGCACTCAGCGACGTCCGGACGGTCAGCTCCTGGCGACTCAGCGGGCCCTCGCGATAGATGCTGGTGAGGATCACCGAGCGGTTGGACCGGCGCATGTCGCGCACCGTGGTCCGGCGTACTTCCATCCTCGACCTCATCCTGCCCGGCCCGCGCGGGCCGCTCGACCCCGAGTTCATCACGTCACCCCCGGCGGCGGAAGATCCCCCTTCCTCCAGATCGTGAACTAAGACGCGATTCGTTACCGCCCCGTGATTGACGACCCGTCCCGGCTCGGCTTTCATCAACGGAACCGGTCCCGAAACCGGTTCCGACCAGTTCAGCCCCGACCGCCCGAGGGGAGCTTCAGCGTGTCCATCACGATCGCCGATGTCGCGGCCCGTGCCGGCGTCAGCAAGACCACCGTGTCGCGCGTCCTCAACGGCAAGGGCGAGCTGGACCTGCGGACCGCCGAACGTGTCCGGCAGGTGATCGAGGAGCTCGGGTACGTGCCGAGCGCCCGCGCCGTCGGGCTGGCCCGCGGCCGGACCCGGATCGTCGGGATGCTGGTCCCGTCGCTGACCTGGCCGTGGATGGGCGAGGTGCTGCAGGGCGCCGTCGACGTGGTCGAGAGCGAGGGCTACGGACTGCTGCTGTTCACCTTCAACCGGGGTGCGGAATCCATGCAGCAGTTCGCGTCCCAGGTCTCGTCGCAGTCCTTCGACGGCCTGCTGGTGATCGAGCCCGAGGGCACGCTCACCTACATCGAGCAGCTGCACGCCCGCGGCCTGCCGGTGGTCCTGATCGACGACCGCGACCACCGCCCGCAGTTCCCGTCCGTTGCGACCACCAACTACGCCGGCGGCGAGTCCGCCGCCCGGCACCTGCTGGAGCTCGGCCGCCGCCGGCCACTGGTGATCACCGGCGTCGAGCGCTTCGGCTGCACCCACGAACGCCTGGACGGTTTCCGCGACACCTACGCGGAGGCCGGGATCGAGCTCGACCCGAGACTCGTGTACGAGGGCGACTTCACCTACGAGAGCGGGCGCCGCGGCGTCCAGCAGGCACTCGACGAGCGTCTCGAGTTCGACGCGGTCTTCGCGCACAACGACCTGTCCGCCGGTGGCGCGATCCAGGCCGTCCGGGAGACCGGGCGGAACGTGCCGAGCGACGTCTCCGTGGTCGGCTTCGACGACATCCCGTACGCCGAACACACCGAGCCGCCCCTCACCACGGTGCACCAACCGATGCGCCAGATGGGCCAGGCCGCGGCCCGGATGCTGATGGCGCACTTCGCCGGTACGCCGCTCCCCACCCACCCTCTCGTCCTCCCGACAACCCTCATCGTCCGCAGCTCCACCGCCCCGAAACCCGCCCACCGCCTCCCCCTTACGTCCGAAGAAGCGAGGGCTCGCACCCACAGTTCTTCGGACGCAAGGGGGATGGCGGGGCAGTAGCGCTCCGGCGGCGGGGCAGCTGCCCCTGCTCCGTCGCCGGCGTACTCGCTCGACCGTGTGAGCTCTTCCCATGAGAGCGCTTTCACGCCAGGATGCACTGGCCCACCGGCTCAGGGTGGGCCATCCGCCAACTGATGCACAGGAGGAACCGATGCGAGCACGACGCACAGTCGCGCCAGGACCGCGGAAGCGGCGTTACTCGAGGAACGTCGCTTCCGCGGTCCTCGCCCTCACGGGCCTGCTCGCGGCAGCCACCTTGGCTGCTTGTAGTAACGGGGACGGGAAGGCCGCCGGCAGTGGCTCGGGCAGCGGCGCGACCGTACTGAACATCGGCATGCCGAACGGTCCGCAGACCGAGAACAACAACCCGTTCCTCGGCTCCTCCGCGGGTGCCTCGCTGGGCTACCGGTGGATGATCTACGAGCCGCTGGTGATGATCAACGGGATCAAGCCGACCGAGCCCGGCAAGCCCTGGCTGGCGACCGAGTGGAAGTGGGACGCCAACTTCACCAAGCTGTCGTTCACGATCCGCGACGGCGTGAAGTGGTCCGACGGCAAGCCGCTGACCGCGGACGACGTGGCGTACTCGTTCCAGCTGCGCAAGGACCACGACGCGCTGAACACCGACGCGATCCCGTACGGCACGATCACCGCCTCCGGAACCAAGGTGGACCTGACCTTCCCCCGGTCGCAGTTCACCAACCAGAACAAGATCCTGACCGTGTTCGTGGTACCGAAGCACCAGTGGTCGACGATCGCGGACCCGACCCAGGACACCCTGAAGAACCCGATCGGCACCGGCCCGTACACGGTCAAGTCGTTCACCCCGCAGACGACCACGCTGACGCTGCGGGACTCGTACTGGCAGGACCTGCCGAAGGTCAAGGAGCTCCGGTACACGTCGTACAACGACAACAACGCGCAGACCACCGCGCTGGCGAACGGCTCGTCGGAGTGGAGCTTCGTCTTCGTCCCGAACGTCAAGGCCGTCTACCAGGACAAGGACCCGAAGAACCACAAGCTCTGGTTCCCGGCGAACCTCGGCATCCACGGCCTGTGGATCAACACCACCAAGAAGCCGTTCGACAACCCGGCGCTGCGCCGCGCGATGAACCTGGTGATCAACCGCGACGACATCTTCCAGCAGGGCGAGGCCGGCTACTTCTACCCGAAGGTGGAGTCCGTCACCGGCATCCCCACACCGGCCGGTGCGTCCTTCATTGCCCCGGAGTACAAGGACAAGAACCACTCGGTCGACCTCGACGGCGCGAAGAAGGAGCTCTCCGCCGCGGGCTTCAAGCTCGAGGGCGACGTACTGAAGGACCCGGCCGGCAAGCCGGTGACGATCACGCTGACCGATCCGGCCGGCTGGTCGGACTACCAGACCGACCTGGAGATCATCAGGGACAACCTGTCCACGATCGGGATCAAGGCGACCGTCGACAAGGCCAACCAGGACGCCTGGTTCAAGAACATCGACACCGGCAACTTCGACGCCGCGATGCACTGGACCAACGGCGGCGCGACGCCGTTCGACATCTACCAGAACATCATGGACGGCAAGATCCTGAAGCCGGTCGGCAAGGGCGGTGTCAGCGGCAACTACGGGCGGTTCAACAGCCCGGAGGCGACCAAGGCGCTGGACCAGTACGCGAACGCCGCGGACGACGCGACCCGGACCGCCGCGCTGAACACGCTGCAGAAGATCATGGTCGAGCAGATGCCGATCATCCCCACCTCGGCGTCCAATGTCGGCGGTCTCTACAGCACCAAGAACTGGGTCGGCTGGCCCGACGAGCAGAACCAGTACGGGCCTGCGCAGCCGACCCAGCAGAACGCTCTGCAAATCATCCTGAACCTGAAGCCGGCCGGCAGCCAGTGAGGCGTGACCGCGGCGCCGGGCCCGACCCCGGCGCCGCGGCACCCCCAACCACATCCGGCGACCGCAGCCGGCGTCCGGCGACCGCAGCCAGCCCCCGAACCACATCCGGCGACCGCAGCGAGCCGCCCGAACCACATCCGGCGAGCGCAGCGAGCCGTGATCGGAGTCCAATGACGGTCACCGAGACCGAGGTTGTTCTGGAGGCCGTGGGCCTCACCAAGCATTTCCCGGTACGGCGGAGAGTCCGCGACCTGCTGTCCCGCGAACACAAGTCCGTCCACGCGGTCGACGACGTGCGGCTCACCCTGCGCCGCGGCCGCGTCACCGCACTGGTCGGCGAGTCCGGATCGGGCAAGTCCACCGTCGCGCGGCTGATGGCCCAGCTGTACGGGCGGACCGCCGGTGAGATCCGCCTGCACGGCGAGCCGGTCACGATCCGCGGCGGCCGGAAGTTCCGCGCCTACGCGCGCAAGGTGCAGCTGATCTTCCAGGACCCGTTCGCCTCGCTGAACCCGACGCACACCGTGCGGTACCACCTGACCCGGTCGCTGCGCATTCACGGCCGTGCAGGTGATCATGAGGAGAACCTCCGCAACCTGCTGGAGCAGGTCCAGCTCACTCCCCCGGAGCGCTACCTCGACAAGTTCCCGCACGAACTGTCCGGCGGTCAGCGGCAGCGGGTGTCGATCGCCCGCGCGCTCGGCGCCGACCCGGAGGCGCTGCTCGCGGACGAGCCGGTGTCGATGCTCGACGTGTCGATCCGGCTCGGCGTACTGAACCTGCTCCGGGACCTGAAGGAGCGGCTCGACCTCGCGATCCTCTACATCACCCACGACATCGCGTCCGCGCGGTACTTCGCCGACGAGACGCTCGTGATGTACGCCGGGCGGTTGGTCGAGGGCGGCGACTCCGAGACCGTGACGCAGCACCCGGCCCATCCATACACGCGGCTGCTGATCGAGAGTGCGCCGGACCCCGACCGGCTCGGGCAGCTGAGTACGCCGGAGGACCAGGCCGGCGGCGAACCGCCGAGCCTGATCGCACCGCCTAGCGGCTGCCGGTTCAACCCGCGCTGTGTGCACGCGATGCCGAAGTGCTCGACCGACCTTCCACCCCGCTTCGAACTGCCGTCCTCAGGTCATTGGGCCGCCTGCTGGTTGTACGAGGAAGGGGCGGCGCAGTGAAGTTTCTCCTGCAGCGCTTGGCGTTCTACGTCTTCACGGCGTGGGCGGCGCTGACCATCAACTTCTTCATCCCGCGGCTGATCCCGGGCGACCCGGTGACGTCGCTGATCAACAAGTACCAGGGCCAGCTGAGCACCGACGCGATCAAGTCGCTGTACGTGCTGTTCGGCCTGGACAAGCACGCGTCGCTGTGGAGCCAGTACGTCGACTACTGGCGGCAGGTGTTCCACGGCGACCTCGGGTTGTCGTTCACGTTCTTCCCGACACCGGTTTCGGAAATCCTGAAACAGAGCTTGCCGTGGACGATCGCGCTGGTCGGCATCACGACGTTCGCGAGCTTCATGATCGGTACGACGCTGGGCGTCGTCGCGGGCTGGCGGCGCGGGTCGATCATGGACGGGTTGTTGCCAGTGACAACGTTCCTGTCGTCGATCCCGTACTTCTGGCTCGGCCTGCTGGCGATCGCGCTGCTGGCTGGACCGGGCAGCTTCTTCCCGTCGTCCGGCGGGTACGAGCCGGGGCTGGTGCCTTCGTGGAACGCCGGGTTCATCGGCAGCGCCGTACAGCACAGTCTGCTGCCGGCGTTCACGATCCTGATCTCGTCGGTGAGCGGCTGGATCCTGACCATGCGGAACATGATGGTGACGGTCGCGTCCGAGGACTACATCACGGTCGCGCACGCGAAGGGCCTGCCGGAGCGCCGGGTGATGGTCAGCTACGCGGCGCGGAACGCGTTGTTGCCGAACGTTTCCGGGTTCGCGCTGTCGCTCGGTTTCATCGTCGGCGGCACGCTGCTGGTGGAGATCGTGTTCTCCTACCCGGGTATCGGCTACAACCTGTTCCAGGCCGTAGGCGCCAAGGACTACCCCCTGATGCAGGGCGTCTTCCTGGTGATCACGCTGTCGGTTCTGGTGGCCAATCTGCTCGCCGACGTCGCGTACCTGCTCCTCGACCCGCGTACCCGGAAGGAGGGCTGATGACCGCCACGATCACCGCGGTGACGACCTCAGTGGCGCCGGCCAAGCGCCGGCGGTTGCGGTTCGTCGCGAACCCGAAAGCGGCAACCGGCCTCGTCGTGCTCGCGTTCTTCTGCCTGATCGCGATCATCGGCCCGTGGATCGCGCCGTACGACCCGTCGGCGCGGAGCAGAGACCTGATCCAGGCGCCGTCCGGAAAGCACTGGTTCGGAACGACGCACCTCGGGCAGGACATCTTCAGCCAGGTGCTGGTCGGTACCCGCGGAGTGATGTTCGTCGGGCTGCTGGCCGGGCTGGTCGCGACCACGTTGTCGATCCTGATCGGGGTCAGCGCGGGTTTCCTCGGCGGCGCCGCGGACGACGGGCTTTCCGCGCTGTCAAACGTTTTCCTGGTGATTCCGGCGCTGCCGCTGATCATCATCGTGGCGTCCACGATCCCGTCCGCGGGCGACCTGATGGTTGCCCTGGTCATCGGTTTCACGTCCTGGGCCTGGGGTGCGCGGGTACTGCGCGCGCAGACGTTGTCGCTGCGCCGGCGGGACTACGTGGAGGCGGCCCGGGCGACCGGCGAGAGTACCTGGCGGATCATCACGTTCGAGATCATGCCGAACCTCACCGCGATCATCGCGTCCGGCTTCGTCGGGACGGTGATCTTCGCGGTGATGTCCGAGATCACGCTGGCGTTCATCGGCATCTCGACGATCTCCGAGTGGAACTGGGGCACGATCCTGTTCTGGGCGCAATCACAGCAGGCACTGGCCCAGGGCGCGTGGTGGTGGTTCGTCCCGGCCGGCCTGGCGATCGCGGTCCTCGGTACGGCGCTGTCGCTGATCAACTTCGGTATCGACGAGTTCGTCAGCCCGCGGCTGCGCTCGAGCGGTCACACGAAGGTGAAGACGAAGGACGGTCACACGGTGCGGATGCGGGTCGGCTTCACTCCGGTCCTTTCGTCCCGTGAACCGGTGACCCCCGTCGCACGTCGCGAGGAGGATGCCGCGTGAAGACGCCCGTACTGGAGATCAAGAACTTCCACGTCGACTACGGTCTCGGCTCTGAAGCAGTTCAGGCCGTCCGGGACGTGACGCTGACGTTGCACCGCGGTGAAGTACTCGGCCTGGCCGGCGAGAGCGGCAGCGGGAAGTCGACGCTCGCGTACGGCGTGACGCGACTGCTGCCGCCGCCCGGCGTGATCAGCGGCGGGTCGGTCGTCTACTACCCGCCTAGCGGCGACCCGTACGACGTGATGGCGCTGACCGACGCCGAGCTGCGGAGGTTCCGCTGGGCGGAGACGTCGATCGTGTTCCAGGGCGCGATGAACTCGCTGAACCCGGTGCACAAGGTCTCCACCCAGCTGCTCGACGTGATCAAGGCGCACGAGCCCGGGCTGTCCGCACCGGCCCGGATCGCCCGGGCGCAGGAAATGCTCAAACTCGTCGGCATTTCCGCGGACCGGATGGACGCGTACCCGCACCAGTTGTCCGGCGGCATGCGGCAGCGGGTGATGATCGGCATGGCGCTCGTCCTCGAGCCGCAGGTCGTGATCATGGACGAGCCGACCACCGCCCTCGACGTGGTGATGCAACGCCAGATCCTCGCCCAACTCGTCGAACTCCGCGAACGCCTCGGCTTCTCGGTCCTCTTCATCACCCACGACCTGTCTCTGCTGGTCGAGTTCTCGGACCGCATCGCGATCATGTACGGCGGCCGCATCGTCGAGGAAGCGCGCTCCGCCGACCTCTACAAGGATTCCCTGCACCCCTACAGCGAAGGCCTCCTGAAGTCCTTCCCGGCCCTGCGCGGCGCCCGCCGGGAACTCGCCGGAATCCCCGGATCACCGCCGGACCTTCGCGGAATGCCGTCCGGGTGCTCGTTCCATCCACGCTGTCCGCAAGCGTTCGAACGCTGCTCCGTCGACGTTCCCGTCCTGGAGATCCCGTCCGCCCGCAACGACCCCAACCGAGCTGTCGCGTGCTGGCTCCCCGGCCGCACTGCCTAGAAAGGCACCTATGAGCACCACTCCCGAGGCCCTGATCGCGGAACTCCCGACCGGATTCCGCTGGGGCGTCGCCACCTCCGCGTACCAGATCGAAGGCGCCGTGAACGACGACGGCCGCACCCCCTCCATCTGGGACACGTTCTGCCAGGTACCCGGCGCGATCGACAACGCCGACACCGGCGACGTCGCCTGCGACCACTACCATCGGATGCCGGCGGACGTCGCCCTGATCAAGGACCTCGGCCTGGACACGTACAGATTCTCGGTCGCCTGGCCGCGAGTGCAGCCGCGCGGCAAGGGCCCGGTGAACCCGGCCGGCATCGGCTTCTACGACAAGCTGGTCGACGAGCTGCTTGCCCAGGGCATCGACCCGTGGGTGACGCTGTACCACTGGGACCTGCCGCAGGAGCTGGAGGACGCGGGCGGCTGGCCGGTACGGGACACTGCGTACCGGTTCGCGGAGTACGCGATGCTGGTGTTCGACGCGTTGAAGGACCGGGTCGACACCTGGACCACCCTGAACGAGCCGTGGTGCTCGGCGATGCTGGGATACGCGTACAGCATGCATGCGCCGGGGCGGCGCGAGTACCCGGCGGCGCTGGCCGCCGTACATCATCTGCTGCTCGGGCACGGGCTGGCGACTTCTCAGATGCGGGAGGCGTCACCGCGCAAGCTCGAGATCGGCATCACGCTCAACGTCGCCACGGCGTACCCGGCTTCGGACGCCGCACCGGACGTCGACGCCGCTCGGCGCGCAGACGGGATGGGCCGCCGCATCTACCTCGACCCGCTGGTCCACGGTCACTACCCCGCCGACGTGGTGGCGGACCTGGCCCGCGAGGGCGTGACGCTACCCGTTGCCGACGGCGACCTGGAGATCATCTCGTCCCCCATCGACGTACTCGGCGTCAACTACTACTTCAGCCAGAAGTTCACCGGGTACGCCGAGGACGGCAGCACGACCGACGCCGATGGCAACCCGGTGAGCCGCGACGTACCGCTCGGCAAACCCCGCACCGCGATGGACTGGGAGATCGTCCCCGAGGGCTTCACCGAACTGCTGCTGAGCATCCACCGCGACTACCCCGGCCTCCCGATGGTCATCACCGAGAACGGCTCCGCCTTCGAGGACGTCCCCGACGCCGACGACTACGTCGACGACACCGACCGTACGGCGTACTTCACCTCCCACCTCACCGCGGTCGCCAACGCCATCACCCAGGGCGCCGACATCCGCGGCTACCTCGCCTGGTCCCTCCTCGACAACTTCGAATGGGCCTACGGCTACGCCAAACGCTTCGGCATAGTCCGCGTCAACTACGAGACCCAGCAACGAACCCCCAAAGCCAGCGCGACGTACCTCAAGCAGCTAGCAGCCCAGCACCGAGCCCACTGAGCATCTCGTCCCAGCGCCCGAAGATCGTGCTGCCGCGTCCCTCGCCCGACCGACGCGATGCTCGGCGCCGTGTCTGTGAAACGCCTGTACCCGGGACGGCTGTCGAGCCGACTGGAGTCAGCCGGCTTTTCTGTGGCTCTCGAGGTATTCGCTCAGGGCCTCACGCATGATCTCGCTCGGCTTGCGCTTGCGACTGCTCGCGAACGCTTCCAGATCAGCGTCGAGAGCGCGCGGAAGTCGCACCTGGCGCACCGGCGACTTCTCTCCCGGTGCCGCCTCGGGATCGATCGACGGCCGTCCTCCCCGAGAGCGCTCGACCAGCTCTCGACCGAAGTCGGCGGCGTCCGCACCGCGAAGGCTGGTCCTCGAGTTCGTCGGCAAGCTCAGGTCGTGCTCGGCCCACTCGGCCGCGCCCTCATAGTCCTTGTCAGTCACTTGTCCTCCTCAAGTCGCTCGAGGTGTTTGGGCCTGGCGATCATCACATGAAATCTGTGCAGATCCCGAGGCGGCGTCACCTCGACCATGACCTCCAGCAGTGCTCCTCCGAGCCGCCTGGGCGGCCCGATGAAGAGCATCGGCCGGACATCGTCGCCGGGTTCGCCGAACTCAGGCTCGCCGGGCTTCTACCTGATCGGCTACAGCGTGCGGGGAGCCCGCGTCTCATCAGTACTGTGCGCTGGTACGTCGCAGTCGTTGGGGGCAGTGCGCGGACGACGAGTACGTCGCCGGGGCCGGGTTCACCACCTGAGTAGGTTCAAGTGGTACCCCGGACGTCCTGTATTGCCGCAAACTCGTGGAATGATCCCTGCACCCACGACCACCATCCCCGGCGCCGGCACCTTCACTCTCACCGCAACCACCGGCATCACCACCCCACCCGAACTCGCCGGCCCGGTAGCCCGCTTCGTCCAAGCCCTCGCACAAGACACCGGCCTAACCCTCACCGGCACCACAGGCATCACCGTAGAACTCGCCCCGACAGACGACGTACCACCAGCCGTCGGCGTGCGAGCCGACGGCGCACCAACCGCGGGTACGGCGCCTCCCGCAAGCGCCGGAGGCGCCGGTGCAGAGGCGGATGAGCGTTACGGGTTGGAGGTTTCCGCCGACGGGGTTCGGGTGTGGGGGTCTACAGCTGAAGCAGTGCACCGGGGGCTGACGTCTCTTCGGCAGTTGGTGTCGGAGCATCTGCAGGACGGTACTGCGGTGCTCCCGGCTGCTCGGTTCGTCGACGGGCCGCGGTTCGCGTGGCGCGGGTTGTCGTTGGACGTCGTACGCACGTTCCACGGGCCGGACGAAGTACGTCGCATCATCGACATGCTCGACCTGTACAAGCTCAACGTCCTCCACCTGCACCTCACCGACGACCAAGGCTGGCGGGTGGAGGTCCCGTCCCGCCCAGCGCTCACCGAAGTAGGAGCAACCGGCGCGATCGGCGACCGCCCCGGCGGCTACTACACCCAGGCCGAACTCGCCGACCTCGTCGCCTACGCAGCCGACCGCTACATCACCATCGTCCCCGAGATCGACATGCCCGGCCACACCGCAGCCGTCTTCAAGGCCTACCCGGAGCTCGCCCCCGCCGACCCGAAGACGGTCGAGCTCGGCAACGGCGACAAGCTCCACCTCGGCACGCTGGATCCGGCGCGCGACGAGACCTGGACCTTCGTCGAGGACGTGCTGGACGCGATCATCCCGCAATTCCCCGGCAGTGCGTACGTACACATCGGCGGCGACGAGACCTGGGGCATGTCCGACGAGGACCACGCCGCGTTCGTGGAAAAGGCATCCGCACTCGTCAGGCAGCGCGGCAAGCGGGTCGTCGGCTGGCAGGAGATCGCCCGCGCGAAGCTCGACCCCGCCGACGTCGTCCAGTACTGGCTGGACCTCGACATCGACACGATGGCCGACAACCCCGACGCCCCGACCCCACCCGAGGAACTCCTCCCGGTCCTGGTCGAAGCCCTCCGCAAGGCGAAGCACGACGCCCCGAAAGCCCTCGAACAAGGCGCGAAGCTGATCGTCTCCCCCGTCACCTGGCTGTACTTCGACCGCCCACACGCCGACGTATCCGCGGACCCCGAACAGGAAAAGGCCCGCGAACGCCTAGGCCTCGAGTTCTACGGCGCCGCCTCCATCGAACACGGCGTCTCCTGGGACCCGGCCGCCCTCGTCGACCCCGACCAGATCGCCGGCGTCGAGGCCGCGATCTGGTGCGAAACCATCACCAACTCCGACGACCTCGAACTCCTGCTCCTCCCCCGCATCCCCGGCCTCGCCGAAAAGGCCTGGTCCCACCAAACCCCCACCAACTGGCCCGAGTACGCCGCCCGCCTCGCCCGCCAGTCCCCCACCTGGCGTAACCGCACCTGGACCTGGCTGCAGTCGACCGAGGTGGACTGGAAGTAGGAACTGCGGACCCGTGCCACTCACCAACTCCACGGACGGGGCGTCGCCGACACCCTGTCGAGCGTGGGCCCGAGGGTCCACGGGCAGTTGGTGAGTGCCACACGTCCGGAGTCCGGATCTGCAGGCCATCACAATCGCCCGCCTGGGACCGGTCCCCGCGGGCCGTCCTCCGGAGGCGGTGATTGTGATGGCCTGGCGATCCGCGCCCGGTCCGCTCAGGTCGTCAGCAGGTGGCGGTAGGTGCTGCCCAGTCGGCGCGGTCGTTGTAGCCGCCGTCGCCGGCGTCGCCGACGAGGAGGTCGAGGACGCGTACGCCGGTCAGGTCGACGTCGAACTGCTTCGGCGTGAAGCGGTCGACAATGCCGCTGTCGAACAGGACCTTGCCGTCGCCGACAACCTGGAACGTCGAGGTACCGCCCTCCGGACCGACGTTGCTGACCACGTCATCGATGCCGACAGTGCCGGTCAGACGCGAGCACGCCTTGCCGACGTAGTACCGGATCAGTGACGGCGAGGCGACCCCGATCCCGGTGGGGTACGTCGTACCGGTGAGCTTGATCGGATTGCCACCGCCCACGCTCTCGTCGACGGTCGGCGACATCCACCCGCTCGTCGCCGTGATCCACTGATGATGCGACAACGGCACGATCCCACTCGGCGGCGCGGGCGCGACGACCACCGGCGTGAGCACAGTCGTCTGCCGCTGCTCTCCATACCGAACGGTTTGGTATGTCGTCGTCGCGGTCAGACTCGCCGTGCCGGGTGGGGCGCCGGCGGGGAGCCTGACCGTGAACGCGAACGTCGCCTGCCCACCGCCCTCGATCAGCCGCGGCGCCTTCGACAATGCCCGCACCGTCCACCCGGTGCCTCCGGCAACAGTCACCGCCGGCTCGAACACCGGCCGCACGCCATCATTGCGCACGGCAACCTGCACGGTCAGTTCGTCGCCTCCGGCAACGACCGGTGCCGCGTCCGCCGGCTGGGCGTCGGTGCCGACCTTCGTCACCTGCGGGATGCCCGCCGTCACGTGCGGAGCGCCCGGGGCGCCACGGGCCGCCGCGACCCGGAACAACGCCGTACCGTGCGCCGGAACCGCCGCGCTGATCACGCCGCCGCTCTCGGTCACCTTGCCGGTCCACGCGTTCTTCAGTGTGAACCGTTCCCCGGACAGCCCGACCGCCGACGCGGTGGTCGTCAGCGTCTGCGCGCTGTCACCACGGTTGAGCAGTACGACGGCGCGGCTGCCGTCGGCGAGCCGCTTCACCCACGTCTCCGTCGTACCGGCTGCTCCGACACGTACTGCTTGGACAGCAGCCTTGTCCTGGTTGATGGCGATCACCTCGGGATCGGTCAGCATCCCGACGGTGGTCGCGCTGAGCTTTCGTACGTCGCTGCCGATCACCAGCGGCGCGGCCGCGACCGCCCACAACGTGAGCTGCGTACGGAACTCCTCGTCGGTCATCCCGAGCTCCGGCGCCAGGTAGTCCGGGTCGCTGAACGCACCGGGCCTGACCACCTCCGGGTGCCGCGCGTTCGCGTCGTAGTTCCGCAGTACGTCCTTGAACTTGATGTCGCCCTGGAACCCCACGTCGGTGTACGTACGCCAGGACTGCGCGATCCCCGGCGCGTACGACCACGAGTTGATCGACTGCTGCGAGTCGGGGTAGTTGCCCCAGTCCGGCGACGTCACCGGGTTGCACAGGTTGAAGATCATCGGCCGGTGACTCGCGTTGTCGCGCAGCGCCTGGGCGAACTCGGTGTACGCCGTCTTCGGGTCGAGGTCCGCCGCGATCCCGCACAGGTAGTCGACCTTGACCGCGTCGAAACCCCAGGCGGCGAACGTGTCCGCGTCGTGCTGGTAGTGACCACCGCTGCCGAGCCCGCAGCGGCCGGGGATGTACGGACCGGCATCCGTGTAGATCCCCGCGCGAAGGCCCTTGCCGTGGATGTAGTCGACGAGCGGCTTCAGTCCGTGCGGGAACTTGGCCGGGTTGGGGACCAGGTCGCCGGCGGCGCTGCGGGACTGGTCGGCCTGCCAGCCGCCGTCCAGCCAGACGATGTCGTACCCGGCCTTCGCGAGGCCGCGGCTCACCAGCGAGTCCGCGACCGACCTGATCGTGTCCTCGGTGAAGTCGCCGCCGAGTCCGTAGTAGGTGTTCCACCCCATGTACGGGGTCGGGCTGAGCACCGGAGCCGTGGCCTGAGCCGCCACGGCTCCGGTGCTGGTGGCGGCGAGCGCGCCGACCGTCAAGGCCGCCGCGAGTACACCGCCCAGCAGTCGTTTCATCCCTTGCCTTCCTTCGAGCGGACGGTCAGTCGAGTGCTTCGACAGCGACGCAGAGCGAGTCCACGGTGTCGTCGAACGCGATCCCGACCTGCAGCAGATAGCTGCCCGGGTAAGTCTGGTCACCCACCCGGTAGTTCTTGGCCGGATCCAGCCCCGCCAACGGAACCCGTCGCGGCCGGGTCGGCAAGGTGCCGCGCACGTTGCCGTCACCGGTCTCCCACAAGAGCACCACGGACCGCCGGTCCCCCACGTACTGCACTCCGTGCGTCAACCCGTAGACGTTGCCGTTAGCAACAAGATCCCGGAATCCCTTGTACTGCGCGATGTGCCGGGCAGCGATCCGCAACTGGTCATCGGTCCACCGGGACAGGTCCGCCCCGATCCCGAGCACACCCGCCATCGCAACGCGAAACCGGAAGTCGAGCGAACGCTCGCGGCCGTCGTGAGTGCCGACGGCGTCGGTCACCCACGAGCTCATCAGCTGTGGCGCGAACCCGGTCCGAAACCCTTCCTGAATCCTGAGCCGATCCAACGGGGCCGTGTTGTCACTCGGCCACAGCGTGTCGACGCGTGCAACCATCCCCAGGTCGACCCGCGCCCCACCACCCGCGCAGCCCTCCACATAAACACCAGGGTGCTGGACTCTCAGGCGATCCAGAACGGAGTAGAGATTCGCCACCACCAGTCCGTCGACATCGCGCCGCACATCCCCCGCGTCAAGCCTGGGCCGATTCGCATCCCACTTCAAATACGTGATGTCGTACGCCGACAGCAACCGGTCGAGCGTCCCCCACACGAACTCCGCGACATCGTCCCGGCTCAGATCGAGCAGCAACTGATTCCGGATCAGCACCGGCTCCCGCCCCGCCGTACGCAGAATCCACTCCGGATGCTCGACCGCCAGCCGGGATCGCGGACTGACCGACTCCGGCTCGATCCACAACCCGAAGCCGAGCCCCAGCCCGCGGAGATCCGAAATGAACCCGTCCAGCCCGCCGGGAAACTTCGCCGGATCCACCTCCCAGTCGCCCAACCCGCCGGTGTCGTCCGACCGCCCGACGAACCACCCGTCGTCCACCACGAACGTCTCGACACCGATCCCCGCCGCCCGCCGCGCCAACTCGAGCTGATGCTCCGCGCGGATGTCGAACTCGGTCGCGAACCACGAGTTGTACAACACGTGCGGCGTCCGCCCGCGCGACAGGCCGCGTTCGTACGAGTGAAAGACCCGTGCCAACCCGTCAGCCCCCTCAGCACTACATGTACCGACGGCCTTTGGCGACACCCACGTCTCCCCCGGACCGAGCCGTAGGCCCAGACTCGAAGCGGTACGCCCGGCCTGAATACGGAGCAGTCCGGTCGTGTCCACCTCCGCGGACATCTCCCACGACCCGGACCATGCCAGCTGTACGCCGTACGTAACGTCCCCGTCCGTCGCGAGGAACGGTGAGTACGTATGCCCCGTGATCCCCTGCGAACTCCCGATCACGAACCGCCCCCGCGGCAACGTCACAGAGGCCTGCTGAAACTCGCTGTTCCACTCGCCCCACAAGTACTTCACGGTGTTCCCCACCGGCACCACGAACGCGGCCGAGTCGTGCCGATGCAGCACCAGCTGATCAGTCCCCTCGTTCGCTACCGAGACCCACCGCTCCACCACGTCCCCGACCATCCGGTAGTGCAGTACGAGCCGAACCTCGTCCACAAACACCAACTGCAGTTCGTCTGCGGATTCAAAGACTTCGGTGAAGAGTGGGCGGAGTTCGTCGGACCCGTCCAGTCCGCTCACCACCAACTCGACCGGCGACGTGTAACGGACCCCGCGGACGGCATACTCCAACGGCTCCACGTCTGCCCGCGGCACGAAGTGCTCCGTCCCGACGACCTCGACCGGTGCACCCCCGTCCCCCGGCGCCCAGGCAACCAGCTGCGCCCACCGACCATGCTCCGGAACACCGACCACGTACGACGTCGTCGTACCGCGCAACGTCCAAGTCCTCACTTGACCGCCCCGATCGCCAATCCGCCGACGAAGTGCTTCTGGAACCGCAGGAACACCGCGACAGTAGGTACCGCCGCGATCACCGTCCCCGCAGCGATCACGTTCCACGACGACACGAACAGCCCCTGCAACCCGAGCAGGGCCGGCGTCACCGGCATCTTGTCGCCGGTCCGGATGACCGTGATCGACCACAGCAGATCGTTGAAGATCCAGGTGAACGACAGCGCCCCGAGTGCGGCCAGCGCCGGACGGGTCAGCGGCAGGATCACCGCCGAGTAGATCTTCCCCGGCCCGGCGCCGTCGATCGTCGCCGCCTCCTGGATCTCCCGCGGCAGGTCCCGCATGAAACCGTGCAGGACGAACGTGTAGAACCCGAGCCCGAAGCCGACATGGACAGCGATCAGTGCGATCAGGGTGTCGTAGTACCCGATCAGTTCCACGAACCGCGAGATCGGGATCAGCAGGATCTGCGGCGGCAACAGGTTGCCCATCAACATCAGCAACAGGATCGTCCGGCGGAACGGGATCGAGTACCGCGCCAGCCCGTACGCCGCGATCGACGCGAGCCCGAGGCTCAGCAGCACCGCCGGGATCGTCACCAGCAGGCTGTTCACCAGCGCCCGGAACTCGTCCGCGTCCTGCCATGCCGACTTGTACGTCGAGAACGTGAACGAGTGCGGCAACGACCCGAGCCCGTTCGCCGCGACGTCGTCGAACGAACGGAACGAGATCACGATCACCCAGAGGATCGGCGCGACCCAGAGGAACGAGATCAACCCCATCGCCACGTGGAAGCCAACTCGGCGGATCACGATTCCTCCCGGAACGCGCGGATCAGGTAGCCGAGGATGACGGCCAGGGCGAGCAGGAAGATCACGACCGCGAGCGCCGACGCGTAGCCGAGCTGCGTGGACTGGAACGCGGTCGAGTACATGTACGTGCTGAGCAGCTCGGACGAGTGGTACGGGCCGCCTCTGGTCATCGACCAGACGATGTCGAAGGACCGCAGCGAGTCGATGACGATCACCGAGAGTACGACGGAGTTGACGCCCTTGAGCTGCGGGATCGTGACGTACCGCGTGCGCTGCCAGGCAGAGGCGCCGTCGACCTTCGCGGCCTCGTACAACGCGGGATCGACCGCTTTCAGGCCGGCCAGGTAGAGGACCATCACGTGCCCGATCTGACGCCACAGCGCCGGCACGATCACGGCGTACAGCGCGGTGCCGGGGTCGGCCAGCCAGGGCCGGACGAAGTTGCCCAGGCCAACCGACCGGAACACCGTGTCGACAAGTCCATCCGGCTGGTAGAAGACCCGCCAGATCAGCGCGGTCACCACCAGCGAGAACACCACCGGGGTGAACAACGCCGCCCGGTAGATCGCCACACCCCGCCGCTCCTTCTGCAGCAGCAAGGCCATCCCGAACCCGCCGATCACACTCAACCCACCGAACAGCACCAACCAGATCGCGGTGTTCTTGAGCGCCGTCCGGAAGATCGGATCCGACACCATGTCAGCAAAGTTTCCGAACCCGACGAACCGCGGCGCCGACAATCCATCCCAACTGGTCAAAGCCAACCAGAACCCCTGCAGAGCCGGCCAGAACACCCAGACCGCTTCGATGACGAACGGCACCAAGACAAACGCCAGGATGAGAGGAGACACCCGCCCGTCCCGCCGCAGGCGGGACGGGCGGGTCACGGACGAGAGCACGGCATCTCCCGGGGAACTCACGCCTTGAACACCTTGGTTGCGGCCGCCTGCCAGTCCTTCAGGATCTGGTCGATCTGGTCGGGCTTGTCGAGGAACTTCGTGAGGGCGGCGTCCGCCGTCGGCTGGAGGGCGTCCGACGAGTCGCGGTTGAAGAACTGGGTGATCTCGGCGGCACCTTCGATCATCGCCTTGCCCTTTTTCACCAGCGGCGAGTCCACCGCCTTGCCGGCTGGGTTGGCCGGGATCGCCGTACCGGAGGAGTTCTGTACGTAGATCTCCTGCGCCTCCGCCGTCGCCAGCCAGGTCAGGAACTTCTTCACCCCGTCCGGGTCCCGCACCTTCTTCGACGCGAAGTACCCGTCGGTCGGAGCCTCCTCCGCGACCGGTACCGCCGGGTCGATGATCGGGAACTGGAAGAAGTCGATGTCGTCCAGCGCGTCCTTCGGCGCCGAGTCCGCGAAGAACGTGCCGATCAGGAACATCCCGGTCTTCCCCGCGAGCAGCGCCGACGTCGCCTCCTGGAACGGGAACGACTTGCCCTTCGGGTCGAAGTACGGCAGCACCTCGCGCCACTTGGTGAAGACCGCCTTCACCTTCGGGTCGGTGAAGTCGCCGTGGCCGGCCAGCAGTTTGCGGTGGAACGGCGCCCCGTTGATCCGGATGTTCAGGTAGTCGAACCACGCGGACGCCACCCACGGCGTGTCCCCGAGCCCGATCCCGATCGGCGGGATCCCCTTGCCCTGAATGGTTTTGCAGACGGCAACGAACTCGGCCCAGGTCTTCGGCGGCGTCACGCCCCACTTGGTGAAGTTCGACTTCCGGTAGAACATCCCCCACCAGTAGTAGCTGGTCGGTACGAAGATCTTCTGCCCGGCGCTGCTCGTGGACAGCGTCTGCATCGCCTTCGAGTAGTTCCCCATCGATTCCCAGACGCTCGAGACGTCGAGCAGCAGGTCCTTCTTCGCGTACGAGTCCGCGACCGAACCGGCGTACCAGGTGTAGACGTCCGGCGGGTTCGCCGAGGTCAGGTACGTCGGCAGCTGGGTCCGGAAGATCTCCGCGGCAACCGTGTTCAGCTTGACCTGGGACCCACCGGTCTTGTTGTAGGCGGCAACGAGTTTCTCGATCGCGGCCTTGGCCTGCGCGCTGGAGAGGTTCGACTGCAGCGCCACCTCACCGCTCGCCGGACCGCCGCTGCCGGGACTCGTCGCCGAAGTCGCGCACCCCGGAACCAGGGTCGCTGCCCCGAGCAGTCCAAGTCCCTTGAGGAATGTCCGCCGATCCGCTGCCAGACCCGTCATGCCTGAACTCCTGAGCTCTGCCCGACCGGCGTGCCAGTCGAGTACGTGGTGTGTTGCGGACGATCTTGCGGCGGCCCGTCACGGGTGTCAATATTAATTCGTAAATTACGAGCAAATCGCTTGACCGGGCGGCGCCGTCGCGGTGAACTGATGCCCTAACTGGACTCTGAGGAGGCGCGCGTGCGGCTGGCTGGGCGGGTGATCGCGGTGACCGGGGCCGCGTCGGGGATCGGTGCGGCGTGCGCCGAACGGGCGCTGGCCGAGGGCGCGCAGGTCGTGCAGGTGGACATCCGGCCCTGCAAGGAGCTGCCGGGCAGGGCGATCGCCGTGGTCGGTGACGTCGCGTCGCCGGACACTTGGGCGGAGGTGCGGTCCCGCGGCCGCGACGAGCTCGGCCCGATCGACGGTCTGGTCAGCAACGCGGTCGTCATCGACGTGAAGCCGGCACACGAGCTCTCCCCGCCGTCCTGGCAACGTCAGCTCGACGTCAACCTGACCGCCGCGTTCCTCGGTTTCCGGGCGCTGTACGACGACCTCGTCGCGGGCGCCGGCTCCGTCGTACTGGTGTCATCGGTGCATGCGATCGCCGGGCTGCCCGGACATCCGGCGTACGCCGCGACGAAGGGTGCACTGGTCTCGCTCGGACGCCAGCTCGCCGTCGAGTACGGTCGGGACATCCGCGTGAACACCGTGCTCCCGGGCCCGGTCGTGACGGCGCTGTGGGACCGCGTCGACGCCGAGGCCCGCGAGCGCAGCGCCCAGGCGACCGCGCTGAAACGCCTCGGACAGCCGGACGAGGTGGCACAGGCGGTGGCGTTCCTGCTGTCGTCCGAGGCATCGTTCGTGACCGCCACCAGCCTGGTGGTCGACGGCGGATGGTCGGCTGTGAAGGATTCGGCGTGAGGGAGAGCAGTGTGACGGGGATTCAGCGCGGGTTGCACGGACAGATCGTGGAGGAAATGGCACAGCGGATTCTGTCCGGGACGATCCCGGAGGGGGCGACCATCAGCGTCACCGAACTGCAGGCCGACCTCGGCGTCAGCCTGACCGCCGTACGCGAGGCACTGAAGGTGCTGACCGCCAAGGGGCTGGTCGACGCGCGGCAGAAGCGCGGCACGTTCGTCCGGCCGCGCGCGGACTGGAACCTGCTCGACGCAGACATGATCCGCTGGCACTTCAAGGACGCCGACGCGCGCCCCGAACTGCTCGAGGAGCTGCACGAGGTACGCGGCATCGTCGAGCCGGCCGCCGCCCGGTTGGCCGCCGTACGAGGTGACGACTCGCATCTGGCAGCCCTGGAGGCGGCGCTCGCGGCGATGGAGTCCGCGGGCGACGACCTCGCCGCGGTGGTCGCCGACCTCGCCTTCCACCGGGCGTTGCTCGCGGCAACGGGTAACGAGCTGCTGACCAAGATGGAAGTGATCATGGAGACCGGGCTCGCCGACCGCGACCGGCTCGTGCACAAGGTCAAGCCGTCCGACGACCCGGTGCCGAGCCATCGGCGAGTCGTGGACGCGGTCCGCGCACACGACCCGGAGGGCGCCGAGCTCGCGATGCGCGAACTGCTGGCGAAGGCGGCCGAGGACCTGACCGAGGTCCGCGGCTCGTCTCGTAAGGGGCGCCGGTGAAGATCGAGCGGATCGAGACGTTCCTCGTCCCGCCGCGCTGGCTGTTCTGCCGGATCGAGACGAGCGACGGCGTCGTCGGGTGGGGCGAGCCGGTGGTCGAGGGTCGTGCCGAGGTCGTCCGGGCGGCGATCGACGTACTGGCGGAGTACCTGATCGGCCAGGATCCGCTGCAGATCGAGCGGCACTGGCAGGTGCTGACGAAGGGCGGGTTCTACCGCGGCGGGCCGGTGCTGAGCAGCGCGGTCGCGGGCCTGGACCACGCGCTGTGGGACATCGCCGGCAAGGTGTACGGCGCTCCGGTCGCGGCGCTTCTCGGCGGGCGGGTGCGGGATCGGGTCCGCGTGTACGCGTGGGTCGGTGGCGACGAGCCGTCCTCGATCGGCGAGGCCGTCGCCGAGCAGGTCGCCGCGGGGATGACGGCCGTGAAGATGAATGCCGGCGGGCGACTCCAGGTGTCGCCGTCCGTTGCCGAGATCAACGACATCGTCACGCGACTGTCCGCCGCTCGTTCCGTTCTTGGCGACTCGCGCGATGTCGCGATCGACCTGCACGGGCGGGTCGGGGTCGCCGGCGCGCGACGCATCCTGCAGGCCGTCGAGGGCCTGCAGCCGATGTTCGTCGAGGAACCGGTGCTGCCGGAACAGATGGCGCATCTGCCCGAGGTGGTCGCGACCTCGACCGTTCCGGTAGCGCTCGGCGAGCGGCTGTATCACCGGTCCGATTTCATGGCGCCGTTGAACGCGGGGGTTGCGGTCGTCCAGCCAGACGTCTCCCATGCCGGCGGAATCTCCGAGCTCCGCCGAATCGCCGTACTGGCCGACACCCATGGCGCGCTCCTTGCCCCACACTGCCCGCTCGGCCCAATCTCGCTGGCGGCTTCGTTGCAGGTGTCGTTCAGTACGCCGAACTTCCTCATCCAGGAGCAGAGCAGGGGCATCCACTACAACGTGACAGGCGACCTCACGTCGTACGTCGTGGATCCGGCACCGTTCACCTGGGTCGACGGGCACGCGGAGTGGAATCCCCTGCCAGGCTTGGGAATCACGGTCGACGAGGACGCTGTCCGGGCCGCGGACCGCGCCGGTCACACGTGGCGCAACCCGCTCTGGACCCACGACGACGGCTCCTTCGCAGAATGGTGACCGCTGCCGTGGCGGTAGACCTTGCAGATGGGGGGCGCTGGACGTCGCTCCGGCTCGGTGGACGCGAGTGGTTGTGGGACGGGCCGGGGCTCGTCGACGGCGCCCGTACCGGTATGACGACCTTCGTCGACGCGGGCGGGGTGGACGAGTGTTTCCCCACCGTCCGCGGCACACCTGACCACGGCGCCCTCTGGAACCAGCGCTGGGGCCCGTCGGTCTCGTACGACGGCGCAACCCTCTCCCGTACCTTCTCGACCGGCCATGACAGCATGACCGTCGACTACCACCTCCAGGCGGTCCCGGGCTATCGGTTCGTGTGGGCTGCGCACGCACTCCTCGACTGTGTGCCCGGCGCAACGATCACGGCCGACTGCTCCGAGTGCCGTCTCTACCCCGACGACGGCCCGTGGATCACCAGCACCTGGCCGGCGGTCACGACGTACGGCCCCACCGACGGTACGGCGGTCGGCGCGGTTCTGGTGGACTGCCCGACGGTCTCGGTCCGCGACCGCGGCGCCGAACTCACCATGACACTGAGTTGCCCGGGGCAACCGACCTCCACCGCGGTGTGGCGCAACCAGGGCGGTTTCCCGGCCGAGGCACCGTACCGAAGCCTCGGCGTCGAGCCCATGCTCGGCAAGGTGTTCGACCTGGCAGCGGCCGGTCCCGACGACGCCGCAGTGGTCCCGGCGAGCGGCGAACTGACCTGGCGGTTGGTACTGTCCGCCAGGCCGGTCTGATGTCACCCGAGCGGCAGATCGAGTACGGCGTCGGGCACCGACGTGCTGTTGGTGGTGCGGATGCTGTCGATCTCCGCCGACGTCAACGCCCAGACGTTGTCGTCGTAGGCCTTGGTGGTCTGCACGGAGGCGGCGTTCCCGCCGGTGGTGATCAGTCCGCGGAGCGAATGCCTCCTGAAAGTAACCAACAGGGCGTGTTTTCTACTTGGAAAGTTAGCCACAGATCGGGTGTCCACACCAGAGATGATGGGACGTCCTATGTCTAACCCGATCACATAGGTTGGAGACCATGGATCTGCTTGCCGAACTCCGGAGCCGGAAACTGCTCGCGATCATCCGCGCCGACCGCGCGGACACCGCACTCGACTGCGTCGAGACCCTGATCGAGGCGGGCATCACCGCACTCGAGATCTCGCTCACCACCCCCGGCGGCGTCGAGGCGATCGCGAAGGCGCGCTCGCTGTACGACCCGCACATCCTGATCGGGGCCGGCACCGTCGTCACCGCCGACCAGGCCGACCAGGTCGCCGCCGCACACGCCGACTTCTCCGTCACGCCCGCGATCACCCGCGGCGCGCACCGCTCGGTCGAGCTCGGCGTCCCGCTGCTCTGCGGCGCACTCACCCCCACCGAGGTGATCGCCGCCCTCGACCTCGGCGCCACCGCGGTGAAGATCTTCCCCGCCAAACTGCACGGTCCCGGCTACCTCTCCGAACTCCGCGCCCCACTCCCCGACGCACCGCTGATCGCCGTCGGCGGCGTGGACGCCCAGTCCGCACCGCAGTACCTCGCCGCCGGCGCCCTCGCGGTAGGCGTAGGCTCCCCGCTCCTGGGCGACGCCGCCACCGGCGGACCGCTGGCAGAACTGTCGATCCGAGCCAGCACCTTCCGCACCGAACTCGGCATCTGACCGACGGCACCTCCCATCACCCAGCGACCCGCAGGTCGCCTCAGTCCTCGGAGTACGTGAGATGACAGATCTGCTGACGCTTGGCGAGACGATGGTTTCGGTGCGGACCGGGCGGCCGATGCGGCTGGGCGGGGACGCGCAGCTGTCGATCGCCGGCTCCGAGAGCAACGTGGCGATCGGGGTGGCCCGGCTCGGGCACGACGTCACCTGGTTGAGTGCCGTCGGCAACGACGAACCGGGCCGGCTGATCCAGCGCACGCTCCGCGCCGAGAACGTCGACGCCCGGGTCCGGTTCGCCGACGACGCGTTCACCGGGTTCATCGCGTTCGACCAGCCGTCGCACGACATCACCCGGGTCAGCTACCACCGCCGCGGATCCGCCGCCTCCACCCTCACCCCCGACGAGACCACCGCCGCCATCACCGCGCTGTCTCCGACCTTGCTCCACATCACGGGCATCACCCCGGCGCTCTCGGACACGGCACGAGCGGCGACCCTGGCCGCCGTACGCACAACCACCGCCCAGGTCTCACTCGACGTGAACTACCGCGCCCGCCTCTGGTCCCGCGCCGACGCCGCGACCGCTCTCCGCGAACTCCTCCCGCACATCCACACCGTGTTCGCCTCCGACGACGAACTCGACCTGCTCACCGACGCCGAAGACCCGATCGCCGACCTGCTGAACACCGTCCAAACCGTCGTAGTGACAGCCGGCGCCAAGGGCGCCTGGTCCCACACCAAGACCACCGCAACCCCCACACCCGACGCAGCGCGGAGCGCATCCGCGATCGACGCGGCCCTGGGCGGGTCAACGGCCGAGGTGCTCACGATCCACCGACCCGCTCTCCCGGTCACGGTCGTCGACAGCATCGGCGCCGGCGACGCGTTCGTCTCCGGGTACCTGTCCGCCACCCTCGACGACCTCTCCCCCGAGGCCCGCCTCGACCGCGCCACGACCTCCGGCGCGTTCTGCGTCACGGCGTACGGCGACTGGGAATCCCTCCCCACCCGCGAAGACCTCACCCTCCTCACCCACGCCCAAGGCACCGCCCTCCGCTGAGCAGCCTGCCCCGCCTGACCACCACCCCGGACCATCCGTCGGGCCCCGGCGGGTGACCTAGGGGCTGTCGCCTTCGGTGGGGAACAGGATCGGGCTGAGGAGGTAGCGGGAACGGTCGGGGGTCGCTTCGTTCGACAGGACCGGCAGGATCGCGGCGCGCATGCCTTCGATCAGCTGGTGAAGCTCCGCCTGCGTCAACCAGATGGCGTGCTGCCGATAGCCGACCAGGTCGGCGATCGGGTCCGCGCCGTCGCGTTCCGTGTACGCCGTGAACTCCGCGAGCATCGCCGCCATCGCCGCCGCGAACCCGCGCTGGTGGTCCTGGACGGTCACCTGCTCGAGCTGTTCGGGAGTGATCGAGGCCCGCTCCTGCCGCAGCCGGAAACGTCGCTCGACCGCGCCGCGAACCCGCCGTTCCTCCGCGACCTCGAGGACCCCGCCCTCGGCGAGCAGCTCGACGTGCCGGTACAGCGTCGCCTTCGACACGTCCGCGATCCGCTTCCCCAGCTCGGCGGTCGTCAGCTCGCGGCCGCCGCGCAACGCGTGCACGATCCGCAACCGCACCGGATGCCCCAGCAGTTCCAACGGACCCATGGCGTAACGATCTCACGCCGTGCTACCTTTCTCAAACAATGAGAAAGGTATCGCGATGACGCCCTGGACTCCCCCGCCGTACGCCGACCCGGCCACCTTCACCGAACGCGACATCACCCTCGACGCGGACGGCCACACGGTCCCCGGAACGTTGACCCTGCCCACGGAACCGACCGGCCGCGGCGTAGTCCTGCTGACCGGCGGTGGTCCTTACGACCGCGACGAGACCAGCGGACCCAACAAGCCGATGAAGGACCTCGCGTGGGGCCTGGCCACGCAAGGCGTTGCGGTACTGCGCTTCGACAAGGTGACCGCGAACCGACCCGAGGCGATGGCCGCGCCGGGGTACACGATGACCTCGGAGTACGTCCCGCACGGGATCGCCGCGGTACGCCTGCTCGCCGAACACGTCGACCAGGTGTTCCTCGCCGGGCACAGCATGGGCGGCAAGATCGCTCCGCAGCTCGCCGCCGAGGAACCGCTCGTCGCGGGCGTCGTGATCATGGCCGGCGACACCCAGCCGATGCAGCACGCGGCCGTCCGCGTCATGCGCCACCTCGCCCGGGCCAACCCCGAAGCCGTCCCACCCGAGGCCGTCGCACTCTTCGAACGACAGGCGATCGCGGCCGACACCGTCACCCCGGACACCCCGTCGTCGGACCTGCCGTTCGGTATGCCGGCGTCGTTCTGGCTGGATCAGCGCGCGTACGACCCGGTCGCGACGGCCGCGAAACTCGACGTACCGATCCTTGTCCTGCAAGGCGGTCGCGACTACCAGGTGACCGTCGCCGACGACCTCCCCGCGTGGCGCGCCGGTCTCCCGAACGCGACGATCACCGTCCTGGACGCGGACAACCACGTGTTCTTCGCCGGCACCGGCCCGTCCACGATGGCCGACTACCAGATCCCCGGAAACCTGGACCCGGCAGTCGTCACCGCCATCACCGGCTGGTTGCCTTAAGCAAGTAGCGCGGGATCCGACTCCAGCTCTCGTTCGGGCTCGAGTGGGAGCACGATCTTGAAGACCGTACGGCCCGGCGCGGACTCCACGCGGAGGTCTCCGTGGTGCTTCTTGACCACGATCCGCCAGGAGATGTCCAGCCCGAGCCCGGTCCCTTCGCCGATCGGCTTCGTGGTGAAGAACGGCTCGAAGATCCGCCGCCGGATCTCCTCCGGGATGCCCGGCCCGGTGTCGCCGATCTCGACCACCGCGTACGCACCGTCCAGCCGGGTGCGGATCGTCAGTGTCCCGGAACCGCCCATCGCGCTGACCGCGTTGTCGATGATGTTCGTCCACACCTGGTTGAGCTCCGCGGCGTACGCCGGGATCGCGGGCAGCTCCGGGTCGAACTCCTTGACGATCTCGTACCCCTGGAGCTTGCCCGACATCATCACCAGCGTCGACTTGAGCAGCTCGCGCAGATCCACGGTCTGGTACGGCGCCCGGTCGATCTGCGAGTACTGCTTGGCGGCACCAACGAGTGTCGAGATCCGGGTGACCGAGTCGTCGATCTCGTTCATCAACGACTCGGTGTCGATCGTGTACATCAGCCACCGGACAGCACCTTCGAGGTACTTCGGGCCGACGGCCGTCAGCACCTCCTCCATCCACGGCACGTCGAGGCCTGCCTGGGCGAGCACCGGTGCCACGTCCCAGCTCGCCTGGACTTCGTGGTCGTCGAGCCAGTCGGTGAGCGTGTCCTCGCGGTCGGACAGCTCCATCGGCGGGATGTCCTTGTCCTTGTTCTTGTCCAGCCGCTCGACCGCGTCGTCCTGCAACGCGACGATCTGGTGCAGCTTGGTCGCGTCGAGCGTACCGTCCGCGAGCATCGCCAGCTTCGACCGCATCCCGGAGACCCGCTGCCGCAGCGTCGCCGCGGCCCGGACCGCCGCGGCCGCCGGGTTGTTCAGCTCGTGGGTGAGTCCCGCGGACAGCGATCCGAGGGCGAGCAGCCGCTCGCGCTCCCCCAGCGTCTCGTTGGTCCGGCGCATGCCCATCACGAAGCCCTCGATCAGGTGCACCGCCATCGGGAACCAGGTGTTCATCATCGTCGCCATCGTCTCGGCGCCGATCACGAAGAACTCCGACGGCTGCGTGACCTGCATGGTCGCGGTGTACGACTTGTGGTCGTTGGCGCCGAAGAACGCGTTGAACGCCCCGGAGTACACCCCGCGCTGGCCGGTCCGGTTGATCTCCACGAGCTCGCCGTGGGAGAGCTTGCAGAGCCGGATCTCACCGGTGAGCAGGACGTAGCAGCAGGTCGCCTCGTCGCCCTCGTTGAACACGATCCCGTCGTGCACTTCCTCGACGTGCCCGGCCTCCGAGAGCCACCGCAACTGCTCGTCGCTGAGGCTCTCGAACAGGAACAGCGTGCGCAGGTCGTCAGGAGTCAGCCGGCGCGGTTCCACAGCTTCCACAGCCTCCACAGCATGGTCAGTCATCAGAGCATCTCCAGGTATCGGTGCACCAGTGTCACGGCCATCGCCCCGTCGCCGACCGCTGACGCGACCCGCTTCACCGATTCGGCCCGTACGTCGCCCGCGGCGAACACGCCCGGCATGCTCGTCTCCAAGTGGTACGGCTCCCGCTCCAGCACCCAGCCCGGCGGTCTGCCGTGCAGGTCGGGTCCGGTGAGGACGAAGCCACGCTCGTCGCGGAGCAGGTCACCGGGCAGCCAGTCCGTCCGCGGGGCCGCGCCGATGAACACGAACATCCACTCCGTGTCCACCTCGCGCTTCTCCCCGGTCTCGCTGTTCAGCAGGGTGAGATGTTCCAGGTGCTCCGAGCCCATGCAGGAAACGACCTGCGTGCAGGTGTGCACCTCGATGTTCTCGATCTCGTCGATCTGATCGATCAGGTACGACGACATCGTCGCGGTGAGCGATGGTCCTCTTACCAGCATATGCACGCGTTTCGCATGCCTGGCGAAATAGACCGCGGCCTGCCCGGCGGAATTCGCCCCGCCGATGATGTAGACCTCCGAACCGGCGCACGCCGGCCCTTCGGTGGTGGCCGATCCGTAGTAGATGCCGCGGCCGCACAGGTCGTCGACGCCGGGCGCCTGGAGCGTCCGGTACGAGACGCCGGTCGCCAGGATCACCGAGTGCGCCGAGATCTCGCTGCCGTCCGCGAACACCAGCCGCCGCGCGTTTCCGAGCGTGTCCAACCCGACCACCTGCCGGGTCGTCAGCAGCTCGGCCCCGAACCGGACCGCCTGCCGTCGCGCCCGGTCGGTGAGCTGCGCGCCGGACACCCCGTCCGGGAACCCGAGGTAGTTCTCGATACGGCTCGACTGCCCCGCCTGCCCGCCCGTCGCCAACTGCTCGACGAGGACAGTCCGCAGGCCCTCGCTGGCGCCGTACACCGCGGCCCCGAGGCCGGCCGGGGCCGCCGCCGACCACGACCAGGTCGTAGAAGTCCTTCGCCGGCGCGGTGGTCAGCCCGACCTTCTCCGCCAGCTCGGCTTCGGACGGCGCGATCATCACGCTCGCGTCAGGTGTGATCACGACCGGCAGCGTCGTACCATCCACGTCGGCCGCGTCCAGGAGCCGCCTGGCCTCCTCGTCGTCGACGTTGAGCCAGCGGTACGGCACGGCGTTCCGGGCGAGGAAGTCGCGGGCCGCGAACGACGGCGCCGACCAGCGGTGGCCGATCACCCGGGTCTCGTCGCCGGACGGCTCCGGGGTCGCCCTCCACAGGTCGAGCATCGCGTCGACCACCGGATACAGCTTCTCCTCCGGCGGGTTCCACGGCTTCAGCAGGTAGTGGTCGAGGTCGACCACGTTGATCGCCTGGATCGCGGCGTCGGTGTCGGCGTACGCCGTCAGCAGCACCCGGCGGGCCAGCGGGAACAGGTCCATCGCGGCCTCGAGGAACTCGATGCCGGACATCTGCGGCATCCGGTAGTCGGCGAGCAGCAGGGCGACCGGCTCGCCGCGGAGCTTCAGCTCCTTCAGCGCGTCGAGCGCCTGCGCCGGGCTCTCCGCCCGGACGATGCGGTTCGCCTCGCCGTACCGACGGCGGAGGTCACGGGCTATCGACCGGGAAACGCCGGGATCGTCGTCCACGGTGAGGATCACCGCACGGGTCGTTGACGCTGTCATGCCTCCTTCATACCAGCGCGGACCTACAACAGACATCGGTAATCCACAGGCTCCGGCCCGGCTCGCGGGGGCGGCGCGCGAGCCGGACCAGTCCAGGGATGGAAGGCGAGGTACGGCGCGTGGCTTCACCAGGCAGTCGAGCGCCTCGTGCACGGCTGCCGGGGCGGTGCAGCCGTTGCCCGCGCTGAGAACGACCGCAAGCCATCGCACAGCCATTTAGTAGAGACGTTCCATAACCCCCGGTCAACGCATCACGACGGCGGGTACCCGACGCTGTCGGGAATCAGCCGCCACGTCAGCAGTCTGCAGACAGTTCCAATCGGCAGAAGGCCTCACCCGCAACGGCATCTACGGACCGCAGTTCAGGCAGGGCCAGAGGTGGCCGCAGTGGGTGCAGAGGCCTTCGGGGGTTGGGGGTGGTAGCCAGACGGTGGGGGTTGGGGTTGTGAGGGTGGTGTGGTCTGTTGGCGGAGGTAGGGGTGCGGGGGTCCAGTGGAGTTGGGTGCGGGCGTCGGGGGCGTGGGTGGCCAGCAGGGCGGGGATGCCGGCGTCCCAGGTGGCGGTGCTGGGCCACGGGCCGCGCCAGCGGAGGGTGGCTGTGCCGTCGGACCACTCCACGCCCTCGGCGAGGATCGCGGTGGGGTTGGTGTGGCGGACCAGACGGAAGAGGCGGGCCTGGGGCTGCAGCGGGTTCATTTCTTCACAGTTGCCCAGAACGCACTGCGGACAACAGGTGTTTGCTGTGGGCTGTGGGAACAGCCCACAGCCCCCATGCCCTTGTTTTGAACGGTTTTTGTCGGCGAGGGCTTGTAGCTTTACCGGCACGCACCACATGAGCTCGAAGCGCGAACGGGGTGGTCCTGTGACTTTCGGTTCCCTACTGCGGCAGTGCAGGCAGACGGCCGGGCTGAGCCTGCGGCAACTGGCAGCACAGGTCGGGTACGACCACAGCTATCTGTCGCAGGTGGAGCGCGGGCAGCGGCCGGGCTCTGCCGACCTGGCGCGGCTCTGCGACAAGGAGCTCGGCACTGCCGGCCGGCTGACTGCCACGTTCGAGCAAAGGACTGCCCCATACGGGCAAAGGCCTGCGCGGACAGGTCAGTCGCGGCCGGAGCCCGACCCGTTGGAGGCGGCTTGGCGGGGGCTGGTCGGCACACTCGACGCCGGCGACCCGGCCGAGCTGTTCAGCGACTGCCGTACGGTGCCTCCGGCTGCACTACTGCCTGCCCTGGCGAGTCAGCTGCGCGGCGCAGACGGCACGGAGGCGGCCGAGCTGAGCACGCTGATCGCGGAGACGCTGACCAGGCTGGACGACCGCCGTACTGCGCGTCGCTGGTGGTGGGCCGCCCGTGCGGCCGCGGACAGCGTCGGTAGCGGGGCGGCTGTGCGCGCCAAGGAGACGATCAGCGGATTGGCCGAGCGCCGGCCGTTGCCCGAGCTGCTGGAGCTAGCCGAACAAGCGGTCGGTCTCGATCGTCAGAGCTACTTGCCGCGCGCCGCGCGAGCACTGGTCCTGGCTGAGCTCGGCCGGCGTCAGGAGGCACACCGTGCGTTGCAGGAGTTGATCGGCATCGGCGACGGGCTCGCTCCGACGTACCAGCTGCACTGGGCCGAGGGACGCGTGTGCACTCTGCTTGGGTACGGCGTGGCCGGCTGTGTGCTGCTGGAGCGCGCACGGGAGCTCTGCCCGGAGAGCTGGGTCGGCGATCGCGCGAGGCTCGACTTGTGCCTTGCCGAGTGCCTGGCGGTTGCGGGAGAGGCGGCGGCCGGCCTGGCGATGGCCCTGCGTGTACTGGTCGACCTACCGGACGAGTGGCACGACTCCTTGGTGTACGACGCTGCCGAGCGGGTGCTGCACGTCGTACAGGCACAGCCGGGCTCGGCCGAGCTGACGTGGTGGCTGGCGCGGAGTGGCCGGAGTGTGGGCGGTGGGTCGAGGTGGAGGTGAGGGCCGGGGTAGCGTGCGGTGAGTGACAGGTGAACAGCAAGCAACGCTGGTGACAGACGCATGGGACTTCGCGGTCGAGCTGCGGAGTGACCCGGCCAGTGCAGAGGCCAGGGCTGCCGTACTGGCGGACCCGGCGTTCGGGCAGTCCTTCACGGACCACATGGTGGTTGCCAACTGGTCGGCCGACCGCGGCTGGCACGGCCCGAAGGTCACGGCGTACGCACCGCTCTCGCTCAGCCCTGCGGCTGCTGTCTTCCACTACTCGCAGGAGATCTTCGAAGGCCTCAAGGCGTACCGGCACGCGGACGGTTCAGTGTGGGCCTTCCGCCCGGACCGGAACGCGGCCCGGTTCACCGCGAGCGCTGAGCGGCTTGCACTGCCCCAACTGCCGGAAGAGGAGTTCGTCGCGGCGCTGCGGGCTCTGGTGACCGTTGACGAGGCCTGGGTGCCGTCAGCCGAGGACGGGGAGACCAGCCTCTACCTGCGGCCGTACATGATCGCCACCGAGGCCGCCCTGGCCGTCCGGCCCTCCAACGAGGTGCTGTTCGGCGTCATCGCCTCACCGGCCGGCCCGTACTTCAACACCGGCCCGAAGCCCGTCTCGATCTGGCTGACCACCTCCACGATCCGCGCCACTCCGGGCGGGACCGGTGCGGCCAAGTGCGGCGGCAACTACGCGTCCAGCCTGGCCGGCCTGGCCGAGGCGGTGGCGAACGGCTGCGAGCAGGTCGCGTTCGTCGACGCCGTCGAGCACAAGTGGCTCGAGGAGATCGGCAGCATGAACATGTTCTTCGTGTACGCCGACGGCCGGATCGCCACCCCGGAGCTGTCCGGCTCGATCCTCGAGGGCGTCACCCGCGCCTCGGTCCTCGAACTCGCCGCCGACCTCGGCCACCCGGTCGAGGAGCGCCGGATCTCGGCCGACGAATGGCGCGACGGGATCCGCTCCGGCGAGATCACCGAGGTCTTCGCCTCCGGGACCGCCGCCGTGATCACCCCGATCGGCCGCCTCGCCTGGCCCGACGGCGACCTCACCATCGGCGACCACACCGTCGACCACGGCGTCGGCCCGATCACCGCCAAGATCCGAGACACCCTCCTCGACCTTCAGTACGGCCGCATCCCCGACACCCGCAACTGGCTCACCCGCCTCGCCTGATGCCGTTTGTCCCCGGCGCCGGTTAGGTTGGCGTCATGGCCGAGTCCAAGGCGAAGTCTCCGGCGGTCGAGCTGGAGGTGGGTGGTCGGACCGTTCGGGTGTCCAATCCTGAGCGGGTGTACTTTCCTGCGCGGGGTGAGACCAAGCTGGATCTGGTCAAGTACTACCTGTCCGTCGGGGACGGGATCGTGAACGCGCTGCGGGAGCGGCCGTGCATGTTGCACCGGTTCCCGGAGGGGGTTTCGGGCGAGAAGGTGCATCAGAAGCGGTTGCCGCACGGGGCGCCGCCGTGGATGGAGACGGTGCGGGTCAAGTTCCCCCGGTACAACCGGACCGCGGACGAGCTGTGCGTCACCGAGATCGCGCACGTGGCGTGGGCGGTGCAGATGTCGACGGTCGAGTTCCACCCGTGGAACTCGCGGCGCGCCGACACCGAGAAGCCCGACGAGTGGCGGATCGACCTGGACCCGATGCCCGACTGCCCGTTCGATCGCGTACGCCGGGTCGCGCACACCGCGCACGAAGTACTCGACGAGCTCGGCGCGGTCGGCTACCCGAAGACGTCCGGCGGCAGCGGTATCCACATCTACGTCCGCGTCGAGCCGGCGTACGGCTTCACGGATGTACGGCGGGCCGCGCTCGCGTTCGCGCGGGAGGTGGAGCGGCGTACACCGGAGGACGTGACGACCACGTGGTGGCGCAAGGATCGCGACCCGCGGCTGGTCTTCGTCGACTACAACCAGAACGCCCGCGACCACACGATCGCCAGCGCGTACTCGGTGCGCGGTAACCCGGAAGGCACCGTGTCGACCCCGATCCGCTGGGACGAGGTCGACGACGTGCACCCGAAGGACTTCACGATCGCGACAGTCCCTCAGCGGTACGCCGAGCTCGGCGACCTGCACGCGACGATCGACGACAACCCCTACTCGCTCGACACCCTGATCGAGTGGGCCGACCGCGACGAATGCGAAGGCGCCGAGGCCCCACCCGAGGACTGACGGCGGACCTGCCCCACTCACCAACCCGGTCCCTGGGCGTTCGCGACGCGGGCCCGTACGCGTGACCGGCATGGATGGCACACGCTTGGTGAGTGGCACACGTCCGGAGCCCGGACCATCAGTGCAGATCTTGGACTCAGCTGCCGCCTACGAGGCATGCCCGTCGAGTTGGCGACGCGCGGGCGGCGGCAGCTGCTCGGGACCACCGGGGCGCCGGCGACGGACCGCCGGATAACTTTTCGACACAGCACGAATACGCGGGGTGGTGACCCCTTGGCCGGGTTAACGTCAAAGTCCCCCCAACGTGTGGAGGTCCCACTCCCCCCGGGACCCACACGGACAAGCGCCCCGATCATCGATCGGGGCGCTCTGTTTTTCTCTTGTCGCCGGTGTCGATTCCGGCCCTCCCGGTTCGACGTACCAGTAAGAGCGACCAAAGGAGAGGGTCAGAATGAACACCACCACCGACACCCGGAACATGATCATCACGATGCTCGCCGAGGGCAGCCCGGTCTGGTACGTCGCCGGCATGGTGAACATGCGCAGCCACGACGTCTACCTGATCGGCCGCGAGGCCGGATACCCCGACAAAGCCCAACTGCGCCGAGCGGTCTGGGCCGCCCGGAACCGGGTACCGCAAGCCGCCTGACCCCATCCGCTCAGGCCGCTCGAACCGCTGCCGTCCCCTACCCGGGACGCAGCGGTTTCGTTTGTCTAGGGTGAGTGGGTGGACGATGTCAACGTTGTGGATTACCACACGGCCGGGGAGCCGTTCCGGATCGTGACCTCGGTGGAGATCCCGGGTGCGACGGTCGCGGACCGCCGGGTCACGGCGCAGTCGTCCTCGGAGGTCGATGCCGTCCGGCAGTTGCTGGTCAACGAGCCACGCGGTCATGCCGACATGTACGGCGGATTCGTCGTACCGGGTGACGACGACGGCGCGGACTTCGGCGTGGTGTTCTGGCACAAGGACGGGTACTCGACCGCGTGCGGGCACGGGACGATCGCGCTCGCGACCTGGGCCGTGGCCACCGGTCTGGTCCCGGCGGGCGAGGTCGTCATCGACGTACCGTCCGGACGGGTGACCGCACAGGTCGGACCCGATGGTGTTGCCTTCCGCAACGTTCCGTCGTACGTGCTTCGGCGCGGGGTGCAGCTGACGACGTCGCGGGGAGAGGTGACGGCGGACATCAGCTACGGCGGGGCGTTCTACGCGTCCGTTCGCGCCTCGTCGGTCGGCCTCTCGGTGACGCCGGCGTCGTACGCGGACCTGATCGCGATCGGCCGCGAGATCAAGTGGGCGCTGGACCCGGTCGCCGTGCACCCGACCGATCCGCGGCTCAGCGGCCTCTACGGCACGATCCTGTACGACGACCTCGGCTCGTGGGAGGAAGGCCCGCACCAGCGCAACCTCGCGGTCTTCGCCGACGGTGAGGCCGACCGCTCCCCGTGCGGCTCCGGTACGTCGGCCCGCCTCGCGCTGCTGTACGACGAGGGCCGGCTCAGGCCTGGGCAGACGCTCCGCCACGAGTCGATCGTCGGTACGACGTTCCGCGGTCGGGTGGTCGAGGAGACGCCGGACGGCGTGATCACCGAGGTCGCCGGGAACGCCTATCGCACCGGCAGCGCGACGTTCACCCTCGATCCGCGCGACCCGTTGGGCACCGGGTTCGTCCTGCGCTGATCTCAGATTGCGACGGCGCTTGCCGCGGAGGCCCGCTAGGTTGATCCTCATGATCTTCATTACCGCGAAGTTCCGGGTGAAGCCCGAGCACGCCGAGGACTGGCCGTCGATCACCGCCGACTTCACCGCCGCGACCCGCGCGGAGCCCGGCTGCCTGTGGTTCGACTGGTCGCGCTCCCTCGACGACACCGACGAGTACGTGCTGATCGAGGCCTTCGCCGACGACGAGGCCGCGACCCACCACGTCACCTCCGACCATTTCAAGGCGGCCCAGCAGCACCTCCCGCCGCACCTGGTCAAGACCCCGCGCATCGTCAACTTCAAGGTCCCGCAGGACGACTGGTCAGAGCTCGGCGAACTCGCCGTGAAGTGAATCTCTGATCAACCGAATCGACCACTTCGAGCGTCAGTAGAACGGGCTCACGTTGATGACGGCGTAGAGTGACTGAGCTGTTACTGACTGATACGGGGAGTGGTCGTGATCAGGACTGTTGGTGCGATGGTGGGCTGTGCCGCGCTGGTGGCCGGCGGGGCATCGGTGGAGACCCCTCCACAGCAGACGATCCAGGTCCGGCTGGCGCCTGACCTGTCCGGAGCTGAACGGTTCGCCACCGCCGTCTCCACGCCAGGCAATCCCCTGTACCACCACTATCTGAGCCCGGACGAATACACGGCCCGGTTCGGCCAGGCGGAGAAGGTGCAGTCGCTGCCGGCGATGGCGCTGGGCATCACCGGGCTCGACGGTACGAGCTCCGCGTCGGCTCGGACGGGACGGGCCCCGAAGCCGACATGCTCGCAGTACTGGGGTCAGCACGTGCAGACCGTCAAGCCGGCGTTCCGCGGTCTCACCAAGGCCTCGCTGCCGATCTGCGGATACTCCGCCAACCAGCTGCGTACGGCGTACGGCGCGAGCCCGGCCTTCACGGGCAAGGGGCAGACCGTCGCGTTGACCGAGAGCCTGGCGCCGACCGACATGCTCCGGACACTCCGCGAGTACGCGCGGCGGAACCACCTGCCGGCGCCGAAGGCGGACCAGTACAAGGAGATCCACCTCGGCGGCGGCACGGGCTGCAGCCAGGCGTCGCGGAGCGCGGCGCCGTACAACGACGAAGCGGAGATGGACTCCGAAGCGGTCTACGCGATGGCGCCGGACGCCAAGCAGCTGATGGTTGTCGGAGGTGGCTGCAACGAGGACCAGGCCCTGCTGAACGCGGTCGCCGCCGTACTGAAGGGTGACGGCCACCGTCCGAGCGCCTCGATCGTCTCCAACTCCTGGCAGATCCCGATCGGCGACGTACCGCCGAAGACCGTGCACGCGCTCGCCGTTCGCGCAGCCGCCGAGGGTGTCGGGCTGTACTTCTCCTCCGGCGACACCCCCGGCCTCACGACCACGGCGTCGGATCCGTTCGTGACGGCCGTCGGCGGTACGACGCTGGGCCTGGACGCGCGGAACAAGCGCATGTTCGAGACCGGCTGGTCGAACGAGACCGCGATCCCGGACGGCGGCAAGTGGAGCGGCGTGGGCCTGACGTCGGGCGGCGGCGGGACCAGCCTGGAGTACGCGCAGCCTGCCTATCAGAAGGGCGTCGTACCGGCGTCGATGTCGCACGTAAGGATCGCCGGGCGGACCGCGGTGAACCGGACGGTGCCGGACATCTCTGCCGTCGGCGACATCGACACGGGCATGCTGACGGGCTACACCGACTCTGACAGCAAGCGCTACGTGACACAGGTGAACGCGGGGACGAGTCTGTCCGCACCTCTGGTCGCAGGCCTCGTCGCCGATGCCCAGCAGGGCCGGCGGTCCTTCGGCTTCATCAACCCGCTCATCTACCGGTTGCACGGCACACCGGCGTTCCGCGACGTCCTCCCGCTGCCCGCAACCACGCCCCAGCAGAACCGCGCCGCGTTCATCCCGGCCGACGGCACCGACAGCGCATCCCTCGACGTCTTCGACTCCCACGACCGCACGGAAACCGACCAGGTCACCGTGAAGGGCTACGACACCGTCACCGGCGTCGGCACCCCGAACGGTCTCCCCTTCATCCTCGGCCTCCGCCTGACCGACGCCCTCCGCTAAAGCTGAGCAGAGCTCGAGTCAGGCGGTGGGCTGGACTACGCGGACGAAGGTGGTCTGACTGGTGGGGGCGGCGTACGAGTAGGTGCGGTCGCTGGCGAGGCGGGCGGACATTCCGGGGGTGAGGGTGACTGCCTGGTGGTCGGCGGTCAGCACGAGGGAGCCGGCGGTTACCAGGAGGAGTTCCTCGGTGCCGGGCGGGTCGGGTTCCGCGTCGTAGCGGTCACCTGGTTGCAGGGTCCATTCCCAGAGTTCGGGGCCGCCACGGCGGGAGCCGGCGGCGTGCAGGACGGCTCGGCTGCCGGCGTCGTTGCGCCAGACCTCCGTCGGCTCGGACACCTGCAGTGGTTCGGTGGACGTCGGCGCCGAGAGGGCCGCGAAGTCGACACCGAGCGCGTGGGCGATCTTGTCGACGGTGACCAGGCTCGGGTTCGCCGTACCCTGCTCGATCTGCGTGAGCATCCGCCGGCTCAGGCCGGACCGGTCCGCGAGGGTCTGCACGGTCATTCCGCCGGCCTTGCGGCGTCGTCGTACCTCATGGCCCAGGCGCTCGATGAACGCCGTACTCCGGTTCTCGTCCGTTGACATCCACCCTCCGAGATGCGCACTATATTTCTCACTATGAGCACCAGTATACCCATTGTGGAGCAGTTGCCTTCGTTGCCGACCGAGGACGTCCTGGCCGCGCTGCGGTCGGCGTTCACCGAACTGGCGGCCGGGACCGCGATCCAGCCGCCGCAGACCGTCACGTTACTGCCGGGCGGCGGCGACGTGATCGCCTACCAGGCCGCCACGAGTGAGGCGTACGCCGCGAAGCTGTCGCCGTACCTCCCGCAGCCGGACGGTTCCGCGATCGTCGCCGCGTGGACCGTGGTCCTGAGCACCCGGACCGGACGACCTGTCGTGCTGTGCGACTCCAAAGCGCTCACCGTCGAGCGGACCGCGGCGACGACCGCGCTTGCCGTCGACCTGCTTGCCAAAAGCGATGCGTCCACACTGGCCCTCATCGGCGCGGGCGCTCAGGCGCACGCGCATCTGCGGTACGCCCGCGCGGTCCGGTCGTTTGCCGACGTGCGGATCTACAGCCGGTCCCTGCGCGAGGCGCCGGACGGTACGACGCTCACCGCCAGTGCGGACGAGGCCGCTGCCGGAGCCGACGTCGTACTGCTCTGCACCTCGGCCGGCGAGGCGGTCATCGACGTCACTGCACTAGACGCCGGCACCCTCGTGACCTCGATCAGCACCAACGTGCCGCGCGCCCACGAGATCGCGCCGGCTGCGTTGCCGGACCTCGACGTGTACGGCGACTATCGGCCGACGGTCACGGCTTCCGCCGGGGAGATGGTGATCGCCGCGGAGCAAGGCATCTGGTCACCGAAGCAACTGCGTGGTGATCTACCCGAGTTGCTGACCGGTGCGTGTGAGCGCCCGTCCGGAGATCGTCCGGTGTTCTTCCGCTCGATCGGCCTCGGCATCGAGGACCTCGCCGTCACTCGCCTGCTCGTTCCGTCCAGCTGAGAGGTCGTACATGTCATTCACCCCGTTCGCACTTGAAGAGTGGCAGTCGCGCTACGAGCACTCGGTCGCGTACAACCTCGCCGACAGCGGCTGTCATCCGGTCGCGCTGGGCGAGTTGCTCGGCGACGATCCCCAAGCGGTACGTCGGTTGCTCGCGATCGACCTGCACTACCCGCCGGTCGGCGGGACGGATCCGCTGCGCGCGTTGATCGCCGAGTGGCACGGCGCCGAGGCCGGGAACGTCCTGGTCACCGTCGGCGCGGCCGAGGCCAACGCGATCACCGTCGCCGGCCTGGTGTCCGCGGGCGATCACGTGGTGGTGATGGAGCCCGGGTACCGGCAGGTGCGGGGCCTCGCGCTGAACGCCGGCGCCGAGGTCGACGCGTTCCCACTGGACCCGGACAACGGGTGGCGCCCGGATCTCGCCGCGCTCGAGAGCGTCGTACGTCCGGACACCAAGCTGATCGCGATCACCAACCCGAACAACCCGGCCGGCACGATCCTGACGGCCGCCGAACTCGAGGCCGTCGTAGCGGTGGCCGAGCGGGTCGGTGCCTGGATCCTGGCCGACGAGGTCTACCGCGGAACCGAGCGGCTCACCGACGAGATCACACCGAGTCTGTGGGGCCGTTACGACAAGCTCGTCTGTGTCGGGAGTCTGTCCAAGGCGTTCGGCCTGCCCGGGTTGCGGCTCGGGTGGCTGGTCGCGTCGCCTGCGACGGTCGAGGCGACCTGGCGCCACCACGAGTACGCCACGATCGCGACCAGCATGCTCTCCATGCACCTCGCGGAGGTCGCCCTGCGATCCCGCGACCGCCTCCTCACCCGCAACCGCGCGCTGATCCGCGACGGCTACGACCGCCTGTCGAAGTGGGTTGCCGACAGCAACGGCCTGCTGTCGGTCGTCCCGCCGCAGTCCACCGCGCTGGCCTTCGTCCGCTACGACCTCCCGATGACCAGCTCCGAGGTCGCCGATGCCCTGCGTACCGAAGGCAGCGTTCTGGTCGGAGCGGGCGAACACTTCGGCATCGAGTCCCACCTCCGCATCACCCACGGACTGACCCCCGAGTATCTCGACGCGGCCCTCAGCAGCATCACCAAGGTCCTGCGGAACTACCAGGCGTAGGCCTCAGGCGCGGTGCCTGGCCCCGGGAAGATCTCGTCGAGGGCGGCGAGGACTTCCCGCGGCAGAGTCAGCTCGGCGGCCGCGATGCCGTCCTGGAGGTGCTGGACGGTACGGGCGCCAACGACCGGCGCGACGACGGCGGGCTGGTGGCAGAGCCAGGCCTGGGCTACGACCGCGGGCGGGTGGCCGAAGTCACGGCAGAGTTTCTCGTAGCGTTCGAGCTTCGCCCGGTGGGTGGCCAGGTTGCTGGTCGCGCGGGAGCTTTCGCTGCGGGCCGCCTTGTCGGACTTGGACAGGATGCCGGCCAGCAGTCCCGAGTTCAGCGGCGAGTACGGCATGACTCCGATCCCGTACGACGTACAAGCGGGAAGAACCTCGAGCTCGACGGTGCGTTCCATCAGGTTGTAGATGCTCTCCTCGACGACGATGCCGAGCAGGTTGCGGCGAGCTGCGGCTTCCTGGCCCTGGACCAGCTGCCAGGCCGCGAAGTTGCTGGTGCCCGCGTAGCGAATCTTCCCCGCCTGCCGCAGATCGCTCAGGGTCTCCCAGATCTCGTCCCAGCTGGTCGAGCGGTCGACATGATGCAGCATGAAGACGTCGAGATGGTCGGTCCGGAGCCGGCGCAACGACGCGTCGCAGGCCCGCCGGAGGTGGACCGACGACAGGTGCAGGTCGTTCGCACCGGGGCCCATCCGCCCATACGCCTTGGAAACCAGCACGATCTGGTCCCGTCGCCCGGGACGCTTCGCCAGCCAGTTGCCGACGATCCGCTCGGTCAGCCCCTTGTCCGCGGAGTCGTCGGCGATGGTTCGGTTCGCGTCCGCGCCGTACACGTCGGCGGTGTCGATCAGGTTGACGCCGGCGTCGGTCGCCGCGTCGAGAATCGAGTGCGCCTCGTCCTCGGGTGTCACCGGGCCGAAGTTCATCGTCCCCAGCGCGATCGGGCTGACCCGTACTCCGGCTCGCCCCAGCGTCCTCATGCCGTCGGTCCGAACCGGTCCGGCGAGAAGTGTCCGAGCGCGATGTCCGACGCACCGTCCACAGCCAGGTCGACGGTGATGTCACCGACGGCAGCCGAGTGCTTGAAGCCGTGCCCGGAGAACGCGCCCGCGAGCACCAGTGCCGGCGCCGCCGCGGGGATCCCGATCACGAAGTCCCCGTCGGGCGACTTCGAGTTCATGCACGGGGTCGCCGCCACCGGGACCGGGTCGAGCCCGGGGAAAGCACGTCGTACGATCGCCTCGACAGGCCCCGTGTCGGCCGGGCCGATCGGATAGTCGTTGTCCGAGGCGTGCTCCAGCCACGGCTTGGCCGCCGACCTGCCCGCGCCTACTTTCACCCCGCGGCCGTCCACGTCAGGTATCCCCCACCCGTCGAGGTCTCCGCTCTCCCAGATGAACGTCGGGAACCGATCCGGTCCGTACGCCGCCTGGTCCGCACCGGCGAACCACACGAGCGGCGACCGCTGCACGCGCAACGGCAGGGCCAGCTCCGGCACCAGGTCGGTGAACCAGGCGCCGGTAGCAACGATCGCCCGCCGCGCGGTGATCGTCTCCGCCCCGACAGAGATCCGGACGCCGGCATCGTCGTACTGCAGCCCGCTGACCTGTGTCTCGAACCGCAACTCGGCGCCGGCGGCCTTCGCCAGGCCCAGCTCCGCGCGGATACACCCCTCCGGATCGAGTACGCCGGCACCCGGCTCGAACACACCGACATCGCCCGGCGCGACGGCGAACTGCGGGTACCGGCCGGCCAGCGCATCGGCATCGAGCAACTCGATCTCGACGTCGCCTTCCTCGGCACACCGCATCGCGTCCCGCACCAGCTCACCCTCAGCGGCACCGACGCACAGCCCACCGGAGCGGTGAAACACCGTGGCGCCGGTGTCCCGCTCGAGCTGGGCCCAGAGCTGCTCCGCGCGCCTGACGACGGGCACATAGTCGATGCCTTCGAACACCGTCCTGCGGAAGATCCGCGACCCGCCGTGCGACGATCCGCGCGCGTGCGCCGGAGTGAACTGCTCGAAGCCGATCACCGAGGCCCCGCGCGCGGCAGCCCGCCACGCGGCGGCGGCTCCCATCGCCCCGAGTCCGAGAACGGCGACGTCGTACGAAGTCATGTCAGCACCTTCGAGAGGAAAGACTGTGTGCGTGGATTGGAAGGATTGTTCAGTACGGCGGTCGGCGGCCCCTGCTCCAGGATCACGCCCTGATCCATGAACACGACGACATCCGCGACCTCGCGGGCGAACCCGACCTCGTGGGTGACCACGATCATCGTCTGCCCTTCGGCGGCCAGGGCCCGCATCACGTCGAGCACCTCGCCGACGAGCTCCGGGTCGAGTGCCGACGTCGGTTCGTCGAACAGCATCAGCTTCGGACGCATCGCCAGCGCCCGCGCGATCGCGACTCGTTGCTGCTGGCCACCGGACAGTTGCCGAGGATACGCGTCGACCTTGTCCGCAAGACCGACCCGGGTCAACAGCTCGACGGCCCGGGCCCGCGCCGACGTACGGTCCTCGCCGCGCACCAGCACCGGACCGGCCATCACGTTCTCGGCGGCGGTGTAGTGCGCGAACAGGTTGAAGTCCTGGAACACCATCCCGACCTCGGCCCGTTGCTTGCTGATCGCCTTCTCGTCCAGCTCGTGCAGCTTGTCGCCGTCCTGCCGGTAGCCGATCAGGTCGCCGTCGATCGAGATGCGGCCGGACCGGATCCGCTCCAGGTGGTTGATACAGCGCAGGAACGTGCTCTTCCCGGAGCCGGACGGCCCGAGGATGCAGACCACCGTGCCCGGCATGACATCGAGGTCGACACCCTTCAGTACTTCGTTCGCACCGTAGTTCTTGTAGACCCGCTGGGCCCGCAGCAACGGCTCGGTCATGTGCCTTCTCCTGCTGAGAACCGGCGTTCGATCCTGCCCTGGGCAACGGTCAGGAAGGACGTCAGCGCCAGGTACCAGATGCTGACCACGATCAGTAGCGGAATCGTCTGGAACGTCCGCGCATAGACGATCTGCGCGCTGTACAGCAACTCGGGTATCGCCAGGACGCTGACCAGCGAACTGGTCTTCAGCATCGAGATCGTCTGGTTCCCGGTCGGCGGGATGATCACCCGCATCGCCTGCGGCAGCACGATCCTGCGCATCGTCGTCATCCGGGTGAAGCCGAGCGCACTGGCCGCCTGGAGCTGGCCGGCCGGCACCGAGACGATACCGGCCCGGACGATCTCGGCCATGTACGCCGCCTCGTTCAGCGCGAGGCCGAGGAACGCGGCGGTCATCGGCGAGATCAGCGCGTTCGCGTTCAGCGCGGTCAGCTCCGGCCCACCGAACGGGACGCCGACCACGATCCGCGGGTACAGCGCGCTCAGGTTGAACCAGAACACCAGCTGGACGAGCAGCGGCGTACCGCGGAAGAACCAGATGTAGACGCCGGCGGCGCCGGACAGCAGCCGGTTCGGAGAACCGCGCAGCACAGCAAAGACGATGCCGAGCACGATGCCGGTCAGCATCGAGACCGCTGTCAGCGCCAGCGTCAGCAGCAGGCCGCGCAGGATCGTTCGCGCGAGTAACCACGAGAACACGACGTTCCACTGGTAGCGCGGGTTGGTCAGCATCGAGTAGACCAGCATCGCGGCGAGCAGGACCACGACGGCCGCGGCCGCCCACCGCCACGGGTGTTTCGGTGGGATCGCGCGGATCTCGAGCTCGTCGGTCCGCGGAGTGTCTTGTACTTGTGCGGTCATCATGAGCAATCGGCGTGGATCGGCTGGTAGTAGTAGGTGTGCCCGGGCCGGATCGCCGCCGGGTCGGTGAAGACCAGCGACTTGTTCACGGTGCCGTCCGGACCGACCCCCCAAGGCGCACTGAGCTTCTGGTAGTCGGCCGTCAGCGCCGTCCCGCTGACCGGCACCCCGACGTTCCAGACCTTGGAGATCTGCGCGAGGTCGCCGTTCTGGATCAGGTGGTTGACGGATGCCTGGAGCGCAGTCGTCAGCTCTTTGTGCCCCTTCGGTACGGCGATGCCCGCGATGCTGTGACTGGTCTGGTAGGTGCTGCTGACACAGACCCCTTCGGCGTGGCCGGCGGCGTACTCGACCTGGGGCTTGTCGCCGACGACCACGTCGGCCCGGCCGGAGGCGAGGCTGAGGACGACGACGTTCTGGTCCGGGATCTGGTTGATCGTGATCGGCTTCTTGCCCTGGGCAACACATTCCTTGCTGTGGTCGACCAGCGCGTCGACCTGGCTGACGCCCTTCTGCACCGCGACCCGATAGCCGCACAGGTCACCGAACCCGCCGATCTTGATCCCGCTGCCCTTCTTGATCAGGAACCCGCCGCCGGACAGGTAGTACGAGACGAAGTCGACGGTGCCGAGCCGCTCGTGCTCGATGCTGAACCCCGCCATCCCGCCGTCGTACTTGCCGGCCTGGAGACCCGGGATGATCGAGTCGAACGAGATGTTCTTCCACTGCGTCTTCAGCCCCATCGCGGCGCCGATCGCGTTGCCCAGATCGATGTCGTACCCGGTCAGGGTCTGGTTGTCCTCCTTGAAGTACTCCAGCGGCGCGTACGGCGCGTTGGTCGCGAGCACCAGCACACCCTTCTGCTTCAGCTCCGCCGGCACCAGCGCCTCGACCGCCGGATCAGCCTTGGTCTGCGGCAACGTCGCGGTCGTCGACTCCGGAGTGGAGGCCGCATCGGACGCGGTAGTGGGATCCGCGCACGCGGCGGCGGTCAGTAACACGCCCGCGGTCAGCAGGCACCCCCAGAAGCCCTGCGATCGATGCGTCATGACATCTCCTTATCGATGTGCGCCCTGCGCCCAGGTCAGGTCGAGCGCCAGCTCGGAATCGCGATCGCAGCAGAGCCCCCCGTCGTCGGTGACGGTCAGCCGGGCTGCTTGGACGACCGACGACTGCGACGACGTCGAAGCCTCGGGCACGGACCAGCGTGGGATCGGTCATCAACGGCACCATCAGCTGTCCTTCCGGACCGCGGACTCGTAGCCGTCGGTCGCGGCAGTCAGTACGGCGGTCTCGAGGGAGCCGGCCAGATTGCGGGCGACCGCGTCCGCGCGCCAGCGCAGGCCGACGATGCAGCGCTCGGCGAAGACCTCCGACACCCGGTGCAGATTGGTGAGTCCGTCCAGCAGGCCGAGCGTGACGACCGGGGCCATCGCCGAGACCTCCAGCTCGCCGACCTCGGTCGCACTCCGCGCCGCCGTGGTCGCGCCGTTCAGCAGGAACGACACCTGCATCACCAGCTCGGGGATCACCGGGTTCACCTTGCCCGGCATGATCGAGCTGCCGGCCTGCACCGCGGGCAGCTCGATCTCCCCGATCCCGCCGACCGGCCCGGACGCCAGCAGCCGCAGGTCCCGCGCGATCCGCGCCAGCACCCGCCCGGCGCGGCTCGCGGCCTCGGTGACCGCAGTCAGTGGTTCGAGCGAGGCCAGCGAGTACGACGGACTCGGCGCGGCGGTGAGCCGGAGGCCGGTGAGTTTTGTCAACTCGTCCAACGCGGCCTCCGCGAAACCGGGCGCCGCTCCGAGTCCGGTGCCGACAGCGGTCCCACCGAGCGGTACGGCGTACAGCTCGGAACCAGCCTTGAGCAGGGCATCGATCGCCGGGCGGATGCTCGCGGCCTGCCCGCGATGGAAGTCGGCGACCGGGATCGGCACGGCGTCCTGCAGGCAGGTCCGGCCGAGGTGGACCAGGTCATCGTACTCGATCGCCTTGTTTTCCAGGGATTCGGCGACTCCATGCAGGCTCACCAGCGCCTGGTCGATCAGCGGGACGACGGCGATCGCGATCGCCGTCGGCATCACATCGTTGGTGGACTGACCGCGGTTCACGTGGTCGTTCGGGTGTACGACGAGACCCGACAGCTGGGATGCGCGGGCGGCGAGGACCTCGTTCACGTTCATGTTGGTCGACGTACCGCCCCCGCCCTGGACCACCGGCAGCACGAACTGTCCGAGATGCCGGCCGGACCGGACCTCCTCGCCGGCCGCGACGATCGCAGCTCCACGTGCGTCGTCGAGCTCGCCGAGCGCGATGTTGGCCTTCGCGGCGGCGATCTTCACTGCCGCGACCGCCTTGACCAGCTCGGGCCGCTCGGACAGCCGCGGCCCGGCCAGCGGGAAGTTGGCGAGAGCTTGTGCGGTCTGAGCGCCGTACAAGATCTCACCGCCATTCAGATTCGCCAGGTGGTCAGACCAATTCATGGACAGGACTATGGCGATTGGCCTGACCACCTGTCAACCTGTTCTAGACTTTTGGAGTGAACCCGTCCGACGAATCCCCGTTCGCCCCGGTGGCCACACCCCGGAGCGCACCCGCCCAGGTCGCGGATCAAGTCGTGGCAGCGATCCGGGACGGCCAGATCCAGCGCTACGACCGCCTCCCCGCCGAGCGCGAGCTGGCCAGGCTCCTCGGCGTGAGCAGACCGACGCTGCGAGAAGCGCTCGCCGGCCTGGAGCTGGCCGGCCTGGTGCGATCCAGACAAGGTCATGGCACGGTCGTGATCGCGTCCCCGGCGCATGTCGCGAACTGGGGTGCCGAGGTCACGCCGACCCAGGTGTTCGAGGCTCGACTGGTGATCGAGCCCCAACTCGCCCGGCTCGCGGCGGAGAAGCAGTACCCGGCCGACATGGCGGCGCTCGAGGAGGCCGGCGCCGAACTGGAGAAGGAGTTCGCCGAGACCGGTCACTACCGCAGCGACCTACCGGTCCATCGCGCCGTCGCCCGCGCCGCCCGCAACCCCGTCCTGGAGACCGCGCTCGAGGAAGCCCTCCGGCACACCGAATCGTCCCGCTGGATCGAGCTCCGTTCCTCCGCCCTCCGCCCCGAGGTCATCCGCGAGGGTCACGTCGACGAGGTCCGCCAACTCATCCACGCCATCACCCACGGAAGCCCCGACGAGGCCGCCGACATCTGGCGCCGCCACCTGATCCGCTTCCGCGACGAAATGCTCACCGGCCTCCACGGCGACGACGGCCCCAACCCACCCGGCTGACAGCCTCGCCGTCCTCATCGCAACGGTCAGCGACCCGCAGCACGAGTACATCGCACCCACGCCGTGACACGTACTGGCGTAGTGTCCGGCGCCCCGAGCACGGCAAACTATCGCGGACCCGTTCGACGACTTGCCGCGAGAGCTCGCAGGCGTCGACTGCTGGTCGCGTGGTTCGGCAATCGGCCCCTGCGTCGTTTTGCGCGCTCACCGGACACCACGGGTGGCTCGTCCACACCGCCCGAGGCCGGCACCCGCGACTCGCCAAACCGGCCTGGAAGTCCACCGACTGGGAAAGTGCTTCGTCCCGATATCGACGAGACCAGTCCGGCAGCCAGGCCGGATCAGTGTCAGGCAGCAGTTCCTCACCGTGAGCGCAGTAGCGGCGCACATCGACGCGGGCTGGGCTACGCGGTCGACGACGCCGCTCGGCGCGGGCAACACCCGCCTCGGCCATCTCGATCACGGGCCTCAAGCTCGCTCAGCCGTCCTTGCGGTACGCCGAGCTGGGGCGCACCGTCCGCGACACCGCGGCCCGGATCTCCGCGGGACTCGAGGCCGCCTGAGCCAGTTCATCGACGTCTTCGGCACCGAGCTGCTACGGGTCGACGGGGAGATCCGCCGGCTGCCCAAAGTCGTACTCACGCCTCACCAGGCTGCAGGTTCACTCTTCGTCCGTCACGAGACCGCCGGATGGGACCGGGCGGTCGTCGATGGTTGCGTGGACTGCGGCGAGGCGGTCTGCCTGCGCGACGACCTGAGTGGGGGCACCCAGCGCGAGCCGGTGGCCGTCGAGGGTGGTGAAGGTGGCCTGGACGCGGTCGTTCTCGACCGTCACCGACGGCGCGGCAACCTGCCGCCCGGACGGCGTCTCGAACATCGAGAAGGTGCCGGTCAGCTCGGCGGTGCCGACGTCGAGCAGGATGAGTTGCTGTTCACCACCCGGGACGAGGTCAACCTCAACGGCCACTCGGTCGCCGGTGGCGGTGACCGAGAGCGCCGGCTCGAACCCGCCGAAGACCACCGAATCGATGCTGGTGATCATTTCGACCGCTGCATTGCTGATCGTCAGCTGCTCACCGATGGCGAGCGGCGCCGACGTCGTGACCGGTCGCCCACCGACCCGCACCTTCGCGCCCGCGACACCGTTGAACTCGACGATCAGCTTCAGCGAGTCGACCGAGAACGGCTGGCCGGCCTCGATCTGGTGCAGGCCGATGTGCTCGTCGCCACCGGGCGAGACGAAGCCCACCGACCACAGGACCTGGCCCCCCGACTGCACCGAGCTGAACACCGCGGACGAGAAGTCGTGATCGTCCTTCACCACACGGAGTTTCGTGAAGCGCGCCGGTCCCCAGGCCGGGTCGTCCGGCTCTCGCCAGTACCCGATCAACGGGCGTCGCTGCAGCCAGAACTCTCCCACGCTCGCGCTGCCGACCGTCGCGTTCCGCCCGTGCCACGTGGTGCCGACAACAGGCACCTGATCGCCGGCATAGCTGAAGCGTTCGCGGAACTCACCGACCGGAGTCTCCAGCAACCGGGCGACAATCGGCTCCGGGGCGACGACATCGACCAGAGCGACGCCGAGCAGGCCGAGCACCGGCGTGGCCGGCGGCAGTTCCGCGAAGATGCCCGTGAATCCTGTTGCCTTGGCCAACAATGCGAGCAGATCGGCGCCGCGCGCGGGTTCGTCGGTGTAGACGCGTGCCATCGGTCCGCTGAGCTGGCCAATCCGGGAGTGCCAGCGCGTCGTGAGGTGCTCCCACAACCGGTCGACGATCCACCGGGCACCCGCGACCGCCTCGGGATGATGGATGTAGCTCACGATCGCCGCGATTGCCTCCATCGTGATCGTCCAGTACCCGGCGCTGTTGTACTCGGCGAAGCTGCCTGCCGACTGGATCTGGTCCCGTAGCCGTCCGACCCGCGCCACGCCGTACCCGGTGAGCGCCGGATCATCGAGCAGTTGTCCGGCCGCGAGTGTGACGAAGGTGCCCTTGGCGGCGATGTTCGTGTAACTCATCGCGACGTTGCGCCGGATGATGGAGCGAGCGGCGTGGCCGAGCGCCGTCCGTACGGCGCTGCGGGTGGTAGCGGTCAGCCGCCGTTCGTGTCGGAGCAGCACGAAGGCCAGCTCCCGGCCGATGAAGTCGGCCCAGTTCCAGTCCGGCGGCACCATCTCCGCGAGGGTCTCCTCGTGGAAGTAGCTCCAGATCCCGTACGTCGCCGACGCGTCGTCGGTGTCCTGAACGGCGAGCACGCGGTTCAGGATGTCCTCGGCCAGTTCCTGGTCGCCGTCGTCGCCCGACTCCAGCAGCGCGAGTGCGTACACAACGCTCTCTCGATGGTTGTGCCGGACACCTGTCCAGATCCGGGTGTGGATCGGGTTGTACCTGGCAGCCTCGGCATACAGACCGGCCGCCGGGTCGTAGGCCCGGTCACCGGCCTCGCGTGCCAGCTTGATCAACTCCGCGTCGAAGCCGGAGGCTGCAGGACGCTCGGTCATCGGTCTCACTTCCCGGCGACGGTCTTTGCCGCCGCCTCCAGCTCGGTCCGGATCTTGTCGCCACCCTCAGTGCGCCACTTGGTGACGAAGTCGGCCCAGGCCGAGACCGGCTTGCGGCCGAGGATGATGTCGAACTCCATGTTCTGGCGCTCGGTCTCCAGCTGCGGGCTCTTCCGGGAGTTCGTTTCCGAGAACAGGGTCAGTGCGAGGTCCATGGTGCCGTCGGCGGCCAGCTTCTGCTGCGCCTTGTACTCGCCCTGAACGTACGCCGGATCGGACGAGGACGCGATCACCGGCGGCGGCGCCCCGAGGTAGGTGAGACCGAGGGACCGTTCGTTGACCCGGTCCTGGTCGACCTCGATCTTCCCGTTCTTCACCGTGTAGTTGTGCCCTTCCACACCGGTGCTGATCAGCCGGTTCTCGGACGTACCGAACGGGGAGGCGAGGAAGTCGGCGATCTTCAGCAACGTCTCGGCGCGGTCTTTGTTCTTGGCCGGGATCACCGCGATGTTGTTGTTCAGACCACCCTTCCAGCCCGGTGCGTCGCCGCCGTCGTACCCGACGACGTTGAAGATGCCGATCTTGTCGGCAGGCACACCCTGCTGGGTGAGTCCTCCCCAGGCGCTGTAGGTTCCGCCGAGCAGCGCGGCCTTCTTACCACCGAACCACTGCTGCCACTGCGACGGCGGCGCGGCGGCCACATCGGGGTTGACCAGGCCATCGGCCACGATCTTGCGGGCCGACTCCAGCGCCTGCTGCTGGTGCTCGTGCTCGACGTAGTTGACCATCTTGCCATCGACACGCTGCCAGCCGGCCGGGATCGACAGCATCATCCGGATGTAGTCCAGCGGGCTGTTGGCGAAGGCCCAGATGCCCTTCTTCGCGTCGGTCGTTGCCTTGGCCAACTGGTACAGGTCCTGGAAGTTGCTGACCTTCGCCTCTCCGCCGGCCGCCTCGACCAGATCGCTACGGTAGTACAACGCCCATGCCGACAGCAGACCGCGCGGGATCGGCAGGCCGAACAGCTTCCCGTTGAAGACACAGGCCTCCCAGTACCGGCTGGGGATGTTTGCCAGCGCCGGGTATTTCAGCACCTTGTCACCCGACAGGTACGGCGTCAGGTCGAGCATCTTCGCTTCCAGGAACCGGTCCAGGGCCGGTATCGAGCTGTTGATCTGCATGATGTCCGGGAAGTCGTTCCCGGCGCTCATCGTCGCGATCTTGGTGTTGAAGTCGTTGCCGGCGTTCACCAGTTGCATCTGTACCGGCGAGCCCAGCCGCTGGTTCATGGTCTGCCAGTACACGTTCTTGTCCAGGCTCGGCGGCGCGGCTCCGTTCAGCTGCGCGAGACCGGTCAGCGGCTTGCCGTCACCAGGTGTCTTGCCGGCCCAGACGTCGATCAGCTTGCTGGGGTACGTCGTGTACGCATCGAGCAGACCGTCCGCGTTACCAGGAAGATCCGGCGCCGGAAGCCCGGGGAACCTCTTGTACGTCGGAAGCGCGGCCTTCTTGCTCTGCGGCGAGTTGCCGTTCGACGACGATCCGCCACCGCAGGCGCTCAGCGCTGGACCAGCCGCCGCCAGCGCACCGAGTGCCGCACCGGCTCGGAGCAGGTCCCGACGGGACAAGCTTGAGGACATTGTTGCCTCCATCTTGGAGTAGAAAGGTGAACCGGTGCACTCAGCCCTTGACCGCACCGGTCAGCGCTCCCTTGGCGAAGTGCCGTTGCAGGAAGGGATAGACGATGAGGACCGGCACGATGGAGATCACCAGGATCGCCATCTGCAGGGCCGGCTGCGGCGGCAACGCGTCGACGTTGATGTCGCTGCCGCCAATCCGGGTGTTGTTGACGACGTACGTCCGCAGGACGTACTGCAAGGTCCACTTGGACGGGTCGTTGATGTAGAGCATCACGTTGAAGAACGCGTTCCAGTACCCGACGGCGTAGAAGAGCCCGACAACGGCGAGCACAGCCTTGGACAGCGGAAGCACGATCCTGGTGAAGATCGCCCACTCCCCCGCACCGTCGATTCGGGCACTCTGCAGGATCTCTTCCGGTATTTCCATGAAGAAGGCACGGACGACGATCACGTTGAAGGCGCCCAGCATGCTCGGCACGATCAACGCCCACAGGCTGTCGATCAGTCCGAGCTGCTTCACCATCAGGTAGTTCGGGATCAGTCCCGGTGAGAACAGAAGGCTCAGCAGCACCAGAAGCAGCATCCAGCTCCGCCCGACCATGATCGGCGAGCTCAGCGCGTAGCCGAGCAGAGTCGTGACGGCCATCGAGCACAGCGTGCCCACGACGGTCACCACGAGGCTGATCACCAGTGCCCGCGTCACCACGCCGCCGGAGAAGATCGCCGAGTAGGCGTCCAGGCTCCACTTCCGCGGCAACATCACCAGACCGCCGGTGCGGGCGACGTCGTCCGGGCCTGCGAAGCTGGTGGTCAGGACGCCGGTGAACGGGAACAGCACCAGGAAACAGCAGACAGCGAGTGCGATCCCACGCAGCACCCGGGACAGCGCACTCGGCGGCAGTTGCCCATTCTGCAGCGTGCCCCGGCTCCGGCGCGATGTCACGGTGGACGTCGGCACGGTCGTCATCGCTGGTACACCCCCGCCTCGCCGAGGAGGTGGGCGACCTTGTTCGCACCGAACACCAGTGCAGCGCCGATGACCCCCTTGACCAGGCCGACCGCGGCCGCCGTACCCCAGTCACCGTTGACGATGCCGTTGTTGTAGACATAGGTATCGAGCACTTCGCTGGCCTGCTGACCGACGGCAGGCTGTTGCAGGATGATCTGTTCGAAGCCCACCGTGAGCGAGTCACCGAGCTTCAGGATCAGCAGCAGGACGATGATGCCGCGCATGCCGGGCAGCGTGACGTGCACCATCTGCCGCCAGCGCGACGCCCCGTCGACCGCCGCGGCTTCGTACTGCTCAACGTCGATCCGGGACAGTGCTGCCAGGAACAAGATGGTGGCCCACCCGCTGTCCTTCCAGACCACCTGGCTGGTGAGCAGAGCGAAGAACGCATCCGGATTGCCGACCACGTTGAGCAGATGTCCGCCGTGCGTTCGCAGGAACTGGTTCAGCATCCCGCTCCCGCCGAGGATCTGCTGGAACAGCGACACGACAATCACCCAGGAAAGGAAGTGCGGCAGGTAGAGGATCGACTGCACGAGCTTCTTGACGCGCTCCGACAGCAGGCTGTTGAGCGCCAGCGCCAGCATGATCGGAATCGGGAACACAAAGACCGTCTGGATCAGGGACAACAGCAACGTGTTCTTCAGCGCGGTCAGGAATGCGCCGTCCCCGCCGAACATCACGGCAAAGTTCCGCAGACCGGCCCACTCGCTGCCGCGGATGCCGAGGAACGGCAGGTAGTCCTGGAACGCGATCACGTTGCCCAGCAAGGGGACGTAATGGAACGCGACCAGCAGAATCATGCCCGGCGCGGCGAACAGCAGCAGCATCCGGTCGCGCCGCACCTTGGCCAAAAGCCCGATCCGGTGCCGTCCAGGCCTGCCGCCACCGCGGTCCGCCGGTTCGGCACGAGCCGGACCGTCCGTGTCCGGAATGGTCATCGTCATTCAGCTGCTCCATAATGCCAAGCATTCAGGGAATGCGCTTTCCCGAGAAGCTACGGCGCAACGGCCACACTGTCAAGATCCCAGCCCGTCCTTAGCGGAGATCCGGTGTCGGCGAACCACGGCCAATTTGGCAGGTCCGCCTTACAGATAACGCGATTCAGTGGGTACGACGACCATCGCGCCGCCCGCGCGTTGCCGCCGACCGGGAGCGCCCCGGCGTACTACCGCCGATATGGATCCCCGGCGCAGGCATCGGGACATCGCTTGCCAGCGGGTCCAGGGCGGCGCTGACCGCAGCGGCTCCCATCTCCTCCAGCGGCGACCGCACCGTGGTGAGCCAGTCCGCATCGTCGCCGAACGCCGTGAACCGGCGCTGGCCGTATCCGGCGACCGCGATGTCATCCGGTACCGCCAGGCCGCTCGCCTGCAGCTCATGGGCCGCGCCCCAGGCCACCTCGTCCTCGGTCGCGACGATGACCTCCGCGTCCCGATCATCGGCCAGATACAGCTTGGCGGCCGCGATCCCGCCCGTCACACTCTGAGCCGTGCGGTAGACGTTGCTGTCCGGCAGCGCGACCCCACCGGCGGACAGGCCGACCCGGAAACCGTCGAGCCGATCCCGCTCCGAGGGGATCTTCTCGTTCGCGAGGAACACCGCGAACCGCCGATAGCCCAGCTCGAGCAGAGCGCTCGCAAGCGCCTTGCCGCCGTCGAAGTCCGGCGGCCTGATCGCCAGCACCGGTTCGGACGGTTCACCGACGATCACGACCCGTCCGCTCTCGCGCTGGAATCCCATCAGCTGCTCTATCAGCTTGGAGCCTGCCCGCGCGGTCGTGTCGCGTTTCCGGACCAGCACCAGCGCCTCCGGCCGCTGCCGGCGCAGCTCCTGGACCAGATCGCGCTCCCGCGACGCGTCGCCTTCGGTCGACAGCAGATTCAGGATGTACCCGCGCCGGGAGGCCTCCTGCACAGCGCCGTAGGCGATCCTGGCGAAGAACTGGTCGCGAATGTCGCCGACCACCAACGCGACCGCGGGATAGTGACCGCGCGCCATCGCCTGCGCGGCGAGGTTCGTCGTGTACCCGACCTGCGCCGCCGCGGCCAGCACCCGCTCCCGGTACCCGTCGGCGACCTGCCGGGCGCTGCCGTTCAGGACGCGGGATGCCGTTGACTGCGACACACCCGCCGCGCGCGCGACATCGGCGAGCCGCGGGGTTCCGTTCGGTTCGTTGGACACGACAGCCATGATAACGATCTCACACGGGACAGCGCTGTCCAATCGGCCGGACCAACCATATTTCCGTGTTGCAAGGAGGATTTTTAGTCCTGCGGTCTTGCTGGGAAAGCGCTCGCCCGGCAGGATGGCGATCCTCATCGCACGCCTCTCTCAGTTGGAGGTTTCGCCCATGCAGCCCCAAACAACTCGCCGCAGATGGACCGCGTACGCCGGACTCGCGGCCGCCGCGCTCTTCGCCGGCACGCTCAGCGCGATACCGGGCGCTGGACCCGCCGCCGCGGCGACGGCAGCTCTGCAGCTCACCAACCCCCTCCTGGTGTTCGACCAAGGCACGGCCTCGGTCACCCTGACCTCCGACCAGGCATCCGCGTCGTACCAGGTCAGCGACGAAGCCGGTGTGATCGTTGCCACCGGCACCGTCGCGGTGTCCGGCGGCGCCGGCGCGATCAACCTCAACGCTCTCGGTCCCGGCTACTACAAGCTCTCGGTCACCGCGGGCAGCGGCACCACGGCGACAACCGTCCCGACCACGTTCGCGGTCCTCGGCGCCTTCGCTCAGGGCGCATCGAGGCAGGACCAGCGGTTCGGCATGGACATGCACTTCGGTCACCAGCCGAACGACCCGACCTTGTTCGCGCTGCTGGGCCGCCTCGGCTTCACCTATACGCGCACCGACCAGAGCTGGAACCCGGTCGAGGTGACGCCCGGCACCTATACCTGGAGCAACTACGTCACCGACAAGGACGTGCCGGTCGCCAAGCAGAACGGCATCACCACCCTGCTGATCTCGGCGTACAACAACAAGAACTACGACGGCGGCGTGACGCCGTACACCCAGGCCGGCTGGGACGCATACGGCCGCTACACGAACGGGATCTTCGAGCACTTCGGGCAGTTCACCAAGGACATCGAGATCTACAACGAGTTCAACGGCGGCTTCGACACCGCGACCGCCTGCAACCACACGCTGTCCGACAAGGTCCGCTGTTACCTGGGATTGCTCAAGGCCGCCCACCAGTCGGTCAAGGTGGACGGCGGGCACGCTGACGCGAACCTCATCGGACCAGTTGCCGCCGGCATCGACCAGCCATGGATCACGGGATTGCTGGACGGCGGAGCGCTGTCCTACATCGACACGTTCAGCTTCCACACCTACGCCGGCTCCAACCCCGAGACGGCGTACGCGAACGTGCCCTGGCTGAAACAGCAGATCCGGAACCACAACGGCGGCAAGGACATGCCGCTCTGGATCACCGAGACAGGCCAGACCGTGATGACGGGTCTGGCGACGGAGGCCGACCAGGCCGACTTCGCAATCCGGCTGCCAGTGCTCGCCTTCGCGTCCGGGATCGACAAGTACTTCTGGTACGACCTGCTCAACGACGGCTCCGACCCGACCAACAAGGAACACAACTTCGGCCAGCTCAAGCAACCGACGACTGGCGTCGTCGCACAGGCCCCGAAACCGTCGCTCGTCACCCAGGCAACGATCCTCCGGCAGATCGGCGGGATGGCCCTGGCCGGCAGCGACGGACTGGCCGCCCCGGCGTACTCGTATCGCTTCGGCTCCGGATCGAACACCACCCGGGTGATGTGGGCAACGACCCCGACGACCGTGCAGGTATCGGCGACGGGCCCGGTGACTGTCACCGACGAGTACGGCCGCGTGTCGACCTACACACCGGTGAACGGCTCGGTGCCCCTTGATCTCGACAAGCACCCGATCTTCGTCCGCGGCGCCACATCGTCAGCCGCCATCCGGGCGGTGAAGGCGGTCGTGCATCCGGCCGTCACGCTGTCGGTACCGCAGACCTCCAACACCGCCGAGACGATCCCGGCCACGATCACCTCCACGACGCCGACCGCCCGCAACGGCACGGTCGCCGGAAAGCCCTTCACCCTCAGGGCCAACGCCGACGGCACCGCGACCGCCACCGTCCAGGTACCGACCACCAGCCAGACCGGCAGCCGGGCCTTGATCGCGAATGTGGGCCTCGGGCCACGACCGACCACCCGCCTCACCGCGGAGACCAGCGTCCGCCCCGCCACGGAGGTCACGACCACCCCCGCCATCGCGTCGACGAACCCTCAGCACAATCAGCTCAAGGTGACGATCACCAACAATCGCCGGGCGGCCTCGGTGCCGGTGTCCTCGGTGTATTGGCAGCTCAACGACGGCACCGCGTACCTCGGCCGCGGAACGGTCGCGGCCGTACCGGACATACCGGCCGGCCAGAGCGCCACAATCACCATTGACGTACCGGCGGTGCCGGCGTGGGAGAAGCGGTGGTTCTTCGACCGCGTCACCACTGGTGACGGTGCTCAGGTGACCAGCCAGGGGTGGACCGGCTGGAACCCGATCGAGCCTGCCGGCAGCAGCAATGTTCCACCCATCAATCTCGGGACACAGGTGGCCCGGACGTATCCCGGCGGGTACGGCGGCGCGACCGACCTCTCGGGGACGCTCAAGCCGTCGTACACCAGTGACGCGCTGGTGCTGACGGCCGACGTTACGGACAACATGCAGTACCAGCCGAACTCCGATCCGAGCCTGATGTGGAGCGCCGACAGCATCCAGTTCGCTGTCACGCCCCACCTGCCGGGACTGAGCAACCAGCGCGTCGAACTCGGCGCGGCCCTGCTACCGACCGGACCGGCCGTCTACACCTGGTCACCGCCTCCGGGCCAGTCCACAGGACCCACCACCGGCGCGAAGACAGCGGTCACCCGCAGCGGTACGGTCACGCACTACGAGATCACGGTCCCGTGGACCTCGCTCGGCCTGCCCGGCGCGCCCGCCGACGGATTCGGCCTGTCGGTACTGATCAACGACAACGACGGAACGGCCCGCAACTGGGCGGCTTGGGGCGACGGCATCGCAAGCACCAAGTCCGCAATGCTGCTGCGCCCAGTGCAACTGGTCACCAACTGACCCCCGGTTGTCCCGTGGCAGGGTGCCGCGGGACAACCGCCGTACTCCGGAGGAGCCATGCTCGCACCGAACGCACACCTGACCTACCCGCACTGCAACGGCTTCCACGAAGGCGGTGAACGGGTGGCCCTCGTCCGGTACGACGCCGGCGCCGTGCGCATCGTCAGCGTGCGATGGAATGGGCCGAGCCGCGACGAGCGGACGCTGCACACCGTCCCAGGCCGCGTCGGCAGCGAGGACGAACCGGCTTGGTTCGACATCGCCCGCGACTCCGGCCGGCTGGCGATCGTCGTCGGCAACGTGCTGCAGGTCGCTGACCCCGACGATGCGCTCGAGGCGGTGTGGAGTCCGCCGGCCGGTCACACGCTCGACAAACTGGTCAGCCTCAGTGCCGACGGCAGCCGGGTCGCCGTGACCACGGCCGCCGGGACGGTCTGGTCAGGTTGGCAGGTCGACGTGGCAACCAATCGCGCGACATTGCTCTTCCAGAAGCCCTGGTACGCCAACCACATCCACTACTGCCCACACGACGAGCGCTGGATCGCCTTCAGCAAGGAAGGCCCGGCCCTCGAGACCCCAGACCGTGTCTGGTCCTGGCACCCAGACACCGCACCAGCCGGGCGGAACGCCCTCGACCAGCACGCGATCTCCGACACCCCAGGCGCATTCGTTGCCGTCGGCCACGAACGCTGGTGTCACCACGACACCGCCGCGCTGGTCGTCGGCTACGGCGCCGGCGAGGCCCGTCCACGCGGGCTCTATCTCACGTACGCCGACGACCGTCCGCCCCGCCTCGTCAGTAGCGGCGAACGCTACTGGCATTGCGACATCAGCCGCGACGGTCGGTACGCCGTCGTAGACACCAGCGGTCCGTCCGACGCACCGGGCCGTGGCTGGCAGAACGCCGGGAATGTGTCCGACATACTCCTGATCGACCTCGAAACAGGCGGGTCCCGCAAGCTCGCCCGAACCGCTGCCACCCGGCACCCCTGGCACCCGCACCCGGTCTTCACCCCGCCGGGCGATGCGATTCTCCACAACCATCTGACCTCTGCGGCACGCGGCGTCGCAGTCCTTCCGCTATGAACAGCCACATCGACCGCGGCGCCCTGCTGCTCACCTTCGACGACTTCTTCGTTCCCGAGTGGAGCGCCGCCCGCGATCTTCTGCGCTTGTACGACGCCCACGTGACGTTCTTCGTGAGCGAGCTCGACCGGCTTTCCGACGAGGACTGGCCCCGGCTGCGGGAGCTGGCCGCGGACGGGCACACGGTCGGTGCTCATGGGTGGCGTCACCTCAATGCGGCGGTCCGCGTGGCCGAGATCGGCGGGGACGCCTTTCTGCGCGAGGAGATCGACCCGTGTGTCGCCGGGTTGCGGGCGGAAGGGCTGGATCCCCGGTGCTTCGCCTATCCGGTCTCCGTGCGCTCGGATGCCACGGATGCGGTACTCACCGAGGTATTCGGGCGGCTACGGGGTGGATGCGCTGTCCCCGAAGGCATGGAGCCTGCGCAGGTCGATGCGATCTTCACATCGGTCGCCGACCTCCCCGGACGCCGAGTACTGCTCGGCGCGGGCGCCGACAACGGCCGCAACTTCCAGCCACGCGGCCTGACCGACGTCGCCCTCGCCGGGGCGCTCCACCGGGCCGCCGAGCGCAACGAGGCCCTGACGCTCTACGCGCACGCGATCGCCGACACCCACGAGGCCAACTACATCACCCCCGCACGTCTCACCCGCCTGCTCGACCTGGCCGCCGAACTCGGCCTTCCCTGCCTAGCCTTCGACGATCTCCCGCTCAGCAAGATGTAGTCCTGGTTTCCCGTCAAGCAACTCAGGTCTTGTCGAGCAAGAGTGTGGTCAGAAATAGTCTGCAGGCCAGTGCACCGCATCGGGCCCGAACCAGTCGGCGGGCCGTGTGACCGGCCGGATCATCGCGGTAGCATCCGTCACGTCCGACAGGGGTGTCGTGAGCAGGTCGCGGGTAGGGCGAGTCAGCAGCGGGTCGTCAGGTAGCCGCAGTCGGCACTGGTCTACGCCCCGGGCGAGCGCGCGTCTTGCCACCGCGTCAAGCAGCGCAGCGGCCGCCGCGACGGACTTGACACCGATCTCCTGCACCTCTGCTTCGCCGGCGTCCCATCGCAGCACAACGTAGCCGTTGGGCTCATCTCGCGGCCCGGCGAGGAGGATCTGCGAGTCGGCGTACCAGATCCGAACCCGGCGTTGCCAATCCGAGGCGGTGCGGACCGTCGTGAGTGGTCGGGACGCGTTGAAGGTGTCGTACAGCTGGGCGAGGACCGGCCACTCCTGCAGGCTCGCGTCCCAGACGTCCACTCCGGTCATCGTCTGACCGGGCTGCGCGATGCGGCCGGCGCGATAGTGCCGTGTCAGTGTCTGCCAGCCGGACCGTTCGTACACTCCTGGCGTGCCGGTGAACAGCAGCGACCAGGCCACATCGTGACGCTCCATGTCCGTGATCGCCTCGGCGAGCAGCCAGCGCACCAGTCCCCGGCCACGGGCGTGTGGCAGGCTGGCGACGTTGGCGACGCACCCGACCGGGACGGGTGCCCCGTCCAGGCCGCGGATCGGGCGAATCAGGTAGTAGACGGTCGCGAGCACCGTACGTCCCGAGACCGCGACGAATGTGCGCTCGAATCTGCCTGCGTCCTGCACATACAGCGGCACCTGCCACGGCACGTCTCCGAACGCGGCTCGCCACACCATGGGTACCGCATCACCGGCGACGGCGCGCCGGATCGTCACCCCATCCATCGCAGCGACTTTCGTGTCACCTCGTGCTCGAGCGGGTGCCCGGTCCGGAACCGCTCGATCTCGTCGAGAACGATGCTGCCCTGCCGCAGCCGGCCTTCGACGGTGCCTGCGGCCTGGTGCGGCGTCAGTACGACGTTGGGTAGTGACCTGAGCTCGGCGTCGACAGGCAACGGCTCGATGTCGAAGACGTCCAGGCCGGCCGACAGCCTCCCGCTGCGCAGTTCGGCCAGCAGCGCGGCCTCGTCGGTCAGCCAGGATCGTGCGGTGTTGACCAGTGCGCCGCCGTCCGGCATCAGCGCCAGTTCGCGCGCACCGATCAGGTGCCGCGTCTCGCGAAGTACAGGCGCGTGCAGGGCGACGATCTGCGAGCGATGGAGCAGGTCGTCGACGCCGAGCAGGGTAACACCGAGCGCTTCGGCGTCCGCTGCGGACAGCGTCGGGTCTGATACCGCGACGTCGGCGCCGAGGGCCCGCACCAGAGCCAGGTACGCCCTGCCGGTGCGGGACGCTCCCAGCACGCCGACCCGGCAACCGGCGAGCTCGTGTCGCGGCGGTGCATGCTCGGCCTGATCCCAGGTCGCGCCGGACCGCAGCGCGCGGTCGAATCGCGGCACCTGGTGCAGCAGCATCAGCGTGAAGGTCAGAGCCACTTCTGCAACCGACCGCGCCATCCCCTGGCCGGCCTGGCTGACCTGGACGCCGCGGTCGAACAGCGCGCCGCTGACGATCGGTTTCACCGATGCCCCGGTGTGCATCACCAGGCGTAGCGCGTCCGCCTCGGCGATCAGGCGCGCGTTCAGCTGGGGCGTCGCCCATGAAGTAATCAGCACGTCAATACCGGCCAAGCCGGCCGCGACCAGCCTGGCCGGATCATCCAGCAGTCGTACACCCCCCAGTCCGCGCAGGTCCGGGTCGACGCCGAAGAACTGCCGTCGAAGGTCGGGGGCCACCGCACACAGGATGTTCAGCTCAGCCATGTGTCCCGGTGCTCCGCCACGAAGTCGTCGTCGACCAGCCATGGGTACGCCGTACAAACCCGCGTGAGCTCGTCGGCCTGCCCCGGCGACAACGTCTCCTTCTCGTCCAGGCACCAGGTCCCGGCCAGCAGCCCCTGGCGACGAAGGACCTCGTGGACGCCGGCGATCACACCGGCGAAGCCGTTGGCCGCGTCGAACACCGCCGCGTTCGCGTCGGTGATGCCGGCCGCCCGACCGTTCAAGAGTGCCAGCGCCTCCGGAGCGCCGGCTCGTGCATGCTTGATCTGTGCCAGCAGTTCGACGGCTCGCCGGGTCCACACGGCCCACTGACCGAGCAGTCCGCCGACGAAGTGCGGCTGGTCGTCGCCGAAATCCGTGAGCAGGTCGTGCACGATCGCGTCGTCGTTGCCGGTGTAGAGCGCGATCTCACGGCCGGATTCAGCCACCGCCCGGACCACATCCATCGTTCGGTACCGGTTGAACGGAGCCGCCTTGATCGCGACGACGGACTCCATCGCCGCGAACGCTCGCCAGTAATCCAGCGACAGCACCGGACCGCCGACCGCCTCCTGGAGATAGAAGCCGACCAGCGGCAATACTTCCCCGACCGCGCGGGCCCGGTCCAGCAGGTCCTCCTCGGAAGCGCCAGCGACCGCCGGCGACAGCAGCACGGCGTGATAGCCCAGCTCTGCTGCAAGCGCTGCCTCGGCGACGGCCTGCGCGGTCGGGCCGCACACCCCGGCAATCCTCACCACGGGTCGCCCGGCTTCAGCGCCTGATACTTCGGCGGCGAGCTCGAGCACAGGTCGCAGCAGCCCGGCCTCGCGGATCTCGAACTGGGTGGTGTGCACCCCGACCGCCAAGCCTCCCACGCCCGCCGCGAGGTAGTAGCGAGTGAGCGCCCGTTGCCGGCGTTCGTCGAGCCTGCGGTCAGCGGTCAGCGCCAAGGGGTGAGCGGGGATCACCGTCCCCGCCGAGAGCAGCGCGGCGACGTCCAGGGGCATGAGGGGCATCAGAACTTCCCATCCCGTACGGCGAACTTGGTCGGCTTGTCCACCATCGGCAGACCTGCCGCGACCCACTCGGCTTGCCAGTCGACCAGCGTTGCCAGTGAAACGTCCGGGTAGCCGAACAGACCGTGGCAGCGCGACGCGTCGTTGAGCAACGCGGTCTGCGCCTCCTGGCCGGTGAACGACACCGGCCGTCCCAGTGCGGACGCGAGGTCGCCGGCAAGACGTCGTACCGACGCGAGCTCCGGGCCGGTGACGTTCAGCGTGAAGACATCGCTGCTGGCGTGACCGAGGCTGCGTAACGCCACCTCGTTGGCGTACCCCTGCCAGACCACGTTGACCGCGCCGGTCGTGACGTCCACCGGTGCACCGGCAACGATCTGTGTGGCGAGATCCGCGAGTACGCCGTACCGCAAATCGACGGCGTAGTTCAGCCGGAGGACCGACACCTTCGTGCCGCGGAGCTCGGCGGCGTGTTCGAAGACACGCTCCCGGCCGAGGCACGACATCGCGTACTCACCGACCGGCCCGACCGTGTCGGTCTCTCGGCTGCCGCCGGAACCGAGCGGCACCAGCGGGTACACGTTGCCGGTCGAGAACGCCGCGATCCGGGCGTCGGCGTACCGCTCGGCGACCTTCGCCGGCAGTGCCGCGTTGACCGCCCAAGCCAGCGACGGCGCCGAGGCCGTGCCGAACTTGGCGCCGATCATGAAGACCACGTCCGCGGCGTCCGGCAACTCGGCGAGATCGGCGTCGGACAGCAGATCGAAGGACACTGGTGTGATCCCGCTGGCCTCGACCGTGGCCTTGGCCCGCTCATCCGACCATCGCGAAACCGCGAGCACCCGGTCGTCGCCGCGACCCGCAGCGTCCAGACCGCGCCGGGCCAACAACGACAAGGTCGGGCCCATCTTGCCGCCGGCACCGAGGATGACAAGGTCGCCGCCGCCCTTCGCCAGGTCGGCGATCAGCGCATCGGTCGGTGTGGTGAGACGGTCGTTCAGCGCGTCGACTGATGAGAACATTTCGTTACCCCTTGATTCCGGACATGGTCACGCCCTCGGTGAAGTACCGCTGGCCGACGAGATACGCGCAGAAGATCGGCACCAGCGCCACGACCGACCCGGCCAGTACGACGTTGAGCGGCACCTGCTCCTGCTGCAGCGATGCGATGCCGACGGTGAGGGTCCAGTGCTCTCGGCCCTGCATCACGATCAGTGGCCAGAGGAAGTCGTTCCAATGCCACAGGAAGACGAACGTGCCGAGCGTCGCGAGCACTGGTTTGCACAGCGGCAGCACCATGGTCAGGAACAGCCGCCACTCACCGCAGCCGTCCAGCCTGGCCGCCTCGAACAGTTCGTCCGGCAGAGTCAGGATGAACTGACGCATCAAGAAGACCGCCTGCGCGTTGGCCAGGGTCGGCAGGATGAGGCCCCAGTAGGTGTCCACGCCGCCGGCCTTGGACAGCAGAATGAACGTCGGGATCATCGTGACGTGATACGGCACCATCACCATCGACAGGAACGACCAGAACATCGCCTCCCGGCCACGGAACCGCTTCTTCGCAAAGGCATAGCCGGCCATCGACGCGAGCAGCAGCACGGCGACGACGCTGATCACCGAGTACAGCAGTGTGTTCAGGACCCAGCCCCACAGACCCTGCCCACCGATCACCGCGTGATACGCCTCGGTGGTCAGCCCACCGGGCAACAGGCTCCGAGGGAACCTGACGGCCTCAGCCGGCTTCAGGCTCAGGATCACCATCGCGTAGAACGGGAAGATCGTCACGACGGCGGCAATGCACAGCAGCAGGCCGCGCAGCACCCGCCAGGCTGGTGATGTCCTCATGACTCCCTCCCCAGGGTCAGCCGCTGCACGATGGCGACGACGATCGTCATCACGAACAGCGCGAGCCCGATCGCGCTGGCGTAACCGAGGTCGAAGAACTTGAAGCCCTGGTCGACCAACTGGAACACCAACGTGTACGAGCCGTGCGCGGGGCCACCGCCAGTCATCACATACACCAGGTCGAACACCTGGAACGATCCGGTGGTCTCGATCACCGCCAAGAAGAACAACGCCGGTTTGAGTTGCGGAAGCACGATGTAGCGGAAGCGCTGCCAGGAGTTGGCGCCGTCCGTCAGCGCCGCCTCCTCCAGCTCCGCCGGAAGGTCCTGTAAGCGGGCCAGGATGATCAGCATCCCGTAGCCGAACCTGGACCACACACTCACCAGCGCCATCGCCGGCAACACCCAGACCGAACTCGCCAACCAGGAACCGTTGTACCCACCGAGCCAACCGAGCGCCGGCCCGGTCATCCGGGTCCACGGGCCGTCCGAGGAGAAGATCCAGGTGAAGACCGTTGCCGCGAGCACCAAGCTGGTGACGACGGGCAGGAAGAACACCGACCGGAAGAACGCCACGGTACGGAACTTCTTCCGCACCAGCAGCGCCATCGCGAGCGAGCACACCAGGGACAACGGTACGGCGATCACGCTGTACACCACCGTCACCCGCAGCGCCTGCCAGAACAGGTCGTCGCTCAACAAGCGGCTCAGGTTCGCCAGCCCGGTGAAGCGCGGCGTATCGCCTACCTCGTAATGGAAGAACGCCAGCGCGACCCCGGCCAGCCCGGGACCGAAGCGAAATGCGAGGAACAGCAGGAAGCAGGGCAACGCGAACAGCAACCCGAGCCTCGCCTCGCGGCGCTGCAGCGGCGAGCGCCGTGGGCGCGCCGGTGGGCTGGTCGGCCCTGCCGGTGCGCCCCGCTCGATCGTGGCGGTCATTGGCCGAGCAGGCCCTTCGCCTGGTCCGCGGCCGAGCTCAGTGCATCCTGCGGGGACTTCTTCCCCAGCAGCGTTGCCTGGATCTCCGGCGCGAGGACGGCCATCACGTCACGGGATTTCGCGTTCAGCGTGCCGACTGTGGTGAGCGTGACCGTCTTCTCCATGGCGCTCTGTACCGGGTCATTGGGGTACAGCTGACCGGTCGACTTCCGGGGCGAGAACAGATTCGCCGCCAGGTCGTACTGCTTGGCCACGTTCGGCTGGCTCGCGAACGCGACCCACTTGCCGGCGGCGGCCTTCGACTTCGCGGCCGAGAGAATCGACAGCGAGCCCACGGTGCCGTACCCGACGCTCTTGGCCTCCGTCAGCGGCGGCAGCACCACGACGTTCTCCTTGCCCCAGAAACTCTCGACATCGGCCGGCGCCTGTTGCCAAGTGCAAGCAACCTTGTGCTGAGCGATGTGAGTCTGCTCGAGATTCGGGATCGATGACAGCAGATCCTTCTCGACGTACCCGCCGTCGACCAGCCGCTTCAGGAACTCCAGCGCCTTGACACCGGCTTCGGTGTCGAAGGCCACGGACTTGCCATCGGGGGAGAAGGTGTCGCCACCGGCCTGCCAGAGCAGCGGGTAGAAGCTCTCGTTCAGCGTCGCGTCCGGCGAGGCGAAGTAGTTGGTCGCGTCGATACCCTTGGCCTTGAACCGCGGCGCCAGGGCAAGCAGGTCGTCCCAGGTCTTCGGGTACGACGTCTCGCCGATGGCCTGGAACGCCTTGCGGTCGCAGACCAGCGGCCTGGTGCTGGTGAGGATCGGGGCGCCGAGCATCTTGCCGTCGTAGGTGACCGCCGCCTTCGCGTTGTCCAGGTAGTCAGCCTTGTCCTGGTCGGACAGGTAGGAGTCGGCGGGCTCGAGGTTCTTCGCGTACTTCGGCAGCTGGTCCGGGATCAGATACACCACGTCCGGCCCCTTGCCGGCGGCGATCGCGGTCTGCAGTTTCTGGTCTCGCTGCGGCCACGGGAAGATCTCGACCTTGACATCGATGTTCGGGTTGACCTTCTTGAAGTCGGCGATCTGCTGGTCCCAGAAGGCCTGGTGCTTGGCCTGGTCCGGTACCACCGGATAGATCCACATCGTCACCGATCCGCTGTCGGAGCCCGATTCGCCGGAACCACCGGAGCCGCAGGCCGTGACGACGCCGAGGCAGAGCGCAGCTGCGAGGGCGAGGAGCCGTTTCATGATTGACCTTCTTTCGTGTGAATGCTGACCACCGCGGCGTTGTGCCGAGATTGCTCGGCCGCGAAGACGGCCAGGTGACTGTCGAGCGATTCCCCCGGTCCGGATCGGATCAGGGTGGCGTCGCCGGTGGCGACCGCGGCGGTGAAGGCGTCCATGACGCCCTGGTCGCCACCCCCGTGGTCGCTCGCGGCGTTGGATCCCCCAACGACGGGGGCGTCCATGACCAGCGTTGCGCCGTTCCGGAAGTCCACGACGGTGATCTTCTCGCCGTCGCCCTCCAGGCAGCCGTGGGTGCCGAAGATCCTGGTCTGCCGGTGCGTCTGCTCGCTGAACGCGGTCATCGTGAACGTCGCGTTCGCGCCGCCGTTCAGCTCCATCACCACCGATTGGTGGTCGACAACGTCGTTGTCGCAGTCGTAAACACACCGTCCGAACGGCCCGGTCCGCAGAGCGTCGAGCATCCCGGCCTCGCCCTCGGCGTCGGTAACCACGCTGACCGGCCACACGTTGCCTTGCTCGCGCAGGACCGGCAGGTAGAGCTTCAGCGCCGAGTAGGGGCAGTCGGGCTCGATGGCGCAGTCCAGGCAGCGGCTTGCGGCATCGGTGGGCTTGTTGTCCGCGCGGAAGTGGCGACGTCCGCCGAAGCTCGCCACCCGTTCGATCCGCCGACCGGTGACGTAGGCGATCCAGTCGAGGTCGTGGCAGGACTTGCCGAGCAGCATCGGCGTGGACTCGGCCTCCTTGCGCCACGGTCCCCTGACGTAGGAGTGCGCCATGTGCCACCAGCCGACCGGCTCAAGGTGCTGTACGTCGACGACGTCGCCGAGCATGCCCGAGTCGATGACCTCTTTCACCAGGTCGGTGTACGGCGTGTACCGCAGAACGTGGCACACCCCGAACAAGACGCCGGCGTCCTCGACCGCGGCGACGATCCGCCGGCACTCGTCCTCCGTCGGCGCCATCGGCTTCTCCAGCAAGATGTGCTTCCCCTGGCCGGCGAAGGCGATCGCAGGCTCCGCGTGCTCCCGGTCCTGGGTGGCGATCAGCACCGCGTCGTACTCGACGTCGCTGCCGATCAGCGCCCGCCAGTCCTCGAAGCGCCGTACGGCATCAGGGTCCTTCGCCCCGGCCGCCGCCCGCTCGCGCTGCCGCGAATGCGGGTCCGCGACCGCGACCAGCGTCACGCGGTCGGGATTGCTGTGTGCCCAGCGCGTGTACGTCTGGCCGCGGTTGCCGGCACCCACCAGCGCCAGACGGACCGGCCTGTTGGTCATCTGTGTGTCCCCAGGCTCAGATCGTGAGGTTTCCGGCGATGCTGATCCGCGGGCTGTCCGGCGGCAGCTCGGTCCGCTCGACGCCTTCTTCGACGCAGGCTGTGTGCTGCAGGTACGACGTACCGCCGAAGGCCGCCGCGGCGAGGAGCAGCCGGCCACCGGTAAACCGGGCTCCCACTGCGCGGTATGTGTTCGTCCCGCCGGTCAGCGCCAGGTGAGCCGTCGCGGTATCGGCCGTCGAGCTGGCGTAGTCACCGAGCTCCCAACGCACCGTCCCGGCACCGACCACTCGGGACAGCAATGCCTTGGCTGAGTTCGTTCCGCCAAGCCGTGCGCCGGACCCGAGCTCGACCCGCTGATCGGTTGCAGCGCCCAGCACGAACCCGGTGTTGACCGTTTCGCCGGATCGCACGGCCAGGTCCGTGGCCGCGACGGTGAGCGGTGCCGCGCCCGGTGAGGAGCCGCGCAGCGTGCAGCCCGTGAACGTGAGCGCGCCGGTGCCGCTGAACTTGTGGCCGTCGAGGTTGAGCAACGTCGTACGGTCGAAGTGAACCGGAGTGATCGTAGACGCCTGGACGATCTCGGTCGCGGCTGCGGTGAAGGCGAAGACGCTGCCTTCGATCACGTTGGGCCGCGCCGAGTCCGTAGTGGTCTGCGAGATGATCAGCGTGTCGCTCGCCTGACATCCGCGAAGCTGGACGCCGTCGGCGTTCACCCAGAGCATCCCGGACCCGGCCAGACCTGGCTTGCCGATCACCCGGACGTCCTCGAGCGTCAGGTCGGTGATCTTCACTCGCGCCACGAACCAGGAGCAGATGTGCTTGCGTACGGTGATCCGCTTTGCCCGGCCACCCCACTGTGCCCCGGAGTTCGCGAACGTCATCAGCCCGGAGTTGCCGGTGTACACGAGGTCGTGCTCGTACTGTCCGTGGGTCACGAACGGGCCCTGGTCGTCGCCGTCGCCGTGGCAGTTGGTGACGTAGCAGTACGCCGAACCAGTGAAGTCGTTGAGGTGCCGGCTGTTCGATACGTGGCAGTCGGACACGTGCCCGTACAGGCAGTAGATCTGCTGGGTCAGGTACCCGGCGCCACCCCACGTGACACTGCTCGGGTTGGCCAGGGTGCACTGCTCGGTCCGGTAGTGCGTGTTGTAACGACGCATCACCAGCGGCCAGAACGTCGCCGTACCGTGGATGTTGCTGGCGTTGCAGTGCACCGCGAACTCGAACGCGAACGGGTTGGACCCGAGCGCGGGCTGGTCGGGGGCCACCTTCTTGCCGCGGAAGACGAGGTTGCGGACGTTGACGTGCTGTACCGGTTCGACTTTGGTCCAGGTGACCACTCGGCCGGCCGCGAGGTGCCAGCCGTTGAGGTAGTTCACGCGGATGTGCGAGTCATCGACGATCTCTGTGACCTGGACGAACTTTTGCAGCTCGCGCTGGTCCCGGCCGGGCTTCGGCGTGTCCCAGCTGGCCTGGTCCGAGACCGCGGTCCACCACGAGCCGACCTCGAACTTGGAGGAGTCGCCGACCTCGAACACGTCGCGCAGCTCCGGTGCCGGCTCAGCCAGTGCACGGGTGACGACGGTCCCGGACAACGTGCCCTGGAAGAACATCACCGCGGCGAACGGCTCGTCCGGGCCGGTCGGCTCGATCGCGTAGGTGACCACGGTGTGCCCGCCGAAGTCGAGGTCGAGGAACGAGCGGTGGAAGACGTGCCGCTTCGCGAACTGCAGATCGGTGTGCGCTTCGATCCGGTGGATCGCAGGATCGTTCACCATCGCCTCCAGCGCGGCGTCGGCCGTGACAGTCGCACCGAAGATGCCGAACTTGCGGAAGTCGGTGACGCCGTCGTGGACGGCGAGCCACCGGCCGGTTCCGGCGGCCGGCTTGAACACGGTGCCGCCATTGGCGACCGCCTGACTCGCCGGATCCCAGCGAACGAGCTGGCCGCCGCCATCACCAGGCGACAGGTAGCCGAGTACCTCGACCGCGGTCCCCGGCGCCTGGCCCGCGGTGCGCAGCACCAGCAGGTCGGCAACGGTCGCCACGCCGAAGGCAGGGACAGGCCGATTCCTCTCGTCGGCGGACGCCGCGGTCAGCGCGCCTGGCCCGGCGATAGCCAGCCCTCCGGCACCGGCGGCGAGGAGCACGGACCTGCGCGCCATGAATCCCTTACCGGACATGACGATTCTCCTTACGTGGTCAGAAAGTCAGGTTGTCGCCGACGGACAGCCGGTCGGAGCCGGCCGGGACGTCGCGGGTGACCGCGGTCTCGACATTGCGGGTGTGGAGCGCGTACGACGAATCGGCGAAGGCGGCTGCCGTGAGTACGATCCGGCCGCCTTCGAACGTCGTACCGGTGCAGCGATAGTGATTGCCGCCGGCATCAATCAGCAGGTGCGCGGTGTCGCTCCCGGGCACTGTGGACGAGTAGCCGCCGAGTTCCCAGGTCACGATGCCCGGTCCGGCCTGGCGGGACAACAGCGCCTTCACGCGGTTGGTGCCGCTGAAGCGCACGCCTCCGCCCACGTGCAGCCGCTGGTCGCGGACCGCGGTGAGCTGGAGCCCGACATCGGTCCAGCGGCCGCCGGTGACGACGATGTCGGCATTCTTGAACGTGACCGGAGCACCGGTTGGCGTGCCGGTCACCGTGCAGTCCTCGAAGTGCACGGATCCGGACGAGTTGAACACCCAGCCGTCCACCCCGGTGAAGGTGCACCGGCGGAACGTCAGGGGAACATCGATCGGCGTCTGACCGATCGTCGTACCGGCCGGCGACGAGAAACTGCAGTCGCTGATGAGGTTGGGTCTGTTCGACCTGGTCGAGCGCCGGCCGATGTTGAGCGTCACTCCTGTGCATCCGCGCACCTGCAGGCCGTCGGCGTTGACCTGGAACGTGCCGCCGGGGTCGAAGGTCGAACGGGCCGTGACGTGCACATCCTCCAAGGTCAGGTCGGTGATCTTCGTGAGCGCCACGAACCACGACATCCGGTGCTTGCGGATCGTGATCCGTTTGGCCGACGTACCCCACAGCGAGCCGGAGTTGGCGATGTCCATCAGTCCGCTGTTGCCGACGAATGTGAGGTCGTGCTCGTACTGGCCGTGCGTGGTGAACGGGTTGCCGCCGGCATCGTCCCCGTCGCCGTGGCAGTTCTCCACCAGGCAATGGGCGGAGGCTGTGAGGTCGTTGAGATGCCGGGCGTTGGACGACAGGCAGTCGGCGATGTGCCCGTAGAGGCAGTAGATCTGCTGGGTGAGATAGCCGGCCCCGCCGTAGAAGACCGTCGGTGGGTTCTTCAGTGAGCACTGCGTGGTGCGGAAGTACGTACACCAGCGGCGCATGATCACCGGCCACCAGGTGCCGGTGGCGTGGATGCCGGACACGTCGCAGTGAACGGCGTACTCGAAGGCCACCGGATGCGAGCCGGTGTACTCGAACTCGTCCGGGCCGCCACTGCCGTCGACGTACGGATCCTTCACCCCTGCGTCAGCGCCGATGAACACCAGGTTGCGGACGTGCACCTGTTCGACCGGCTCGACCTTCGTGTAGGTGAGCTTCCGTCCGGCCGCGAACGCCCAGCCGTTCTGGTAGTTGAAGCGCACATGCGTGGCGTCTACCACCTCGGTGACCTGCAGCAGCTTCTGCAGCTCGCGCTCGTACTGGCCACCACCAGGTACGACGTCACTCTCGACCGCCCACCAGGTGCCGACTCCGAACGCGGCCGAGTCGGCCACCTCGAACACGTCGCCGAGTTCGGCGAGTGGTGCGGCCAGCGTGACCGTGACCGACGTCGCCGCACGGTTGCCGCGGAAGTACAGCACCGCACCGAAGGGATTGTCGTGGGTGTTCCGCTCGATGCCTTTGGTCACGACGGTGCGGCCGCCGAAGTCCAGCTCGAGATCGCTCCGGAAATACGTGTGCCGGCGGGCGAAGCGAAGATCGGTGTGCGCCTCGACGCGGTGGATCGCCGGATCGTTCACCATCGCGTCCAGCGCGTCGTCAGCCCCCTCGGTGGTGCCGAAGAGCCCGAACCGCCGGAAGTCACCGATCCCGTCGTGCACCTGAAGCCAACGGCCGGCGGCCGAACCTGGATCGAGGACAGTTCCGCCGTTGCCCGGCACCGTACTGCCTGGGTCCCAGCGGACCGTCATACCGCCGCCGTCGCCGGCCGCGTGGTAGCCGAGCACCTTGACCAGCGAGCCTGCGCTCACGGCGGCGATCGGTGCCGCCAGCAACTGTTCCACGGTCGCCACACTGCGGACCGGCACAGCGGTAGCGGCGGACGTCAACACACGGGTGCTTGTCAT